>JBFELT010000078.1:0-13269 GCA_041552015.1 Woeseiaceae bacterium
GACGCTGTAACGCAGCGGGTCACTGCCGGATGTGGCCAGCGCGGTCGCGTCGAAGAGGCTGCCAGGGTTGTCGGCGGACAGGCCATCGATGCGCCCGCCGAAACGCCACCGTGGCATTGGCTGGTACACGGCCTGGACATACCAACCGACCTGATCCGAGTCGTACGGCAACGGCAAGAGTCCCGGCAACGCGTAGTCGCCTGTTTCAGTTCGCCAGAAATACTCGGCCGAAACGGCCAGGTTCTTCTGCTTCCAATTGCCGTCTGGCGCCCACTTCCAGACAAATTCCGCCGCCGTCAGCGTCGAATCGCCGTTGAAAATCAGCGGATCGTCCTCGTCGCCGGACGCCCGGTCGACGGCCTTGCTATCGAGGTAGGAGATTCCCGCCAGCCAGCTGCTGCCGGTACCGATATCGCCACCCAACCTGGCAAACAGGCTGTAGGCGCCAAGACCCGAATTGCCGCCACCAGCCGCCGGGTAGCTGCTGCCGCGAAACCACTCACCGCCCAGCTCGATGTACAGGTCCGTGGGCGCGAGCCAGCGTAGCTGCACGCCGTCATCCTTGTACTGATTGGCCAGAAAGGCCTGGTAAGGCAAGGGCTGGTCCGCGAAGTCCCAGGTATGCGCATGCCTGGCATTCAGATAGCCAATGCCGGAAAAGAATCGGCCGAAGGTCGCGCCGAAGCCGCCCGGAAGCGCCGTCGCCTCGATCATGGCTTCCTCGATCTCGACGACGCCTTCGCCATCCTCGATGGCGAGCGCCGCCGTCAGGCGGCCGGAGAACTTGTCATCGACGTTGGCGCTCATGACGAGCTCGGTCTCTCCCAGCGAGAGACCTTCATCAAACGGCCCGGCCTCGCCGCCGAACGGAAAGCCCTGGACCGCATAGCCGGCGGGATCCTCGCTGAAACTCCAGGCCTGCCCCTGAAAAATGACGCCGATCGCAGGATTGAACGCGGACGAGCGAGCGCCGCCGGCGGGGGCGCTCAGCTGCTCGCTGTCGCCCTGTTTCGCAGCATAGCTGGCCTGTAGCGCATTCTGCTCGGCTACGGCAAGCCGTCGCTCGAGCTCTGCGATGCGGGCCTCGTAGTCCGATCGCAGTTCCGCGAGCGCCGAGCGCAGTAAATCGATTTCAGGGTCCTGCGCCTGTACGGCGCCAGCACAGATGGCAACAAGTGCCGCGAGAGCCACTCTTGACGGGATACGCATCAATACGTCCTCCACATGAATCTGGTTAACACCGGTCGCCGTTGTCTCGTCGCGACCGCAAATACGTCAGCTAGATTCGAGGTGGCGGACCTCGCTGGTGATTGCAGGGCACACCGGACGCGGCATGCGCCACCGGCAGGCACCCGATGCAGGGACGATGCGCCGACACACTCAGGGCCACGGCGCCGGTATCCGGTATCGCTGCCGCCGGCTGTGCGAACGTTGCGCACAATCCACAATCGCTGGCATCGAAACCGCCATGAGTCGCGGCATGCCCCACGCCCAGCGCCTGGCTGGCAACTACCAGTAGCAGCACGAGTGTGCAGATTGCGCGGTGCATCGATGACATGTTTCTTCTCAGGCTCCCTGCAAGGACCGACAAATAGCCAGGATTAGTAAATACCGACCCAGGTCGGGATCTGCTTCCAGCTGCTGTTGAGGTCTTTGTCGAGACGACGATACTCGGGCTCGAACTTCGCGACAAGACCCCAGAACCGGCGCGAGTGATTCATGTGCCGTGCATGGCAAAGCTCATGAATCATGACATAGCGAAGATGCGCGGGATCCAGGAACATCAGGCAATAATTCAGGGAAATGGTTCCGTTACTGGAGTGGCTGCCCCAGCAGGTTCGCTGCCCGCGCACATGCATCTTCTTGTAGGAACTGCCGGTCACCGCGGACAACGCCTTGAGCCTCGGCGCATACTCGCGCTTCGCCAGCGAAAGCAGCCAGCGCTTCAGCGCTGCGACGCAAAGCGACTCGTTATCGGTATCACCGGACAACTGGACTGTGCTGCCCCGGGTTCGATACTTCACAGACCTCGTGCCAGGCTCGGGTACATAGCGCACTGAGTACTGCCGCTCAATGCCGTCGAGCCGGACGTTACGCGGCAACGCGAACGGCTCCGGCGGATGCTCCGCTGCGAACGACGCCCGCGCACGACTGATCCAGTCGCGGTGCGCCTCGACGAATTCACGCACCGCCGCCGGGCGCGTACGCTTCGGGACAACTACCTCGACGCGCCCGCGAGGAAAGACCTTGATCGACAGGCGCCGCGCCCGGCTGCTCTCGCGCACGGAAAAACCCGACATGGTATCGGGCTCCTCGACTTCGGAAAACAGGGATAATTGTGTCGCAGCGCCTTGCACGACGCCTATTCTACTGATTTCTGGTGCGTTTGCCTTGGCCGGCTTGTGCGGGATCGCCTACGGTCGCTTGCCGCTAAAGCGCTCGGCGTCGTCCATGCTCATTTCGCCCTCGACACCACCGACCTCGGCGCTGTCGCTGATAAACAGCTCGACCTTGCGCTTCAGAATGATCTTGCCCTCGACACGTGAACCCGGACCGATGACGATGCGCGGTTTTCGGCTGCTGGACTTGCCCCAGCCCCAGCTGTTGTTTTCCTCCACGATGAGGTCACCTTTGACCACTGTCTGCTCCGCCAGGCTCACATCGCCGTTCACGGTCTTGAGGTTGCCGCCTACGAGAGCGCCGCTCAGTTCGATCTGACCGTTAACGTTGCTGACGTTTTCCGCAACGCTACTGCCCGCCTCGATCGTGATGCGACCGTTTACGGCGGTAATTCCGCCATCGACAGTCACCTTTTCGTCGACCTTGATCGAACCATTGACCGTATTGAGACTCTCGCTTTGCACACCTCTCGCAAGTCGCACCGCGCCGTTAACCGTCGAGGCTTTCTCGATGCTGGCGCCGGCATCGACGCGTATGGTGCCGTTGACCGTCTTGACGTTACCCGTAACCCTGGCGTTCTCACCGACGGAAATGCTGCCGTTCACCGACGTCGCGCCGCTGGCCTCCGCACCCGCCTCGATCTTGACGCTCTTGTTCACCGTTGCGCCCAGCGCAGGCAAGGCGAGCAGCATGATCAGCAGGCCAATGGTAAACGTGCTCTTGGTAAAGATTCTGGACATTTCCGCATCCCCTGTTTTGTTCCCTACTGATTAGATACCGCTACGGCGGATTTGGTTGCAAGCTGGTTGCAGGCGCAAAGGTCCGGTACCCTTGGCGCCGATGTACACCGTCCTCGAAGCCCGCAACCTGACCAAGCAGTATCCCGGTGTGCAGGCCGTTGACGGCGTCAGCTTCGCCGTGCGGGAAGGGATATGCTTCGGTTTGCTCGGCCCGAACGGCGCCGGTAAGACAACGACGGTCGAGATCATCGAAGGCGTGACGCCGGCGAGCTCCGGCGAGGTCTATTATTGCGGCGAGCCGGCCGGTGCGAGATTCCACCAGGAAGCAGGCATCCAGTTTCAGAATACCGCGCTGCAGGACTTCCTGACCGTTCGCGAAACCATCGAGATGTTTCGAGCGCTGTACGCGCGCAAGGCAAACTTCGACGAGCTGGTGGAACAATGCTCGCTAGGGGCGCTGCTCGATCGCGACAATCGCAAGCTGTCCGGCGGTCAGCGGCAGCGACTCCTGCTGGCCGTTGCCCTCGTCAACCGGCCTCGCCTGATCTTTCTGGATGAGCCGACGACAGGGCTGGATCCCCAGGCGCGACGCAATTTCTGGGACCTCGTTCAGAGCCTGCGCTCGCAGGGGTCCACGATCGTGCTGACGACCCATTACATGGATGAGGCGCAGGTACTGTGTGACGAGATAGCCATAATGGACGCCGGCAGAATCGTCACCCAGGGTTCGCCTGCTGCCCTGCTTCGCGAGCACTACGATGGCCTCATCATCGAGCTGCCTGTCGGCGACGTGAGCGGCGATCTGGCGGGAATCGCGCACACGGTTTACGAGAATCTGGGCATTGTCGAAGTCGTGACTTCCGATGTCAGTGCAAGCCTGCAGCAGCTTTCGACGCATGTTCGCAGCCTCGACCATATCAACATCCGGCAGGCCAACCTCGAAGATCTCTTCCTGGATCTGACCGGCCACACGCTGCGAGCCTGAGCCCGTGTTCGGACGCATCTACGCCATTTTCCAGGGACGCAACCGCGAATTCCTGCGCGATCGCTCGACGCTTGCCTGGAACCTGCTGTTGCCGATCGTATTGATGTTCGGGCTATCTTTCGCATTCGGCGGCGATCGCAATGCCTATACCGTCGGCGTGCTGCAGGACGGCGACGAGATCATCACCCGGCAACACCCCTTTCTTGCCACCCGCTACATCAAGTTCGTGCCGATGCAGGACAAGGAAGACGCGCTGCTCAAGGTTTCCCGGCACCAGCTCGACTTGCTGATCGAGTTCGGCGACGCACCCCACTACTGGGTAAATCCCGAGTCCGCCAAAGGCTACTTTGTCGAGCTCGCATTGCTGCAGGCTGGTGCAACGGCTCCGACGAGCATCGAAAAGGAACAGATAACGGGCGACGCAATTCGCTATGTCGACTGGGTGCTACCGGGCATACTCGGAATGAACATGATGTTCAGCTGCATGTTTGGCGTTGGTTATGTCGTGGTCCGCTATCGAAAGAACGGGTTCCTGAAGCGATTACAGGCGACGCCGCTAACCTCGCTGGAGTTCATCACGGCCCAGGTTGCATCGCGCATGGTTCTGATAATGGGAATCACCGTTTTCGTGTACACCGGCACGCACCTGTTTCTGGAAACCCGCATGGACGGCAGTTTCTTCACGCTCTTCCTGGTGGCCCTGGTCGGAGCGATCTCCATGGTATCGCTGGGCCTGGTTGTCTCGGCACGCGTGACCAGCGAGGAACTGGCGGGCGGACTGCTCAATATGATCAACTGGCCGATGATGCTGCTTTCCGGCGTCTGGTTCTCGCTGGAGGGCGCCGGTGAATTCGTGCAGAACGTTGCGAAGATCTTCCCCCTGACGCACATTCTGAATTCCGCGCGAGCGGTGATGCTGGATGGCGCTACGCTGACGGACGTCGCGCCGAGCCTGGTTGCGCTGACGGCACTGAGCGCCTTGTTCGTCGGCATCGGTGCCAGGGTCTTTCGATGGGGGCAATACTGAACAGAGACGCCACCATGAATTATTCACTGATTGACATCGGTGCGAATCTCGCCCACGACAGCTTCGACGACGATCGCGAGGCGGTGCTGCAGCGTGCTATCGCGGCGGGCGTTGGGCGAATTGTCGTTACCGGCAGCAGCGACGACAGCAACGTACGCGCAGCCGCTCTCGCTGACTCCCATCCCGGTATCCTGTATTCCACGGCCGGCGTTCACCCGCACCATGCGGCCGATTACACAGACGATAGTGACGCATTGATCCGCGAACTCGTCAAGAAAAACGCCGTGGTCGCGGTGGGCGAATGCGGGCTGGACTATTTCAGGAATTTCTCGCCGCGTGACGACCAACTCGTGGCCTTTCGTCGACAGCTCGACATCGCCAGGGACTGCGGGCTGCCCGTCTTCCTGCACCAGCGCGACGCACACGACGATTTCGTCGAGGTACTCGAGGCCGCGCTGCCCGACCTGTCGCGCGCCGTGGCGCACTGCTTTACAGGTGAAGGCGAGTCGCTGCACGAATACATTGCGATGGGCCTCTACGTTGGAATTACCGGATGGATCTGTGACGAACGTCGCGGCCAGCACCTGCACGATATCGTTTCGGTCATTCCCGACGATCGGCTGCTCATCGAAACCGATGCGCCTTACCTGCTGCCACGCAACATCCGGCCGAAGCCCAGGTCGCGCCGCAATGAGCCCGCCTTTCTTCCCTACGTGCTTCAGACGGTTGCGGAGGCGCGCGGACAGAGTGTCGAGCACGTTGCCGAAGTCACTACCGCCAACGCTATTCGCTTTTTCGGCCTGGCCAACCGGTAAAATATCCGGGCTAACCGCGCTTGCGGTGCATGATATCGTCGACCTCAGCGCCCAGCGCCGCTTTCTTGATCAGGTCCCAGTGCGGCCGGAAGGCCTCGATCTTGACCTTGGCAACGTTCTTGTCGGATTCGCCGAACTCGTCGACCAGCTCCTCAAGCGTACAAACAAGTCCCGGCACGCCCTTGGTGAACCTGGCACCATCGAGAAACAGGAGACGGCCCGCGACAGGCACATCACGAACGATCTGACGCACCGCGGCGATGCGGTCAAAAAGCATCGGCTGCGGATTCGAGAACGTGTAGCGGCGCTCGTCACTGATCACCGTCCAGTCCTGCATCTTGTCGCTGCCGAATACGATTCCCCGAGCTTCCTTGACGTCCACGATCAGGAGACCCTTGGCCGTCAGCAGGAGTTGATCGATTTGTATCTCCCCCTCGTCGGCATTGGGCACAACCAGCCCTTCGATGCGTTCGAAGCTGATCGCATTGAAAGCCCGCTGCAGCGCGTTGCTCCTGCCCCGAACATAGCGGTAGATCAGCCACAGGATCAGCAGGATCAGCACGGCGAGCGCTGGCAACAGCCAGGGCGAACCGTCGATAAGGGTGAGGTCGGGCATCGAATTCCGGAACGTAGTGGTTCCGGCTATCCTATTGACCGCCAATTGCGGTGGCAAGCGATTCGAGATCTGCCGCAATCGTTTTCGCATGGGCCGGACGGGCGAGGATCTCCGCGAGTTCCGGCGGCAGCGGCACCGTCTCACCGATGACTGGCTCGACAATGGTCTCGAACTTCGCCGGATGCGCGGTGGCTACAAGAATCCAGTCGTGCGCCCCTGCAAGCGAGTCGTCGAGCTGACGCCAGGTGTGCGTTGCCGTCGCCGTGTGCGGACATGTCGCGAAACCGAATTCCCTGAAGTCTTTCAGCATCGCCGCCTCGATGTCCGCGTCGCTGACGGACAGCACGCCGAGTTGCTCACGCAAGATCTCGGCCTCGCCGAGCAGCTTGCGCAGCCGTTCCATGTTGCTCGGGTCGCCGACATCCATGGCCGATGCCAGGGTCTGCAGACTGGCGCGCGGCAACCACTGCAGCGTGTCGAAATATTCGGCGATGGTACGGTTGGCATTGGTCGCCATGATAATAGGGCCTATCGGCAATCCCATCTCACGCGCCATGATGCAGGCGAATGCATTGCCCAGGTTGCCGGTCGGAATTATGAACCCCGGCTTGTTACCGGTGCGCCGCAAATGCGCAAGGCTGGCATCGGCATAGTAGGTGGCTTGCGGCAGCAACCGCCCGATGTTGATGTTGTTCGCCGAACTGAAGCGATGCCGCGCGGATAATTCCGCGTCGGCCATCGCCGCCTTGACCATGGCCTGGCAGTCATCGAAGGAGCCTTGCACCTTCAGCGAGACGACGTTATCGCTCCAGCAGCTCAGCTGGTGCGCCTGCCGCGCCGAAACGCGTCCGTCCGGAAACAGCACGACGACGCGCATGCCGGGGCGTGTATCGAATGCAGCCGCGACCGCGCCCCCGGTGTCGCCGGAAGTGGCAACGAGAATCGTCAGCGGCGCCCGAGGATTGCCCTCGAGCCTCGTCAGGCAGGCGGCGAGGAATCCCGCGCCGACGTCTTTGAATGCCGCCGTCGGGCCATGGTAAAGCTCCAGCAAGGAAACGTCCTGCGTCTCGACCGGGAGCCGTGTCAGCGGGATCGGGAAGTGAAACGTCTCCTCGAGGATATCCGGCAGCGAATCAACGAGCGTGGAGCCTTCGAAAAACGGACGCAGCAATACTTCGGCAACGCTGGCTGCCGAGGCAGCGGTATCGAAGTCAGCCGGCGCGAATTCCGGCAGCTGCTCGGGAAGAAACAGGCCTCCGTCATCCGCGATGCCTCTTCTGAGCGCGTCGTCAAGCGTGACCGGGCCGGCGCCTCGCGTGCTGAAATAGCGCATGCTCAGGCCTCTACCCGGGCGCCGGGCGCGGTCATCGGGCTAACCCAGGATTGGCAGCCTATGCCCTGCGCCCTGCAGGCATGTTCCATGGCGCTGGCAATGTTCCGCGCATCGTTGCTGGCGCACAGGGCGAACAGGCTCGGACCGCTGCCCGACAGGCTGCAGCCGAATGCGCCGCTGCGCGCCGCCGCCTGGGTCACCGCATCGAAGCACGGTACGGCCGCAGCACGCTGTGGCTCGATAACCACATCGCGCAGGGTCTTTCGAATCAGGGCCACATCGCTGGCCGCACAGGCGGCGATGAAGCCTGCCAGCAGGCCTTGCTGCTTCAGCCAGTCCTGCATGCTGATGCTCCTTGCCAGGCCCCTGCGTGCCTGCGCGGTGTTCACCTGCAGGTCCGGATGCAGCAGCACCGCGCTGACGCCCGCTGGAACCGGCAGTCGAACGACCTCCGGCAGGAGCACCTGGGGACAGAGAATGAGGCCGCCGAGCAGGCTCGGCGCTACGTTGTCGGCATGCAATCCGCCGCTTGCGAACTTTTCACCCTCCAGGGCATAAGGCAGCAACGCCTCCACCGGCATCGGCGTGTCGAGTAACGCGTTGACCGCGACGACGGCGGCCACCGCGGAGGCCGCGGAGCTGCCCATTCCTGACTGCAGCGGTACACCTTTCAACACTTTGAGGCCGACGCCGAAATCACCGCCGTGCTCGTCCAGCAGCGCCCGCGCCGCAATCGATGCCGTATTCTCGTCGGCGTTGGTGGACAAGTATGGATGCTTCTCGCCGTCGAGCCCGCGCACCTCCTCGACGACGACCTCGTTCCCCTCGATCTTGCGCGCTACGACCCGGTCGCCAACGTCAGCCAGCGCGAGCCCCAGCATGTCGAAACCGACGGCGAGGTTGCCGATTGAGGCCGGCGCAAAGGCCGTTATCACATCAGACATAGCCTTCACCTGTGCTGAGGTAGGTCGCCAGCCGCAGCAGATCCGCAAACACCCCTGCCGCCGTGACTTCGGGACCGGCACCGGGCCCCTGGATTACCAGCGGGTTGTCGCAATAGCGCTCTGTTTCGAACTGCACGACATTGTCCGTCAGGTTGATATTGCAGAACGAATGCGTTGCATCCACGGCTTCGAGTCGAACCGCAGCGTCACCTTCCGCGTCGAGCGATGCAATGTAGCGCAGCTTCTTTTGCGCTGCTTCGGCTTCCCGGTAGATCCTTGCCATTTCCCCGTCGTATTGCGGCAGCTGCTCGAAAAACTCCTCGATCGAACAGTCGCGCAAGGCTTCAGGAACCAGGTTCTGCACCGGGAAATCGCCGATCTCGATATTTCGCCCGAGTTCGCGGGCAACAATCGTCAGCTTCCTGGCAACGTCCATGCCTGACAGGTCATCGCGCGGATCCGGCTCGGTATAACCGTTTTCCCTGGCCACACGCACGATTTCGGAAAACGGCGTGGAGCCGTCGTAGACGTTGAAAAGGTAGGCGAGCGTTCCGGAGAATATTCCGCGGACGGAACGGATTTCATCGCCGGTGTAGATGAGGTCGCACAGAGTTCCGATGACCGGCAGCGCCGCACCGACCGTCGTTTCGTAGAAATAGTGCGAGCTTCCCTTGTCGGCCGCCTCCTGAAGTGCCTCGTAGTCCTTGTAAGAGCTGCTGAACGCCTTCTTGTTCGGCGTGATGACATGAATTCCGCGTGACAACCAGTCCACGTACCGGGAGGCTATTTGCTCGCTGGCCGTGCAATCGATAATGACGGCATGCGGCAGGTGCTCCGGATTCACGTGCTGCTCGAATACCGCCAGGTCCGTCTCGACCGCCGAGGCCTCGAACTCCTCCTGCCATTTCGAAATATCGACGCGGCGCTCCCCCAGCAGCATTTTCTGCGAGCGCGCGATCGCCCGAACGCGAAGATCGAGATTGAAATCCCGCGCAAGCTTCGCGCTCTGTTTCTGTATCTGGCGCAGCAGAGTGGTACCGACGGAGCCTGGCCCGATTATGCCGATGGACAGCGTTTTTGCGGACAGGTAGAAACCCGAGTGGGCCGCGCGCAGTGCCCTGGTCGCCTGATCGGAATCGACGACGGCGGAAATATTTCTTTCCGATGAGCCCTGCGCAATGGCGCGAACGTTGATCCCGGCACGCCCGAGGTTGCTGAAGAAACGGCCTGCGATACCCGGCGTGCCTGCCATACCGTCGCCGACGACGGCGACAATGCTTTGTTCGTCCGTAACGTCGACGCTCTGGATCTGTCCGCTTTCCAGTTCCTCCGAGAATTCGTCAGTCACAACCTGCCGGGCGCGTTCTGCGAGCGTCGACGGCACGGCAATACAGATCGAATGCTCCGAGCTGGCCTGTGAAATCAGCGTGACCGATACTGCCGCGTTCTTGAGCGCAGCGAACAGCCGGTCCGCGGTTCCGGGCACGCCGATCATCCCTGAGCCCTCCAGGTTTACCAGCGCCATGCCGCCTATCGCCGTAATACCCTTGATGCTCTTGAGCGATTCAGCCCTTGAACTGATGCGACTACCGGGATGGGCAGGATTGTGGCTGTTGCGGATGATGACCGGTATCTCGTTGTCGACGGCCGGCCCGAGCGTCTGCGGGTGTAACACGTTGGCGCCGAAGTACGCCAGCTCCATCGCCTCGCTGTAGGTCAGCTGATCGATAACCTGGGCTTCGGGCACGCGGCGCGGGTCCGCGCTCATTACGCCGTCGACATCGGTCCAGATGGTCAGCTCGGATGCGCCCGAGAGCGCCGCGAATATGGCAGCGGAGTAATCGCTGCCATTCCGTCCGAGGGTTGTCTGCAGGCCGCCCTCGTCCGTCGCAATAAAGCCGGTGATGACAGCAATGCCTTCGAATTCCGGGTCCAGGGCCGCCGCGTACCTGGCTTTCGAGACGTCCCAAAGCACCGTCGGACCGAGCTCTGTCTGGTGCACCGTGATAACTTCGCGCGCATCGATCCAGGTGCCGCCACGCTCATTCGTGGCTTTGGCCAGTACCGCCGCAAGCAAACGTGCTGACCAGATCTCGCCGTAGCCGGCGACGATGTCGCGGCTACGCTGCGGTGCCGACCTGACGAGGGCGATAGCCTTGAGAACGTCGCTGATGTCATCGGCATCCTCTCCCCAGGCATCCAGCACGGCTATCAGGCGATCGCCTTCCAGCAGGGCCCGCGCCGTGCGGGAGTAGCGATCGCCAATCGCATGCAATTGACGCACGAAATTATCGTCGTCACGCTCAGCGAGTACGGCAAGCTGGATCAGCGCGTCCGTCATACCGCCCATAGCCGACACTACAACGCCGATGCGACGGTCAGGCTGCTCAATGAGCAAGCCGGCTACGCGACGAAAGCAATCGTCGTCGGCCAGGCTGCTGCCTCCGAACTTATGGATTTTCCAGCGATTGTTCACCACTTTACACACGGTCCCTGGCGCAAATCGGTGCATGATAGCGGCAGTTGTCCCTGCCGTCGCGTGTTTCGAATGAAACCAATGGAAGTGGTGGGGCGTGTAGGGATCGAACCTACGACCAGTCGGTTAAAAGCCGAATGCTCTACCTCTGAGCTAACGCCCCATCTTGCTCGGAACATGGCGTGGGTGCCTGCCGAATTCCGGCGGCATGATACCGGATACGCCTCAAATGACAAGCGCCACCCGCCGGCATGCCAGGAAGAACGCTAAACGCCCTCTTCCTCCATGCGCGACAGGCGTTTGCCGGCAAGGCGTGCAGCGGTGGTATCGCCATACTCCTGCTGCACGCGAGCCAGCGCCTGACGAGCCACCGGAAATCGCTTTAGCTCGTAATTGCAGTAGCCGATCTTCAGCAGCGCATCGGGCACCTTGCGAGATCGAGGATAGTTGCTGACGACGAGTTCGAACGCGGCCAGCGCTTCTTCGAACTTCTGCGTAACGTAGTAGGACTCCGCCAGCCAGTACTGGGCGTTATCCGCGAGTTCGCTTTTCGGATAGGTGACGAGGAACTGCCTGAAAGCGATCGCGGCCGGTTCGTAGCGCTGCTCCTTCAAGAGCTCGAATGCGGCCTGGTAGTTGTCGCGATCGGACCCGCCCGGCATCGGTAGCTGCCCCGGCGAGAGCGTGCCACCCTCCATCACGTTGACGGCACTGCGTGCCTGCAACGCGGCCTCGAGCGCCTGAATGCGAGCATCGAGGTCGGCGTAGAGCTGCCGCTGGCGGTCTGCCGTCGTTGCCGAACCGTACTCCTGGGATTCCATTCGGCCCTGCAGCTCATCGCTGCGTCGTTCCAGTGCGGCGACCTGCTGCGTCAGATTCACCAGGCTCTGGTTCTGTACGACGCGCTCCACGGCCTGCGTGCGCCGCTCGAGTTCATCGATCTTGCCGACAATCGGATCGTCGGCCGGCTGCAACAGCTGGCAACCGCCCAGAAGCAGGGGCGGCAAGACCAGCAGCAATGTTCGAAGGCTATTCATCGGATCAATTCGTGTACTTGATCTCGACGCGGCGATTCTGCGCGTAATCCGACTCGGAACTACCGAAGGATGCGGGCCGTTCTTCGCCGAAGCTCACGGTGGAGATTTGCGAGGCCGATACACCCTGGATCATCAGCATTTGTCGCACCGCCTGTGAGCGCCGCTCACCGAGGCCGATATTGTACTCACGGGACCCGCGTTCGTCGGCGTGGCCCTCGAGGCGCACGCGCAGGCGCGGATTCTCGCTGATCTGCATGGCGTGACGCGTGACGAGCTGCTGGTCCTGGGGACGCACCTCGGACGAATCGAAGTCGAAGTAGATCACCATCCCCAGTTCGCCGTCCGACGGATCGGGGATGAACTCGCCGTCGCCCATGCCGCTGTCGCCCATTCCGCCGGTCGACGCGCCGTCGCTGTCGCCATACGTCGTGTCCGTGGGTTCCGGATCCGGTATAGACGGGCTGCCCGGACAACCGGCAAGAAGAGCCATCAGGAGAACCGTCGCTAGCATTTTGAAATAAGACATCGATTAGTCCTTAACTTGTAGTCTTCGCTTAGGAAGATCTTTATTTAAAACAATAAGTAAAAGCTACTACTTAACCTAAATACTTAGCCTAGAAACGTGGAAACGGCGACCACACCGGCTCCCTCACATCGCCGCTGCCGGACGCCATCTTCTGGCGAATCAGGCCATCGGCCGACACCGTTTCCAGTACACCGTCTCGCCCCTGCCGGGTGGCATAGATCAGGCTGTCACTGTTCGGCGCAAAACTCGGACTTTCGTCCTGTCTGCCTTTCGATACGACCAACAGGTTCTTCTTCTCCAGGTCCATGATGCCGATCCGGAAATTACCGCGATCGTTATGCACAACCGCGAGTCGCTTGCCATCCGGGGA
>JBFELT010000079.1:0-13209 GCA_041552015.1 Woeseiaceae bacterium
ACGCCGTTGACACCCTGGCCTATCAGTTCCTGAACGAGAAATCCCGTTCCCATTTGCCGGACCAGGGAGGCCTCGTCGTGGCCGGGTTCGCCCGCAACGATGAGGTTTTGTGCGCCGCCGGCATTTGCCGTAGTTTCCAATCCCAGCCGGCGCGCCGAATAGCTGCTTAACAGGTACGACTGCAATACCCCGTCGGCAACGATTTCGCGATCGCAGGTCGCAACGCCTTCGGCATCGTACGCCGTGCTTGCCATGGCTTTCTTGAGGTGCGGCCGCTCGTGGATATTCAGGAAATCGGGAAAAATCTTGCTGCCGATTGCATCGAGCAGAAAGGACGAACGACGATACTGCGCGCCACCGGAAATGGCACCGATTGCGTGGCCGATGAACCCCCTTGCCAGTTCGGGCACATACAGCACCGGCGCTCGTGTCGTCTTGATCTTTCGAGCACCCAGGCGCTTGATGACGCGTCTGGCCGCGCTTTCACCGACAGCGGCCGGGCTGTCGAGATCGTTGGAATCGCGTGCCGAGGTGTACTGGTAGTCGCGCTGCATGACGCCATCGGCTTCGGCCAGGACAACGCAGGTAATGCTGTGGCTCGTGCGCGTCACGCTGCCGACAAATCCGTGGGAATTTCCGTACGCACGTGAACCACGGTTCGTAGTGACCGTAGCGCCTTCCGAATTGCTAATGCGTTTGTCGAAAGCCAGCGCCGACGCTTCTGCTTCGATTGCGATCTCTATCGCTTTCGTCGCATCGATCGGCCAGGGATAGTCCAGGTCGAGGTCGATGATATTCGTGCACATCAGCGCGGCATCCGCGAGGCCAGCGTACTGATCGCTGGCAGTAAGCTCGGCAAACGTGCACGCTTTGGCGACCGCCTCGCGAATCGCTTGCGGCGAAATATCCGACGTGCTGGCGTTGCCTTTTCGGGAATCCCTGTAAACCGTGATGCCGATGCCACGATCATTGGTGTATTCGAGGTTTTCGACGTCACCATGACGCGCCGTTGCCGAGAGCCCGATGTCGTGACTCACCGCGACTTCGGCCTGATCAGCGCCGCGTTTCCCGGCTTCATCGAGGGCGAGCTTTACCAGGGCTTCAAGCGCCTCCCTGTTCAGCGATTCCCGTTTGGCGATTTGTTCCATTGATTCCTGCATCCTGTCGTAATCGTCTGTGCGCCTGTCTATCGCATGATAGACTCCCGCCGCAAAGCCTTGAGCGGGGGTACTTTAGCCGGTGACAGAATTAAAGCCCAGCAAAAGCGCGAGAAAACGGGAGTATCTGGCCCTGCAAAAACTCGGCGAAGACCTGATCGGTTTGAAAGAGCCGGATCTGCGCAAGATGGGACTGGACGAGGACTTGCTGGAAGCCGTGCTGGAGGCACGCCGGATCACGTCTCGCGGCGCACTGCGCAGGCAGAAACAGTACATCGGCAAGATCATGCGACAGCTCGATCCGGAGCCCATCCGTGCCGCAATGACGCGCCTCTCCCAATAGCCGCAGGTGATGTTAGTATTTCGCGATGGCACTTGAAGTCGGCATTATCATGGGTTCCCGCTCTGACTGGGACACCATGCGGCACTCCAGCGAGACACTTGAAACGCTGGGCGTATCCTTTGAAGTGCGCGTGATCTCGGCGCATCGGACTCCTGATCTGCTGTTCGAGTACGCGGCGTCTGCCGTCGGGCGCGGCCTGAAGATCATCATTGCCGGCGCCGGCGGCGCGGCACATCTCCCCGGTATGGCGGCATCCAAGACTCGCTTGCCGGTTCTGGGTGTGCCGGTACGTTCGAAAGCGCTCAGCGGTATGGACTCGCTGCTGTCGATTGCCCAGATGCCGGCGGGCATCCCCGTCGGCACCATGGCAATCGGTCGCGCCGGCGCGGTCAATGCCGCCCTGCTCGCCGCCGCTATGCTGGCCAATGACGATCCGGCAATCGCCGCGGCATTGGACGACTATCGTCAGCAACAGACCGATAGAGTGCTCGCGAACAGCGACCCGACGAAGTAGAGCCGATGCGAATCGGCATCATCGGCGCCGGGCAGCTCGGCCAGATGTTGGGTTTTGCGGCCCGCAAGCTCGATCTCGAGTGCCGCTTCCTGGATCCCGCGCCCTCGCCGCCGGCGGCGGCATTTGGGGAGGTCATTCAGCGACCCTTCGATGACGACGCTGCGCTCCATGACCTGGCAGCCAGTTGCGACGTGATCACCTACGAGTTTGAAAATGTTCCGGTTGCGGCCCTCGAGACCATCGCCGGCGACGTTGTCATTCATCCTCCGATCAATGCCTTGCGACAGGCGCAGGATCGTCTGCTCGAGAAACAGCTGTTTGGTCTCCTGGGCATTCCACTCCCCGGCTACCATGTCATAGACAGCCATGACGACTGCGTTGTCGCCGCGGAGAAGCTCGGCCTGCCGATGGTGATAAAGACTCGCCGGCTGGGCTATGACGGCAAGGGGCAGGTCGTGGTCAGAAGCACGGCTGACATCGACACCGCGTGGAGGGACCTGGGAGGCCGGCCCCTGATTGCGGAACAATGGGTTCGCTTCGACCGCGAAGTTTCGGCGATCGGCGTACGCAACGCGGCGGGTGAAATCCGGCTCTACGAACTCACCGAGAATGTCCACCGTGACGGCATATTGCGTATCTCGCGAGCGCCGGTGGATGCGCCTCAGCTGGCAACAATGGCCTCGGGCTTCATGCGCCGCTTGCTCGAGCACCTGGACTACGTCGGCGTGCTGGCGCTTGAGCTCTTCGTCCGGGATGATGAACTCCTGGCCAACGAGTTTGCGCCGCGGGTGCATAACTCGGGGCACTGGACTATCGAGGGAGCAGCGACCAGCCAGTTCGAAAACCACCTCCGCGCCGTTGCCGGCCTTCCGCTCGGATCCACCCGTAGCCTTGGCTACGCCGGAATGATCAACCTGATCGGCGAGATTCCCGACAAGATTCGCAGACTCGATACCGGCCGCCTCCACGATTATGGCAAAATAGCACGTGCCGGCCGAAAACTGGGGCACGTTACGGTGATCGCCGATACCCCCGAGGGCCGCGATGCGCTTCTCGCTACGACAAACGGGAATGTGACGTGATAGACCAGTCGTCCTGAGACCGCCGCACAGGCTGTTGGCCGAAAAAGAAGGTAAACTAATCTGACATGTCGTATTTGGACCATTTCAAGCTGTCAGAACAGCCGTTCAGGCTGACGCCCGATCCGGATTTCATCTACTGGAGCAAGCAACACGCGCGGGCGAAAGCCTACATGGAATCGACGATCTGGCTTGCAGACGGATTCGTCGTCATCACCGGCGAGATCGGCTCCGGGAAAACGACGCTATTGCAGTCTTTTCTTTCCGAACTCGAGGATGACGTTGTCTACGCGGTGGTGTCGCAGACGCAGCTGACCCCGACGCAGTTCCTGCAGGCCGTACTGACCGAGTTCGGCTTCAAACCCTTCAACATGCGTAAAGTCGAGTTGCTCGACATGCTCAACATGTTCCTGATTGAGCAGTATTCGAATGGTAAGAAAGTCGTTCTTATCGTTGACGAGGCGCAAAATCTCTCGCGCAAGGTACTCGAGGAGATTCGCATGATTTCGGGTATCGAGACGCACAAGGAAAAGGTACTCCGGATCATCCTTGCCGGTCAGCCCGAGCTTCGGGAAACGCTGGATTCGCCCAGCCTCAAGCAGCTTGTGCAGCGCGTACGACTTCGTTTTCATCTGACCGCGCTCGATCAACGCGAGACCCGCGAATACATAGAACACCGACTTGCCATTGGCGGAAATGAGGGAAAGAACCTGTTCGCCGAGGGGTGCTTCGATCGTATCCACCTGTATTCCGGCGGTGTCCCACGACTGATCAATACGCTGTGTGACACGGCATTGCTTTGCGCGTTTGCCGACGAAAAACCTGTGGTCGATGAATCCGACGTTCTTTCTGCGGTCAATGAGCTCAACTGGGAGGTGCACACCAGCAATACGGGTATCAACCGTAAGTTGCAGCAAGTCGAACGACGTCGGCCCGTCGAGACGGCGGTGACGCAGATAGACGTTCGCTCGAACGGAGAACTGTTAGCCGAGTATGCATTGCCGCCCGGACGGGTCATTATCGGGCGCTCACCCGACAACGAAATCTACATCAAGAGCAAGTTCGTCAGCCGCCATCACGCGCAGCTCGTCAGCGATGAGGCTGGCTGCGTGATCGAAGACCTCAACAGCACCAATGGTGTCTTTCTCGGTGAGAGGCAGGTGAAGAAGTACCGGCTGCGCGATGGTGACATCGTATCGCTGGGCGTTCACGAACTTCTCTACCGGGATCTCAGGCAAACCGAGCACCAGCCGACGGCCCCGGTCCGGGACCAGGTTCATGAAATAGAGAAGCCTCTACCCGAGGAATCTGACGAGCAGGATTCGGCTGTCAACGACCAATAGCGAGACAGAGAGCCTCGCCTAGTTGTCCTGGCGCTGGCTGACGCGCCGATCGTTGACCCGGTAGTCGCGACGCTTCAGCAACACCACCAGTCCTGCAACCAGGCAACCCAGCCCCACTACGAAGCAAATCGTTGGCCAGTACCAGTGGCTAAGATACAGCGAGGCGCCCAGCGTGAGTGCGCCTACCAGCAGGTAGAAGTACGGCAGACTTTCGTAGATTGGCTTGGAGACCCACATAGAACTGTCTTGTTGTGTCCGGGCCATCTCATTCTCCATAGCGAGGGCAGCTTGTCCAGTACCGAAACGCAAAGACCCGGCCAGGCAGCCGGGTCAAGGGCGGGAAATCGACCATGCCCCGGGCGAGAACACCCGATTATCAGCCACCAGGCGCCGCCGTCAGGAGCGCCCTATGCCAAACAGGCCCAGCAGCCTCGACAGAATGGAATCGGTCAGCCCGTCTACGGCCAGATCCGGCTCGATATCAGCGGCATCGCCCCGCAGGCCCTGAACGAACTGCTGAGTGCCCGCATCCATGTCGTGTTCTGTAATTGTGTTCTCGAATGCCATTCTGAAATTCCTCCCTACAGACAACGCAAGCTTAGCGAAGGGATATGTTGAATGAAGTGAGGTACCTCACAGTGTCGGCTGTGAATCCGCAGCGTTCCGAAGCTTATGTGAAATTCCGGCCGGATCCGCTACGCGGTTCCGCCGACGGTCAGTTCGTCGATCTTCAGCGTCGGCTGTCCGACGCCTACGGGCACGCTTTGACCTTCCTTGCCACAGGTGCCGACACCGGAATCGAGTTCGAGGTCGTTACCCACCATGGAGATTTCGCGCAGAGCCTCCGGACCATCGCCAATCAGCATGGCCCCCTTGACCGGCCGCGTGATCCTGCCTTTCTCGATAAGGTAGGCCTCGCTCGCAGAGAAAACGAACTTGCCGGAGGTAATGTCGACCTGACCGCCGCCGAAATTCGGCGCGTACAGGCCCTTGTCGACCGACGCGATAATTTCCTCACGGTCGTGAGGTCCTGCCAGCATGTAAGTGTTGGTCATACGCGGCATGGGCACATGCGCATACGATTCGCGCCGTCCGTTGCCGGTTGGCTCGACGCCCATCAGGCGTGCATTGAGCTTGTCCTGCATGTAGCCCCGCAAGATGCCGTCTTCTATCAGCACGGTCTTCTGCCCTGGCGTGCCTTCATCGTCGATCGAGAGCGAGCCGCGACGGTCTGCAATCGTGCCGTCGTCGACAATCGTGCAGAGTCCGGAGGCGACGCGCTGGCCGATCTTGCCGCTAAATGCCGAGACGCCCTTGCGATTGAAATCCCCCTCCAGACCGTGCCCCACCGCCTCGTGCAGCAATATGCCGGGCCAACCCGAGCCGAGCACGACGGGCATTGTGCCGGCGGGCGCCGGTTCGGCCGTGAGTTGCACAACTGCCTGGCGAACGGCCTCGCGGGCGTATTGCATCGGCAAGCCGCTGCCGACGAAATAATGCAGATCCCTGCGCGCACCACCGCCCGCATAACCCTGCTCGCGCTGACCGTTCTCCTCGAGAATAACGCTGACGTTGAGTCGAATGAGCGGGCGGATATCGGCGGCCATCGTGCCGTCGGAGGCGGCCACCAGGATCAGATCCTGACAACTGGAAAGACTGACGATGACCTGCTCCACGCGCTTGTCGAGCTCACGCGTCGCCGCATCGATCTCCATTAACAGGTCGCTCTTCTGCGCATCGTCGATGCTACTCGTCGGATCGGCATGAGAATACAGCGGTCGGGCGACGCTGCGCTGCCATGCCTGTACTTTCCGCTGCTGGCCCTGGCGCGCAATAGCGCGGGCTGCCCCGGCCGCCTGCTGCAATGCAGGCAACAGCAGTTCATCCGAATACGCAAGCCCGGTCTTTTCTCCGCTCGTGGCACGCACACCGACTCCCCGATCCAGGCTGAAGCTGCCCTCGCGGATGATCCCATCTTCGAGTGTCCAGCTTTCCTGGCGGCTCACCTGGAAGTACAGGTCCGCATAGTCGACGCCACCGCGCATGACGCTTCCCAGGGTCGCGTTCAGCTGCTGCTCGTCAAGACCCGCGGGTTCGAGGAGTCGGGACATTACGGTCTCGACCGATTGATGTGTAGCGTTACTCAATGCGTTTGTTCCATTTTCCGGATGCGGCCGATTGCGGTCGCATCGATGTCAGTCCGGTATGCCCCGTTTACTATTTCAGCCTGCGATTCTCGAGTGCCGGAAATTCGCTTCGCAGGCGCGACGGCAAATCAGGATCGATGTCAGCCGCAACGACACAGTTTCCCTCGGCGCGTTCGGCAAGGATGCGGCCCCAGGGATCGCAGATCAATGAATGTCCGAACGTCGAGCGGTTATCGGGATGCTGTCCATATTGCCCGGGTGCGATCACATAAGCCAGATTTTCTATCGCGCGGGCACGCAGCAACGTGTGCCAGTGCGCTTTCCCTGTCGTTGCCGTGAATGCCGCCGGCACCGTGAAAACCGTGGCACCGTCGTCAACCAGCCGCCGGTACATCTCGGGGAAGCGTAGGTCGTAGCAGATCGAAAGACCCATGCGTCCGCATGGCGAATCGACCGTGACGATTTCATCGCCCGGGTACATGGAGTTCGACTCGCGATAGGATTCCTGCTTGTCGACCAGGTCAACGTCGAACAGGTGAATCTTTCTGTAAAGCGCCCGGACTTCGCCATTGGCGTCGTACACGGGGCAGGCGCCGTAGACGCGCTCATCCTCCATCGCCGGAGATACGAGCGGCAGACTTCCTGCGACGACCCAGAGCCCGTGCCGCCGTGCAACATCGGCGAGAAAATCCTGTATCGGGCCTTCGCCCGGCTGCTCGGCAAACCTGGCCTTGTCCTTGCCACGCGCGGGCATCAGCGCAAAATTTTCCGGCAACACCGCCAGCTCGCAGCCATCCTGCGCCGCCTCCCCGAGCAGACGACCGGCAAGCGCAAGATTGGCCGGCACGTCCGGCCCACTGTTCATTTGTATGGCTGCTGCACGCATAGGGGTTTCTATTCGCCGCCCGCGGATTCCGCATTCGGGACGCAACCGGCAAGCTCGCCGTGGCTGGCGAAGTCGGCAGCCGTCGTGGTGTCAACAAGCGGATCGTCCCAGCTTCCGCGAATACCGTAGTAGACCTGCCCGACCTCCTGCAACGGTTTCTTGAAGATTTGCGAAAAGATCAACAGCGCGGCCGCGACCTGCGGTCCTGCCACAACCGCACCAACGATCGGCAGGGTATTGCCAAAATTGGCACTGACGATGGCGGCCTGGTCATAGTCGCGCCTGGCAAGGCTCGCTCGCCCGACGATACCGATATCGGCGGCCGGACCCTCCAGCGAAAGATCGCAGGTATAGGACTCACCATCAACGATACGAAAGGTGCCCGCAATCTTGTCGAAACCGAAGCCCTTGTTGAAGACGTCGCGAAAATCGAGCGACAGACGTCTCGGCAGCTCGACGATACTCATCAGACCGAACATGCGCCCCGCCCCGGGCTCGACTTCCTCGAGCTGACCGTCGCCGAAGCGCACCTCTACTTCGCCGTCGAGCACATCCAGGAATTCCCCGCGCGGGCCGCCGGACCAGTTCAGATCCAGATTGGCGGTCATCTGGTCACTCGCGATGCCCGGCGTGAAACCCAGCCGCCGCATAGTCTCCACGACATTCGTACTCGTGACGGTACCCGTGACGTAGGTTCGGCTGCCAAGCGGATCAGAGCCGTCCGCCACCCACCTGCCGGTTGCGGCGATCTCGAAGGTCGGATCTTTTGCCGTAATGGCGGTCGCCTGCAGGCCGTCGGCCGTTCGTTCGATCCGCACGTCGACTTCTCCCAGGAAGCGCTCGCCGAGCGCGAAGTCCTTTACCGTCATGGTCATTGGCGGCAATTTTCTCGGGTCCGGTGTCGACGGCGCCTCGCTTGCCTCTTCGTCACCGGGCAGATACAGGCGCTCCATGTCCAAAACCAGCGCTCGTTCGGAATCGAATTCGTAGGGAACGAAAATCGAACCTGCAGCGTTTTCGCCGTCGATCTGTACCAGCCAGTCCCGGGCGCTGCGATCCACCTGCACGCGGTGCCCACGCAGATGCTGACCGACGGCGTACAGATCGTCGACCACGAGATCGATGGAGCGAATTCGCTCGGCCGCGCCAACCTTCTGCTCGCCGCTGCGCGACAGGCTCAACCAGTCTTCGAGTCGTACGATCGGCGCCGTCCCGCGAATGTGCAGTCCCCGCGTTTCCGCCGGGTCGGCAACATCGCCGCCCATCGAAACCACGCCACGATCGAGATCCCATCCTGAATCGAGTTTCGAGAAACCAACCTGCCACGCCAGACCGTTTTCAGCGAAGCCGGCACTTTCGATCGTATCGCCACCGGGCAGAATGCGGATGTCGCCCCTGATCTTCATGGCGGCCGCGGCAGTCTTCCCGACCGGTTCGGGAAGGGCAAAGCCAAGGCCCTGAAGCTCGCTGTCGATCTGTATCGTCAGCGGCGACGGCGCTTCCTGTCCGCCGCGCGGAAACAGGATACGGGCGGTATAGTCCGTGGAACCGCTGATCATGCCGTCGAGCGGCACGCCGAGTTCGCCGATAATCGCCTCGGCAGTCACCATGCCTTTGCTCGTCGCGACGACGCTGAAGCGCGGATCGTCGGACCTCGCCAGTTCGAGCATTACCGCGGCACCGAGGAACCGGGCGCCCAGCGACTCGCTCGAAATGTCTTCGCGCGAAAGGGTCACCTCACCGATAATGTCCGTTACCGGCGCCGGAAACCCGTCAATCGCGAGAGTGCCGTTGTTGCTGCGCACTCGACTCGTGAACTCGAAGGACTTCGGATCTTTGAGCGGCACGGTAAGGTCCAGCGTGAACGAGGCATCGCCCGACACTGCAATGCGTTCCAGCTGGCCGCCGAAGATATTACCAATCGGGCTTTGCATCGAGAATGCCCGGATCGACTCCAGGGTTCCCGTGGAAAAAGCATCGATTTTCAATACGGGCTCACGCAGGTCAGCGATCTCGATGCGGGCATCAACCGTTTCATTGCCCGCGCTGACGGATCGGTTACTGACCGAATAAAGCCGCATCTTGTCGAGCACGACTTCCATATCGGACTGCTCGGTGGCGGGCCACATCGGTTGATACTTGAAGGTCATGTTGCGAACGGACCCCTGCAGGAGGAAACGCCCTTCGTCGCCGTCGAACGGAAACTTGTCCAGTGGACCATTCAGCGTCGTGGAGCCCTTCGGTATCGATCCTTTTACGAGTGCCGACTGGAACCAGTCATACAGCTTGGGTTTGATGACTTTCTGCGGAATGTATTCCCGCGCTGCCGCCAGATCGCTGATACTCCAGGTGCTGGCGAGGTCGATTACGGGTGCAGACTCGGCTGCATTGATGACCAGCTGTACGTTGCTCTGACTATCGAAGACAGCGTTGCGAATTCGAATGCTGTCAGACAGCACCGTTGTGCTCGTATCGCTGCTGCGCCAGATTACAGTGCCATCCGCGGCCGCAATGTCGATCGGCCGCGACAGGTATTCTGGCAGCTCGACAACCGCATCGGCAGATCGAATCTCCAGTCGGCCTCCCAGCCGGTTGGCTCGCAGCACGCCCGTAAAGCCCCGAATCCCGGGGCGGCGACCATCGGCCGCCACGCCGATGGCCTCGAGTTCGGCGGCGATATCGAATCGTGGCGAATCGGAATCGACGTCCGAAACCGTGGCAATCAGCTCCCGGACCGTTCCGCTGGGATCGAACGCCGCCAGTCTTTGCTGCTGCTCGGGCGCGAGCCAGGGAGAAAACAGCGCCGCATCATCGAGTCGCAGATAGGACGCCTTGACGTCCAGCATGACGACCGAACCCGCGCCGTCCGTGCTGAATTCTGCGCGAAACGAGGTTTCGGGCCACTGATGCGCAGTGGTCGCAATGCGGAATTTCTCGGCGGCGATCAACCAGCCATCATCGGCAATGTTCAGCTCCAGTCTTCCCGTGAGGTCGAATACACTGCCCTCGCTGAGTGAAAGGCCGGCGAAGTCGACTTCTGCGCCCGCGTTAGTGACGCCTCCCTTGCCGTAGGCGATCGAGAGCTCCAGGTCGCCACTGCCGGATGCAACGCGGCGGGCCCCGTCCGTCTGCAAGTCCGACCAGCCAGCGAGATTGAGGTCGATGCCGTCGATGCTGATATCCCACTGACGTTCGTCTGCCGGCCGATCGAGCAGCTGCGTGGCCGACACGCCGAGTCGCCGGCCCAGGTCGGTCGGTGGACGAATATCGGCCGAAAACGCCATTCTTCTCTTGTCGATACTCAGGGAAGCGCGCGGCACTTCGAAGGCTCGCGGCCGCTCGTCACCCGGCTGCAGAAACATGATCTGTACGTCTTCGGCAATGAATTCGATGTCGGTCAGTGCCGGCCCGTCCTTACGACGATTGCGGAAAAGATCCTCGACCGGCCCACCCTGAATCCACCAGCCACCGCCCTCGAGTTGACGCAGCTCGAGGCTCGTATCGCTGACAACAATACGATCGACGACGCGCTCGCCTTCCAGGAGAAGGCGGGTCAGCGCAACGCTCACACGCACTTTTTCGGCGGCGATGAGTCGCGTCTTCGTATCCATTCGAATGAGTTCCGCGTTGTAGAACTCGAACTCGGGTCCACTCAGGCCCCAGCGAGCATCCATGCCGGAAAATTCGACATGCATGCCTGTGGCCGTCGAGGCCAGGTTCTTGATGTCTTCCTGGTACTCGGGCAGCCGCGGCAGAAACAAGCGAAAAAGCCCCACTCCAATCGCCAATAGTATGACGACGCCGGCAGCCGCGTAGGCCACGAACTTGAACAGGCGCTGCAGAAAGACTTTCATCATCCAGAAACTTATCCGATAACTACATCAGCACGACGTCGAACTGATCCTGAAGATACAGAGACTCGGTTTGCAGCCGAATCGACTTGCCCGTTTGCTCCTCAAGTTCGGCAAGACTGCGGGCCTGCTCGTCGAGCAATAGCTCGATAACGTCCTGATGCGCAAGCACCAGGACTTCGTCGAATTCGAATTGCCGCGATTGCCTGATGATTTCGCGAAAGATCTCGAAACCGACCGTCTCCGCGGTCATCACGAAGCCGCGACCCGCACAACTTGGACAATCCTCGCACAGGATATGCTGCAGGCTCTCGCGCGTTCGTTTTCGGGTCATCTCGACGAGGCCGAGTGGCGATACCGGCATGATCTGGTGCCTGGCGTGGTCTCGGGACATCGACTGCTCAAGTACCTGCAGGACGTTGTCGCGGTGCTCGGCCTCTTCCATATCGATGAAATCGATAATGATGATGCCTCCCAGGTTGCGCAGCCTGAGCTGCCGCGCGATCGCAACCGCGGCCTCCAGATTGGTCCGGTAGATGGTTTCCTCGAGATTGCGGTGACCGACATAAGCACCGGTATTGATGTCTACGGTCGTCATCGCCTCGGTTTGGTCAAATATGAGATAACCGCCTGATTTCAAGGGTATATTTCTATCCAGCGAGCGGCGGATTTCATCCTCGATGCCGTGCATGTCAAAAATGGGACGGCGACGCTGGTAAAGCTCGAGCGCCGGGTTGATGTGCGGCAGGTAGGTGTCTGCGAAATCGCGCATGGCGTAAAAATCGTCCTGGGAATCAACCAGGATACGCTCGATGTCAGTCGTGACCATGTCTCGCAGGACGCGCAGCGGCAGGGACAGGTCTTCGTGGACAAGCTCTTTCGCCCGACTGTTTTCGAATCGTTCCTTGACCACTTCCCACAGCTTGATCGTGTAACTCAGATCCGCTTCCAGCGCGGCCTTGTCCATGCCCTCGGCTACGGTCCGCACGATCGCGCCAAAGGACAAGTTTCGCGTCGCCAGGATTTCTTCCGTGACAATCCGTAGCCGCTCCCGTTCACCCTCGTCTTCGATACGTGCCGAGATCCCGACGACATCGCTGAAGGGCAACAGGACCACATGCCGGGAGGGCAAGGTTATAAAGGTTGTAAGACGGGCTCCCTTGTTTCCCAGCGGGTCCTTCACGACCTGCACCATGATTTCGTCGCCTTCGCGCACCAGGTCGCGAATATTGGGAACGTCGACCGAGCCGTTCTGGCTGCGGCTCGCAGCAATATCGGAAGCATGCAGGAAAGCGGTGCGTTCGAGGCCGATGTCGACGAACGCCGCCTGCATTCCCGGCAGTACTCTCAATACCCGACCTTTGTAAATGTTGCTGTTCAGCCCTCGGCGGACAGATCTTTCGATATAGACTTCCTGCAAGACACCGTTTTCGAGTAACGCGGCACGAACCTCACTCTGCGTGACGTTAATCAGAATTTCTTCTTTTAGTGATTCATCCGCCATCGTCTTTCCGCTGCAATACTATGTCGATACCTTCCGTCTGCAGCAGCCGCGCCGTCTCGTATGCAGGCAATCCAACCACTCCCGAATAACTGCCACTAATCGCTTTGACGAAGGCGCCGCCCCGACCCTGAATACCGTAGGCTCCGGCCTTGTCGCGTGGCTCCCCACTGTGCCAGTAAGCGAGCGCCTCGTCCCGACTGATTTCCCGAAATTCCACATCCGTTGTGCTGAGCGCCGTCTGCACGCCCTTCGGCCCGCGCAGCGCGACCCCGGTAAGTACCGTGTGCCGGCGACCGGAGAGGCCGAGCAACATCGCGATCGCGTCATCCGCGTCTGCGGGCTTGCCGAGCACCTCACCGTCGAGAACCACCGCCGTGTCGGCACC
>JBFELT010000080.1:0-13166 GCA_041552015.1 Woeseiaceae bacterium
CTGGACCGAGCTGGGGACTAATGCCTGCTGGCAGGCGACCGCGTGCGAAGTTCAAATATTCCAACACTCTTGAACGGGCCCAGTAAAGATCGGTTCCATCCTCGAAAATGACGTAGACATACGAGTCGCCGAAGAAGGAGTAACCCCGAACCGTAAGCGCTTTCGGAACGGACAACATGGCCGTGGTCAGCGGGTAGGTAACCTGATCCTCGACCACCTGCGGTGCCTGGCCTGGAAACGAGGTCTTGATGATCACCTGCACGTCGGAGAGGTCGGGTAAGGCATCGACCGGTGTCTGTTTCACCGAGTACACGCCCCAGGCGACCAGGAATCCGGTCGCGAGCAAAACCAGGAAGCGATTTCTTATCGACCAGCGAATGAGTCCGGCGATCATTCGTCGTCCCTCATTTGATGCTGGCTGTGGTCCATGGGCTCATCCGCGGGATCGTCCCCCGACCGTTTGTCGGTCGCCTCACCGGAAGCGTCGTGCATTCGCCGCAATGCCGATTCGATATTCGATTCAGAGTCGATCAGAAACTGCCCGGAGACCACCACGAGCTCGCCAGCCTCGATGCCCTTGCGTATCGCCACACGGTCTCCCGACTCGATACCGACCTGCACCGGCTGCGCCCGGAAACGACCTTCGCCCAGCGCCACCACCACGCGATCCACCGATCCTCCCCGAATCAACGCCTCGCGCGGCACGTGCACCACTTCGCCGACGCTGTCGCCCTGAATCGTGACGCGCGCGAACATGTTCGGCCGCAGCGTTTCATCTGCGTTGTCGAATCGAAGCCGGACCTTCAGGGTTCGCGTTTTTGGGTCGAGTTCCGGGTAAATGTAGTCGACCAGGCCGTGCAGTTTTTCGCCAGGCAGGTAGTCGAGTTCAACCATCGCCACCTGACCCGGCTTGACCCATGCTGCCTGCCGTTCGAATACCTCGGCCAGTACCCAGACCTTGTCGAGTTCCGCGATGGACATGACCTCCGTGGCCGGCGTAACAAAAATACCTTCGCGAACACCCAGGTGTGCGATGACGCCGTGCGCCTCGGCATATACGCGCACTCGCCGACGAACCGTACGCTCCTGGTCCAGCCGGGCAATCTCGCTGCCTGTCACACCGAGTGCGGCGAGGCGTTCTTTCGAGGCTTTCAGCAGCAACTTGTTGGTGCTTCGCAGCGCGACGAGGTATTCCTCCTGCGCGTTGACGAGCGTCGGCGAGTACAGTTCGAACAGCAGCTGTCCTTTCTCTACCGGATCTCCCTTCGCTTTGGTGACAAGTTTTTCGATCCAGCCGTCGACGCGTGTGTGCACATGTTGCACCGTATCCTCGTCGTAGGCGACGTACCCGACCGTCTCAATAATCTGCGACAGGTCGCTGCGCTCCGCCCTGGCCGTACGTACGCCGAGGTTATTGACTACCGTAGGGTCAATGGCGACAACGCCGGGTTGGCCATCGACCTCATCGGCATACACCGGCACCAGGTCCATGCCCATCGGCGACTTGCCCGGTTCATCACGACGGTAATTTGGATCCATAGGGGCGACCCAATACAACACCTCGCGATCGCGGCCCTCGACCGCCTCGCGGGAAACGCCGGACTTCGAGTCCATGGACCGGCCGATCAGGATGCCGACAGCGATCGCAACGAGGAGTGCGCCGATAGCAAACGTAAACTTCTTCATCGTGGAAGCCCTCCGAGGTTCGCGAGCACCGCATAACTCTGCGCGCGCTCCACCTGCAGGCGAATGTGTTCAATGCCGGTATTCAGATTGTCGATGTAGGCACGCATGACATCGGCGAAATCACCTCGATCACTTTGATACGCGAGCATCGATGCCTCGGCGTTGTCTTTGGCCTGATCGAGAATACGCGCGTCGTACAGCGACAGGCGGCGCGTCAGATCTCGCCAGCGTGCATGCTCTGCCGCCAGTTGGCTCTGCATTCCTCGCAAGGTCTGCTCCCGGCCCGATACGGCAGCGCTGCGCTCGTGCAATGCCGCCGATAGCGTGCTGTCGACGGACTTCTTCCTGAAGAACGGCAGATCGACGCTCACACCTAGGCTGACGAAATCCGAGCGTGGTTCACCGCTGGGCAGGAAACCTTCGCGATAGCTGTAGCCCAGCTCGAGCGCCCAGCCGGGCTTCGATCGCTGCTGCGCGAGGTCGACGCCCGCGCTGCGCGCCTGTATCTGCGCATCGGCGGCACGCAACGCGGGATGTTCCGGCAGGGCCTCGCGCAAGGATTCGAGCGGCGGCAGCCGATCCCATGCCGGTAGCTTCCGGGCAAGCGGTCTCATGGCATCGTGGCTTATCCATTCACCCAGCGCGGCCTGCGCCCGCGAACGTTGTCGCTCGATGTCTATCAGCCGATCCTGAAGGCGGCTTAGCTCAAGCTCGGCGCGCAGAACGTCTTGCTGGCTCTTGCGGCCCACCGAGTAAAGGGAACGCGTAACCGTCGCCAGGTCGTCGAAGAAGGGCCGCGACTCGGTTACGACTTGGTGAGCCCGATCCCAGTAGTAGAAATCCAGCCACGAAGTGCGCACGGCCGTCAGCACGTTGCGACGCCGCGCCTCGGCGTTTTCGTTCATCTCGGAAGCAAGGAAATCGAACTGTCGGGCGCTCAATGAGCGCGTCTTGCCGGCCGGAAACGCCTGGCGCAGTCCGACGGCAACATTCGTCATGCCTTCCGTACGAAAACCGCCGGATTCGATCGGGAAATTGTTCAGGCCGACGCGCAGCGTCGGGTCGGGCAGCTCGCCGGCAAGCACCGAACGCGCTTCAAGCGCGGCGGCCCTGGCCTGCATGGCCTGCTGCCCCGGCTCTGCCGCAAGGGCGAGATCCTCGGCTTCGGCAAGCGTCAGCGGAACGTCATGCTGTGCAAGCGCGACAGGTACGGTAAGGATGGCTGCGAGAAACACAGCGCAACTGTAGAGAGAACACCAATAAAAAAAGCGTCCGTGCATGGACTCGGGCGCGCGCCCGCGAAAAAACAACATCAGTCAAACTCCTGCGTGAAGAACCGAAAAGGTTTACAGCAAGGAGATGGCTATTTCAGATAGACGCAGTACAGGACGCGTAGCGGTGGGGAGCTGCCCGAGACGTCCGGAGGATCCGGTGAGCCGCAGCGCTGGGCGCCGGGACGGTCCCCGTGATTGCCTGGCAGTGGCACGCTGGCCAAGACAACGTCAGGCGCGGGTTTGTGCTCGATCTTGCCACCGCGCGCATCGACGCTGGCCGCAATGGCATCGCAACAGTCGGGCTGCGCCGTCGCACAGGATGGCCGGGAGGCCGCGGTATCGCCGCCATGATGTGCGGACATCCCGTGGTCTTGCCCATGCTGCTCTGGCGGCGGACAGTGCGGGCAATCGTCGTCGCCCTGGAATGCCATGGCACAGGGCAGGACAGCCATGTTCAGCCAAATGATGGCCAGCAGGCCCAGGACATTTCGTCTCAGGGCCGCAGGACTCTTCATGGCGTTTACGCGGCTGAACATAGGGTGTTTGTAGTCTTTTGATCCTTCAAACGCAAGGAATCGCGTCAGATTTTAGCGCCGATATGGGAATCCCCGCGCTCCGCGGCGAGCCGCACCTGCCGACGGCGCTCCTCGAGGCGTGCCCGGCGATCTTCATCGGCCGTGTTGACGCAGCGCGGACAGGAAACCCCCTCCCGGTAGTCCGGCGACGCCATGTCCTCGGCACTCAGGGGCCGCCGGCAGGCGTGACATTGAACGTAGCCACCCTCCGTCAGGTCCCGGTCGACCGCGACACGCGTGTCGAAGACGAAACACTCCCCTTCCCAGCGGTTGTCATCGGCCTGTACCGTCTCGAGATAGTTGAGGATTCCGCCCTGCAGCTGATAGACCTCGCGGAAACCGAGTTCGAGCATCAGCGCGCTGGCTTTCTCACAGCGAATTCCCCCCGTGCAAAACATCGCCAGGGGGCGATCCCTGCAGGTCTCGGCCAGCAATTGCGCGAACGCCGGAAATTCGCGAAAGCTGTCGTTGCCCGGATCCACCGCACCGGGAAAGCTGCCAACCTCGTGTTCGTAGTGGTTGCGCGTATCGACGACCACCACGTCGGGCCTTTCAATCAGCGCGTTCCATCGCTGCGGCGGAACGTGCTCGCCGGTCGACTTGTGCGGCAGGATATCCGGCCGACCCAGCGTTACGATTTCCTTCTTGACCCGCACGCGCATGCGGCGAAACGGCGGTTCCTCGGCGCTTGTCCAGCGCGCATCGAGTTCCTCATCGATATCGAAGCGGGCCTTGAGAGTGTCCAGAACGACCCGGATCGCTTCCTCACTCCCGGCTATCGTGCCATTGAATCCCTATCTGGCAACGAGAATGGTGCCGAGCAGATTCTGCCTGTCGCAGAGCGCCTGCAGTTCGTCACAAAGCGCCTGCGGCCCGTTGATATCCAGGAAACGGTAAAACGATACGACTTTCATTCTTCAGTTGGCTCACTGTCTTCGGGCAATGTCAGCGACAGGATACTGTGGCGAATCTCTTCACCAAGTACCAGGCGTGCGTCAGCACCGATACTCTTGATGCTCTCATGGTATTCGATCAGGCCAGCGGCATTGCGGCGCAAGACCTGCTGATCCTGAAGACCACGAATGAAATCATGAAACAGCGTCTTGTTAAAGAAGTCCGGCGAATGCAGGCCGTAGATCATCGACAGTCGCTCGGCACTTTGCTGGCACAGTACCTCCAGTCGTGCCCGGGAGAGGGTACCGGAACCATTGCTCACCAGTATTGCGATCACGAGGTAGAAACGCTGCAGCATGGGCACCATCGATTGGCCAAGCATTAATAGCTGGAAGGCCTTTTCGGACCCGGAGGGCGGTCGCACAAGCATCGTTTTTCGATCGCCATACGTCAGGATCTTCAGGTCGATGAGCGATTTGATCGCCTCCGACGTTACCGCATCGATTTCTTCGAGCTGCCATTTCAGATGCAGCTCTTTCTGCATGAACGGATAGATCAGGCGGATCAGCCGCTGCAGTTCCTTGTGCTCGAGCTGCCGGCCCTGGATAAAACAGCACGCGACGGATGCCGGCACGGCCAGCAGGTGCAGGATGTTGTTGCGGAAGTAAGTCATCAGCACGGCCGTGCGCTCAGCCATGTGCACGACCTCGCCCATGGGATGATCCGTGCGACTGATAACGTCCAGCGTTTCACCGTGCTTGATGATCTTGTCGGCATCCCACTCCGGCATGGTCACCGAATCCGAGTACTTGAAACGCCGGATGAGGGCCATGCTCAAGCCGATCTGGCGTCGAAGTTCATTGATGCCGATCTTCTGTTTTGGCGTTGCCAGCAGTGCGTAAGCCAGCAGGCTTATCGGCGTAACGGCGGCGGACGAGTTGATTCCCGTCATGATTTCGCTGCCAAGCTCGTCAACGACACCGGACAGCCATGACGGGCGTTCGCCGTTGTCGGCCTTGTAATCACGCCACCGCGGATGCATGCGGTCCAGCACCGGCTCGAGCTCTATCGGCTCACCGATATTCACGTAAACGCGGCCGAACTGGTCGCGTAGCGACCTGACAGAGCGCACCAGGCCACCCAGTGACTCTTTCTTCTTTTCTGCGCCTCCGAGTTCATTGATAAAAGAATCACCCTCGATGAGTTTTTCGTAACCGAAATACACGGGTACAAACACGATCGGCCGCTGGCGGTTCTTGATGAAAGAATTCACGGTCATGGCCAGCATGCCGCCCTTCGGCGCCAGCAGCCTGCCGGTGCGGCTCCTGCCGCCCTCGACGAAGTACTCGATCGAATGACCCCTTGCGATGATCTCGTTCAGGTAGGCATCGAAGACGGCGGCATACAGGCGATTGCCCTTGAATGTGCGGCGCAGGAAGAACGCTCCACCGCGCCGCAGGATGCGACCGACAATCGGCATATTCAGGTTGATACCGGCGGCGATGTGCGGCAGATGCAGGCCGCTGTTGTAAACGATGTAACTCAGCAGCAGGTAGTCGAAATGACTGCGATGACAGGGCACGTAGACAAGCTCTTTCTCCCTGGCAACCTCGTGCAGTCGATCGATATGATTCAGCTCGATGCCATCGTATATCCGGTTCCATAGCCACTTCAGAAAGCGCTGAGCTACCCGAACGAACGGATACGAAATATCCGCAGCAATTTCCAATGCGTATTCTTGCGCTTTGTGCCGCGCGACTTCCTGCTTGCGGAAATCGTCACCCGCCTCCGCCACGATCGCGCGGCGAACGCCTGGTGCCCGCAGCACCTGGTTGACCAGGGTGCGCCGGTGCGACAGGTCCGGCCCCACCGTAGCCACACGGCGCTTGCGAAAATGCACGCGCAGAATCCTGGAAATCTTGCGACTGACGATCGCCGCAGACTTTCCACCCGCTTCGATGGATCGCAGTGGCAGCGCGTGGCTGAAGCGCAACAGGGTATCCCGCCCCAGCAACAGCGATTTGAAGAACTTGTTGGTCCTACCCGAGACATCCCAGTCTTCCGAAAAAAGCAGCTTTACCCACGAGCGTTCTTTCTCCGGCGAACGACCCCAGTAGATTGCGACCGGAATCAGGAGCAGTTCCTGCTCGCCTCCTTCTGCCGCCTCGACCAGCCGCAAGAGCCGCTGGGACCCGGTCTTGCGGGGCCGCCTGAAAAACACGCCGCGCATGCGTCGCAGCACGATTACCCGCTTGTGGTCGCGAGTACCGCAAAAGTCGAAACGACTGGTCGGCGACGGAAGTCCGTGCGTTGCACAGGCTTTCTCCAGGGCAAGCAGATCTGCGAGACCGCCGGTTTCGAGGACGTAGCAGATCGCGGCATTACTGTCGGTGATGAGTTCGAGCGGCTTGTCGGGCTGCACCATCGGCCGCGCCCAGAGGGAAAATATTTTTCCGGCCAGCCAGTAAAGCGGGCGAACGAGGAGAGCGGCAATATTCATGGCGGACAAGTCTACCGGAAACGCGTTTCTGTGACTCCTTTCGTATCGCAAGGCCTTGTTTTGAGACATGATTCACGGTCTGTGGACGTTCTCTGAAAGCGAGCGAAACATGCGAAAACTGATTATCGGTGCCGTCTTGCTGGGCGCCCTTGGCTACGGCGGCTCGAAGTTTCTGCTGCACAGCAAGGTCGAGAAAGGCGTCGATAAGGCCGTCATCGCGATGTCGCCATTCGCCAGGGTGAATTACGAAGGCGTCAGTTCGACAATGGGCGGCGAGCTGACCGTGGATTCCGTCGAGGTGCAAATCACCAACTTTAATGATGCGCTTACGATTGAGCGCATGGGCATCGACACGCCCAGCTACTTCTCGCTGCTACGCATCGCGGACCTGGCCGAGAACGTTGGCAACCCGAATGACGCCATTCCGGAATACTTTGGTTTTATCGCCGAAGGTATTCGCATGCGTGTCGATGCCGACTATTTCCGGACCCTCCACGGTGAGCTGCAGAAAGTCGTCAACCAGGCAGATGCGGACAAGCCAGCGGCCGTGTGTACGGGCAAGTACGGTTTCTCGCCCGCAACGCTGGAGGCATTGGGTTACTCCGAACAGGTCGTTTCGGTAGCGGCCTACTTTCGCCGCGATGCGTCGGATTTTTCCGTGTCTTTGAAGTCCTCGGTCGAGGACATGTGGACGATCGATGCAGAACTGACGCTGGCAGGTAACATGATCGCCGAACTCTCGCAGGGCCCTCGCGCGAAGCCGAGACTCAGCGCCCTGAGAATCGAATACGTCGATCAGTCGCTGAACCAGCGCGTAAGCAACTATTGCGGCCGGCTCGGGCTGTCAAACGAGGAAATCGTTGCGGCGCAGCTCGAAAAACTCGCGCACATCGGCAGCTCCCTGGGGATCGAATTCGACGAATACCTTATCGATCCTTACACCGAGTTCGTCGCCGGCAAATCGCGACTCGTTATCACCGCGAAACCGCTCGAGCCGATATCGCTGAGCCAGATCGGCCTCTACAAACCCAGCGACGTGCCCGCCTTGCTGGATCTGTCCGCCGAGGTGTTTTAGCGCCCTGTGCCCTACTCCACCGGACGCGAATGTTTTTCGCCGACGGTCAAATGGCCGGGCGCGACCTGGGCACGATGCCGAACACATTTGTCACCAAATGCGTGCCGCCTTTCGGAGATCGCAAGGTCGTTGACAAACCACACGAGTCCGCTGTTGATCGATAGTAGCCCGGAACGGGCTGAGGTAGAGAAGCGCGGCTTCAGATTCACGCGCGAGGGGATGCGCCTGGAGCCCTGGGAATCAATCCCCTGCCCCAGGCGCACATACATCAGTCTTTCATTTTGTCTTCGACTGCGGCGTCAATCTCGTCTTTCTTTTCCATCAGCTTGCCTTCAACCGCTTTGGCTTCGTCCATCGCGCCTTTCATCATGTCGGCGCCTTCCTCCATGGCGTCATCCGCCATTTCAGCAGCCTTGTCGGCGGCATCGTCCATGGCGCTTCCGGCCGAATCCATTGCGTCTTCTGCCGCTTCCATCGTGTCGCTCGCGGCCTCTTTCGCGGCATCGGCGGCCGAATCCATGGCTTTTTTCGCTGAGTCGCCCGAATCCTTGCCGCCACAGGCGAACAGGGTCAGGCTCACTAACAAGATCAGTACGTACTTCATTTAATCCTCCCAAGTCTCCGAGTCATTCGGATGTAATCGTTATGAAATAGCTAAGATATTCGTTGATTTCGGCGATGTTCGCCGTCAGGCGATGGTCGCCGTCGACCAGGTGCAGCGTCGCGCTGCAGCTCCGGACAAAACGAATGCTGTTTTCGACGGGCACGATCTCATCATGCCAGCCGTGCACAATGCAAGTCGGAATCGACGGTGGTGTCGGCGTCAGCCCCTCGTAGCCGGGCATGAAGTAGGCCGGCGCCAGTACGAACAGACCGACCGCGCCGAGTTCCTCCGCCGCTGCTGTCGCCACGTGGCCGCCCATGCTGGATCCGACCAGGATCAGTTTGTCGTCGATCTGCGCGCATTCCTGCAGCAGCTTGCCGACTCGCTCCGAGGGATCGGCGATGCCCTGGTAGTCGATGCTGTCAACCTGGCAACCCAGGCTCCTGGCGCGATTCGCCATCGAGCGAATCTTGGTGCCCCACGGACCGCTTTCCTGGCCGTGTGAGAAAATGACTGTGGTCATATGAGTATTCCGTCTCCCGTGTCACACAATTCCTCGATATGGCGCACCAGCAGCCAATCGCGATCCTGTCCCCATGCAAGGAAATCAGCCAGTCGCATTGTCGGCACGCCCCAGCTGCCCGACGCCATCATCGATTCGCGATTCTCCGCCACAACCTCGCGCCACGCAGCGGAAGCCATGGCTGCCTTCACATCCGGCCAGGCCAGCCCGGTCTTGTCCGTCACCCGGCGCATGCCGGCGTCTGTGGACACTTCAATAGCCCGTGCCCAGATCGCCTCTCCCAGGTTCAGCAGGAATTCACGGCCGCGCTTCTCGGCCGCGGCGAAGAAAAAGACGGCGAGGCTGCGTTCGACGCCCGGCCCGACCGGGTCCGCGATTTTGCCAAAGGGGACGCCCCGTCGAGCGGCTTCCCGCGCTGCGTCTTTGACGATGTAACGTAGCTTGGCCTCTGGCACCTGCATGCCGCGCATCACCATCGGCAGCACCGGTCGGATTTCCAGCGTCAGGCCGAAAGCATCGGCAATTTTTGCCGCGCAACCGAGTGCCAGGTAGGAATAGGGACTTCGGACCGAATGAAAAAGCACCAGGGCAGGCAGGTTTTTTGCCGCCGTCGGCGGCGCTACCGGCAGCGTCACGTGCATCGCCTGCCCGAGCGCGGTCAACAGGCGATCATGGCCCTGTCTTTTTTGCAGCGAAAGCTCATCGAGACGTTGCACCAGGTAATGCAGGCGATCCACTCCCCAGAACCATTCGCCCGCGTAGTGCAGCGTCGCGCTGTCATAGTGGCCGAGCGCGTGCTGGCGCTCCTGTGACGCCCGGATGAGGGGGTCTGACTGGCCTTTTCGTCCGGCACCCGCGCTGCGACGAGCGGCGGCCTCGGCATCGCCACGCCAGAACGCCTGCAGAGCCTGCAACAGCTCATCATCAAACGCCGCGTCACCGTGGCAGCTTGCGACCGTATCGAGCATCGGGCGGCGATGCTCCACGGGCGGACTCGTACCCTTGTCGAGAAAAGGGATACCGAGTTCACGCGCGAGACGCCGGCAGTCCATCACCGCATACTCGGCGAGCATTTCCGGCGCCGGCTGATAGGCACCGCCGCGCGATTCCGAGAGGTACAGCCGAAGCTCGATGTCGTATTGCTCTCTCAGGCTTGGCAGGTAGTGCGCGAGCAGATAGGAATAGGGATCGTCGAGCTGCAGGAATGCGGATACGACGTGTGGCCGGCGCAACAGGCGCCGGCGCCACTCCTGCGCCCGCCGCGCAGTGCTCCGGGCTCCCGCGCTGAGAAGAACATTGAGAATATGCGCTCGAAGTCTGCGCCTTGCAGTCATGACTCATCCCAGGTCGAAGACGGTTTCCACAGGAGCTCATCGAGCCCGGGGTCCCAGCGGTATTCCCGCATGTCGACCTTGCCGTTGTTGACCGCAACGCCTTCCGCGATCAGGCGCTCACACTGAATCCTGAAGTGCCGGCTATTCGGCTCGAACGCGCTCTTGCCGGACGCGGTAATCACACGGTGCCAGGGAAGCACCATGTCCTTGGGCACGTGTCGCAGCGCGTAGGCAACCTGTCGGGCGCCGCGCGGCACACCGGCGATCTCCGCGACCTGCCCATAGTTCGCAACGCGGCCTTCAGGGATATCTTGAATGGTCTCCCAGATGCGGCGCATGCGTGTCTCTCTGTCCACTCGGCCCTTCCCTAACCCAGTCCGAGACGGGCCTGGATTTCGCGCTTCGCGTCGCGCAGCACCGTATCACGGTCCAGCGACTCCAGGATCTGTTTGACGACTTTCTTCGGCCCGCCGTCGCCCCAGGATTTGCCCTTGGCGAGGTACTCGCCGGCAGCGCGGCCGACGAGATAGGTGCTGTAGTAGGCAATAGCGCCCTGCGCGCCCGCGGTCAGAATGGTCGACAGGCCCAGCGTGCCAACCTTCAGCGCGCTCGAGACGAAATGCAGCGCCCAGACGGTGCCCATCAGCGCGGCCGACTCCGCGACGATGACTTTCACTATGGATCCCGCTTCCTTCTGGCTCAATGGCAGGTCGTAGACGCGTGACAGGTGCACGACCATGCCGACATCGATGAACGCCGCGGCGAACAGGTCAGCGACCGGAACTGGATTGAAGGCAACGGCGATGCCTTTGCCAACGCAGTAGGTGCGCACCAGCTTGTCGCCCAGCTCCCGTCTCGCTGCCAGGATCCGGCGACCCACCTGGTCGGAAAGGTCCGCGGCGAACAGGCTCGCATTCAGCGCGGCCAGCGTCTTTCCCTCCGCCTCGAGTATTTCCCAAAGCTTCAGGCGTAGTTGCGCCACGTCCGGCGTCTGCGATCGCGTCGATGTCGTCTCGCCACCCTCGGCGTCGATTTGTACGACGGTCTGACCGCGGGGTTCGGCAGCCGCGCTGACGACATGATCGGCTTCGACGACGCCGGCGGTCCTCGCGCGAATCGATCGCAGCAGCGAGGCAAGCTCGTCCGAAGTGTAGAGATCCGATTTGTTGAGAACGACCAGAACCGGGCGGCCCTGGGCGAGAACGGCTTTCAACGCAGCAAGTTCCGAGTCGGTGATGTCGCTGTCCAGCACGAACATCACCAGGTCGGATCGACCGGCAACCTCTTTGGCAAGCGCCTCGCGATCTTCACCGCCCGCCTCGTCCAGGCCAGGCGTGTCGATCAGGAACACACCGCCCGCTTCGACCTGGTTCCAGGCCTGCATCGACGAATGCCGGGTTTCGCCGTGCAGCGGGCTGACCGAAAAACGATTCTCGCCAATCAGTGCGTTCAGCAATGACGACTTGCCGGTACTCACGCGACCGAATACCGACAGGTGCAGGTGACCATGCTCCAGCTTGTCCAGCATTGCCTGCACGGCCTGGTAGTCGCTGGCCAGTGAATCGCGCACGCCGTCCGGCAGACGCGAGTCCTGAATCAACTCGCGCAGGCTCTCGCGCGCGAGGTTCAGGTGGTCGGCTCCACCGTCCGAAGCGGACTCAGTCGGTTTTTTCTTCCAGGGCCAGTCTGGCAATGCGGCGAACGCCCGCTTCCAAATGCTCACTGATGCCATCCTCGAATTCTTTGGTGGCCGTCGCCGGCACCAGCTCGCCATGACGGGTCAGCGACAGCACCAGGCTACGTCCCAGCGCGTCGAAAATCAGTCCGTAGGCCACGGCATGCACCAGCCCGCCTGCAACCGTACCGACGCCGGGAAAGGCTTTCAGCCCGTTGCCAGCTACCGCGAGCGACAAGGGCAGTGCCCGGCCTACCCGACTTTGGCTCATCGACAGGAACTCTTCAATATCGAGATCACGCGGCGCCGCACCGTACAGACGGCAAAGTTCCCGTGTCATCGCTGTTCCGAGGTAGCCCTGAATCAGGATATCGGTGCCCGGGCTGATGGCGGCGAGCGCGCCGACCACGGCCTTGCGCGTGCTGCTGCGGATTATCTGTTCGGAGCGCTGCAGTCTGTACTCCGCCTCGGCCGCCGCGAGTCGCGTTGCAGCCATTTGAAACACCGCCCGCTCGCGGCGTTTATCGAGCACTTCGCCGCCGCCGGACAGGAGACGGTTGATTGCCACGACCAGTACGCCGATATCCGCCGGTCGCGCGCGCTTCGCGGCTTGCTCGCGGCCGTCCTCGCGACGCTCGATCACCGCGGACTCGCCACCTGCCGTTACCGCGACAACGTGATCGCGGTTGAGCTTGCCACCGACACCGGCGACGCGCTCCAGCAGTTTTTCCATCAGCACGGCCTGCTCTTCAGGGCTGAAACGGTCCGCCTTGTTGAGCACCAGTACCAGCGGCTTGTCGAAAGCCAGCAATGCCTCGATGGCTTTGAGCTCCGAGCGTGTCAGGTCGCCGTCGCAGACGAACAGAACGACATGCGCGCGCTTTGCTTCCTCGCTCGCGATCGCCGAGAGCTCTCCGGCAAGGCCCCCGATACCGGGCACGTCGGTCAGGAGAATCTCGGTTCCGGTCTCATTACGCCAGCGATAGTGGCGCACATCGCCGGTAGACCCGCCGACGACGTCGATCA
>JBFELT010000081.1:0-13153 GCA_041552015.1 Woeseiaceae bacterium
CGCTTGATTCCGGGGCGCCCGAGGCTGTATACGGTATCCTGCAAAGACGAAATCGAACCTGAGAATAATACCAACAAGGGGAATTCGCGATGTCTGACATACCGAACAGTGAGCTGCCCACGTCCTTCTGGATCATCGGCGGCGTTTTCCTGTTATGGAACTTCTTTGGCCTGATGATTTACTACGACCAGGTCACCATGGCGCCGGAGGTGCTGGCGGATAACTTCAACGCGGCGCAGCAGGCGTTTCTCGAGAACATGCCGATGTGGGCGACGTCGGCCTATGCCATCGCGGTGACCGCCGGTGTGATCGCCTCCCTGCTGCTGCTGGTACGAAACGCGCTGGCGCTGCCGGTTTACATCGTCTCGCTCGCGGGCGTTCTCGTTCAGGACCTGCACTCGTTTGTACTAAGCGACGGGCTTGCCGTATGGGGCAGCAGCGCGCTCTATCTGCCAACGCTGGTCATTCTTCTTTGCGTTGCGGAAATCTGGTATTCGCGCTCCGCCAAAGCGAAGGGCTGGCTGTCCTAGCAGGCATCAATTGCCGATGGTGACGAGGGTCAGTCCCGACAGGCCCTGCGGCGTGTTGTGAGAAATGCCGCCAAGATACACGGTGTCCGGCGCAAGTCCGGACCAGTCGATCGTCACGTCGGCCGTCGTGCCGGGGGCGACGAATGCCGGCCCTGACGCGCTCATGTTGCCCACGTCGTCGTTGATACCGAAGGCCCAGGCCAGCAGCCGGTAATTGGCGCCCGGTCCGCCCGTCACCTCGTCGGTTTCGAAGCCGTGGACCAGTACCGCGTAGATCCCGGCCGCAGGCCGGAACACGTCGAACCGTTCCTGGGACGTAGGTTCGCCGCTCTCGCCGATCTTGCTGCACAGCGTCGTATCGGCGCCGCAGTAGTAGACGTACATGTCCAGGTCGTCGTCTCCATCCGTTAGTGCGTCGAACAGCGAGAACCGTGCGTACAGCTGGTCCGCGGGAACGGATATCAGGTGTTGCGTTACGCCGTCGCCGGATCGCACGGAAAACGTCTTGGTCGGGTCGTTGTCGACGAATCCGTCGATGATGCTTGGCAGGTTCAGGCCGTGCACCACAGGCGCGTAGCTGCCGTCGTAGCCGAACAGGACCTCGAAGCTCTGCGTGCCGCTGCCGCCAAAACTCGTGATCTCGGCGGGTGCGGCTATCGAGGTCGGCTTCGCCGCGATCGGACTGTAAACGTCGCGCGTATCGCTCGACCAGGTCAATGAACCGAAGCGCCACCGATCGAGCGGGCCGGACAGGTACCGAGCCGTAACGTCGAACACCGCAGACTCGCCCGGCGCCAGCGAAATGCTCGTCGGACTGACCTCGAAGCTCATTCCGGGTGGCGACGTGACGCTGACGGTGTAGGCGCCGCCCTCATCGCTGATATTCGTCACGCGCCGTCGCACGATTCGCTGACTGGTCAGTGTCGACAAAGCGATCGATGGCTGATTCATGTCGGCCGCGGCGAACGAAAGCCCCGCGCCCTCGAGTTCCTCGCAGCGTGTCGATGAAACCGCGGGGGATTCGACACCGCAGGCGAAGGCATCGTATTCGTCGACGCTCGTTTCAAACACCAGTCCGGGATCGAAAGCGTCATTCGGCACAATGTGGCCCGCGCCGAAGTCGAAGGGGTTCGCATCGCCGAGCCCCGAACTCGAATTGATATTCTGCCGGGCCGTCGTCATCAGTGCGGACCTGATCTCCGACGGCGTCCAGGTCGGATGCGCCTGCAGCAACAGGGCCGCGACGCCGGCGACATGCGGTGTCGACATCGAGGTGCCGCTCAGGAATGCGAAGTTTTCGCCCGGCGCCGCATTGGCGCTGTCGGGTGTAAAGCCTGCGAGGATATTGATGCCCGGCGCCGTTACGTCGGGCTTCAGGATATCGGCAACGGGTGCCGGGCCACGGGCCGAGAACGACGCCATGACATTGCCGGTATCGGGCGTCGTCAGAAGCAGGCCCTTGTCCAGCACGACCGTAACGTCATTTCCGGCGTCCAGCTCCGCGAGTATCAGGTTGGCGTCCGCCTGGCCGATCATCAGCGCCGGAATATCCACCGAACCCTCCGTGCCGAACATGACGACAGGCTCGCCGGCGATGTTATAGACCAGCGCCGCCACCGCCCCGGCATCCGCCGCGTTCCTGACCTTGTCGTCGAACGAGCATCCCGTGCGCTGAATGAACGCGATATTGCCGTTGACATCGTCACCGTTGACCAGCGCCTGGCAGGCATCCGACGTTGTGCCTGTCGCGCCATCGCTGGTGGTGTCGTCGTCATCGTCGACAAGGACGAGGGAGGCCTCGATCGGATCGTTGTCCTGCAGCGGCGGCGTGAAGTTTGCCTCCTTCGTCGCATATTTGCCGGCGATCGCGGAGGGTGCCGTCACCTGCAACGCCTCGACGGACGACTCTCCGGTACGGCTGGACGCCGCCGCCGTTATGACCCAGGGCCCGCCCGCCGGAGAACCGATGGTGCCTGGGTTCGGACCCTCGTTTCCAGCGGCAACAACGGTCAGGACGCCGGCCCTGGTTGCCGCCAGCAAGGCAACGTCGTCGGGCGCGGAAATTCGTCTCAGGGAGCTGCCGATGGAATAGCTGATGACATCCACGCCGTCGGCGACGGCCGCATCGATCGCATTCACCAGGTCCGACGTATTGCAGCTGGCCCGCGTGCTTCCCGGCCGTAACCAGCAGGCCTTGTACGCAGCAACGCGCGCTCGCGGCGCAATGCCTTCGATGTCGCCGAGCAGCGTACCGAAGATTGATGCTCGGGTACGAACGCCGGCAGCTGTCGTTGCCGTATGGGTGCCGTGCCCGTCGGCGTCCCGGGCCGAACGAATTTCGCCCTCATCGATGGGTCCGGACTCGAGCGCACCGTCGATGAACCAGCGCGCGCCGATGAGCTTGTTATTGCAGTCCGACGTTTCGAACAGTTCGCCGGTCTCGCAGCTGCCGTTCCAGGATTCGGGCGCATCGAAGTCGGGCACGTCCGGGAGCTTCCTGAAGCGGCGGCACAGCCAGCGACCCAGCAGCGTGGTTTCGCCCCAGCTGCTGCGACAGGCCCTGGGACGATCCGCCTCCCGGGTGTCCGCGAGCGAGGGATGCCCGGGCGCCACGCCGCTGTCGATGATGCCGATGACGATGCCCTCGCCATCGAGACCCTCGGCACTTCGCAAGCCGTCGTCGGCCGCAAAGAGCTCGAGAAACGTCGGGCTGTAGCGCAGCGCCATGGGGCGAATCTCGTCCTCCCAGACGTTCAGTACCTCCGGGAGATGCTCGAGCTTGTCCGCCTGCGCGGGGCTCATGCGCGCCGCGAAACCGTTCAGGCCGTACTGATAACTGTAGATTTTCTGAATGCCGGGCACGGCCCTGTCGATCAGCTTGGACTGTTCATCGACAAGCCCGTTCCTGTAAGCCTCGAGCTGCGGGCTTGTCTTGTCGAGGCGACGGCGCTGTTTGTCGAAGGTCTTCACGGGCGCGGCGGGCCCGGCCAGTTTTGCGTAGTGGTCCGCGATCGATGGCTGTCGCAGCTGCACGATATAGACACGCGTATCCGCAGGGTCCTCGGCGGCGGCAAGCCCGATCGGCGGCGCGTCAATTACCTGCAACGACGACTCGCTGGCGACCGCCGCGCCGGCAAGCAGCAGGGCGCAATACGCTGGGAGGGAAAAGGCGTTCATCGGGCGCCCGTTACCCGTCGTCGCGATAGCCGGTCAGCTCATCGGCCGAGAAAGTGACACCGAGGCCCAGGGCAATACGATTGACGAAGTTGAAGTACGCGACGATCAGCGTGAGGTCGAGCACGTCCCTGTCGCTGAGGCCAACCGCAACGAGTTCGGCAAGATCACTTTCCGTCATTGCGCCGGGCGCCGTGGTGAGCTTCTCGGCGTGGCGAACGATGTTGCTAAGGCGTGGTTCCAGCGTCTCGAGGCCGTCGGCGTTCTTCAGCAGGTCCAGGGTCTGCTGATCGTCGATATAGCGCTCGAGCGCCTCGGCATGGTGGCTGACGCAATACTGGCAGTCGTTGTTGGCCGATACGACGACCGCGACAGCCTCGCGCTCCGTGCGACTCAAACCGGACTTGCCGAACATCAGCGTCATGTACAGGTCGAGATGTTTGCTCAAAGCCTCGGGATTGAGGCTATGCACCTTCAGAATATTGGAGATCTTGCCGCGCTGCTGGATCAGCGTCGCGTATATCGCCGCCAGCTTCTCGTCGGCGTCGGTGACCTCTATTTCTTCGATCCAGGACATCGTTCCTCGCGTGACAGACCCGAAACCCGCGCCGGGCTCCGAAGCGAGTGACGTTACCATTGAGGTTGGCAAAAGAGAATGTCCGCCGGGCGGCGCCTCAGCGCCTCAAGGCCCTTCCGGCGCCGCTGTGACTGGGATTGCAGTTGTTTCCGGCGCGGGCGCGCCGGCGTTCAGCTTGAAAAAAGACGCGCCGGATCCGCGAAGCTCTTGAATTCGAGCGCATTCGAGGATGGATCGAGAAGAAACAGCGTCGCCTGCTCACCGACCTCGCCCTTGAAGCGGATTCGTGGAGAAATAAGAAACTGGCAGCCGGCGTCTTCGAGCCGTTCGGCCAGGGTCTGCCAGGTCGCCATGTCGAGCACGACACCGAAGTGGCGTGACGGCACCGCATCGCCGTCGACGGGATTCGTTACGGCAGCGCTGTCGTCGGCGTCGACGAGATGCAGGGTGACCTGGTGCCCGAAGAAGTTGAGGTCTGTCCATCGGGATGCCGTGCGACCCTTGTCGCAGCCCAGCAGTCCGCAATAGAAATCCTCGGCCGCAGCAAGGTCCGTAACCGGGATCGCCAGGTGAAACGGATGCAGCTCAGGCATCGTGCTCTCCAAGGTAGTCGCGAGGTTTCAGGTAATCACGGTACAAGGCATCTTCGGCCGAATCGGGTTCCGGTCGCCAGTTGTACGCCCAGCGAACCCGCGGCGGCAAGGACATCAGGATGGACTCGGTGCGTCCGCCGGACTGCAGGCCGAACAGCGTGCCTCGATCATAGAGCAGGTTGAATTCAACGTAGCGTCCGCGGCGATAGAGTTGAAAGTCGCGCTGCCTGTCGCCGTAAGGATGTGCCATGCGTTTCCTGACGATCGGTTTGTAGGCAGCGAGAAAGCTGTCGCCGACCGAGCGCACGAATGCAAAGCTCTGCTCGAAGTCCGGTTCATTGACGTCATCGAAGAACAGCCCGCCGACGCCGCGGGTCTCCTCGCGGTGTTTCAGGTAGAAGTAGCTGTCGCACCATTCCTTGTAGCGAGGATAAAGGTCCTCGCCGAAAGGCGCGCAGGCGGACCGGGCTGTCTCGTGCCAGTGCAACACGTCCTCGTGGAACGGGTAATAGGGCGTCAGGTCGAAACCGCCGCCGAACCACCAGACGGGCTTGCGCTCGCCGGCCGTGAAAAAACGCAAGTTCGCGTGCGTTGTCGGAACGTAGGGGTTGTTCGGATGCAGCACCAGGGACACGCCGACCGCCTGGAAATTCTTGCCGGCAAGTTCGGGCCTCGTCCTGGTCGCGGATGGCGGCATCTCGTCGCCGAATACATGCGAAAAACTGACGCCAGCCTGTTCGAAGACGGCACCCCCGGCCAGCACGCGGCTTTCACCGCCACCACCGCCAGGACGATCCCAGGAATCTCTCGCGAAAAGCGCCTTGCCGTCGAGCTGTTCGAGTTCCGCGCAGATGCGATTCTGAAGCGCAACCAGGTAGTCTTTTACATCGTCGATGTTGCTCATTGTTTTCCAGCTCGAAGCACTGTGTTGCTGATGAGATCCCTGATCTCCGAGGCGCCTTTCGCAGGCCCGCAGTCTCCGGGAACGAGGTAGTCTACACGCCGGGCAAATTGGCGGCGAAGGATGAGGCGGTTGCGCGCGACAGGCTTGCCGCTCAGGTTAGCGCTCGTCGACGTTATCGGGGAATCAACGGCGTCGCAGATTGCAGCGGCAACCGGATTGCTGGTAATGCGAACGGCAAGACCCGAATGCCTGCCGCGCAGCGCTGCGTGCGCGCGCTTACCTGCCGGCACGATCCAGGTGACCGGGTGCGCCGGGTCGACAGGCGGCAGCGACAGCCCCTCCGGTAACGATATCCAGCCGTCGAGCTGGCGGACATCGGAGGCAATGAGTATCAGGCCTTTCGCCGCATCGCGTTGCTTGATGTCGAGCAGGCGCTGCACCGCGCCGGGATCGTCGGGAAGGCAGCCCAGTCCGAACACACCCTCCGTCGGGTACGCGATGATGCCACCTCCCAGCAATACGTCAGCGGCGCGCTTTACCGACATCGACTGATGGTCCCGACCCTGTCAGGCGCTCTTTTTCTTGACCTTAGCGGCGGGCTTTTTTTTCGCCGCCTTCTTCACGGCCTTTTTCACCGTTTTCTTCTTGGCTTTCTTCTTGGCCTTCTTCTTTGCCTTTTTCTTTGCCGGGGCCTTCTTTTCCGCGGCTTTCTTTTTGGCGACCTTCTTCTTGCCTCGCCGGCCACGCTCGGGAGCCGCGGCGAGCAGTTCCTTGCATTCTTCGAGCGTCAGGGTCTTGGGCTCCCGGTCCTTGGGCACCCGGGCGTTCTTGGCTTTGTTGGTAATGTAGGGTCCGTAGCGACCATTCAGTACCTGGATGCCCTCTTCCTCGAAGTCCAGGATGATGCGATTGGCATCCTCGATTTTTTTCGCTTCGATAAGTTCGAGCGCGCGTGGCAGCTCAATGGTGTACGGGTCGTCGTCTTCACCGCGAATCGAGACATATTTGTCGCCATAGCGGATGTAGGGCCCGAAGCGCCCAACGCTTGCCGATACCGCCAGGCCATCCGGTGTTTCGCCCAGTTTGCGCGGCAACTTGAAAAGCTCCAGCGCCGTTTTCAAATCGATGTCGTTCATCTTCTGGCCGGGTCGAAGACCGGCGAACTTGGGCTTCTCCTCGTCATCCTTGGTGCCGATCTGCACAAAGGGTCCATATCGGCCCATGCGGACGGTAACCGGTTTGCCGCTCTTCGGGTCGGTACCGAGCTCGCGCGCCTGCGCCACCTGCTCGCGCGTCACGGACGATTCTTTTTCCTCGCAGAGCTCATGAAACGGGCCCCAGAAGCTTTCGAGCACCGGCACCCACTCCTTCTCGCCGAGCGACACCAGGTCAAGGTCGTCTTCCAGTCTCGCCGTAAAGTCGTAATCGACGTATTGCGTGAAATGCTCGGTGAGAAAGCCGTTGACGATTCGGCCGATATCCGTCGGCATGAAGCGCTTGGCATCCATCTCGACATACTCGCGGTTCTTCAGCGTGGCGATAATGCTGGCGTAGGTCGATGGTCGACCGATGCCGTATTCTTCAAGCGTCTTGACGAGGCTCGCCTCGGTGAATCGCGGCGGCGGTTCGGTAAAGTGCTGTTCGGGACGCAACTCGACGAGCTTTATCGTGTCGCCTTCGTCGATCTCCGGAAGCAGTCGATCGCCATCGTCTTCCTTGGAGTCGTCTTTTCCCTCCTGGTAGACGGCCATGAAACCCGGCTCGACGAGTACCGAGCCGTTAGCGCGAAAACGATGGCCCTCGCCTTCGTCGCCAGCGGCCATCTCGATCGCCACCGTGTCGAAGACGGCAGGAACCATCTGGCAGGCCATGGTGCGCTTCCAGATCAGCGAATACAGTTTGTACTGGTCGGAGTCGAGCGAGCCTTTTATCTCGTCGGGTATGTAGGCGACAGAGGTCGGGCGAACCGCCTCATGCGCTTCCTGGGCGTTCTTCGACTTGTTCTTGAATTCCCGCGGCGTCTCCGGCACGTTTTCCTTGCCATAGCGTTCGGCAATCACGTCGCGTATTTCCTCGATCGCGGTTGCTGCCAGCGTTACCGAATCGGTACGCATGTAGGAAATGAGTCCTACGTTACCTTCGCCCGGCAGCTCGATTCCTTCATAGAGTTTCTGCGCGACGCGCATCGTGCGTTGCGTATTGAACCCCAGCTTGCGGGACGCCTCCTGCTGCAGCGTCGAGGTAGTGAAAGGGGCGGTCGGATTGCGGCGTCGTTGTTTCTTGGAAACGCTTATGACCCTGAGTTCGCCCTTCGCGGCCGCGAGCAGGGTCTTTTCGACATCGCGGGCGGAGTCCTCGTTCTCGAAACTGAACTGTTCGACCTTTTCGCCCTTGTAACTCACCAGCCTCGAGGCGAACGGCTGTTCGTCCTTGCTGACGTCCGCTTCGATCGACCAGTACTCGCGCGCCTTGAATGCCTCGATTTCCAGCTCGCGCTCAACGATCATGCGCAGAGCAGGACTCTGCACACGGCCGGCCGACAGGCCCCGCTGCACTTTCTTCCACAATAACGGCGACAGGTTGAAGCCAACCAGGTAGTCCAGCGCGCGGCGGGCCTGCTGCGCGCCAACGAGGTCGCCGGACAGCTCCCGCGGATGGGCAACGGCGTCCTGCACGGCCTGCTTGGTTATTTCATGAAAGACCACGCGGTGCACAGCCTTGGAATCAAGCGCTTTTCTTTCCTTCAGCAGCTCGATCAGGTGCCAGGATATCGCTTCACCCTCACGATCGGGGTCGGTTGCGAGGTACAGGGCATCGGCTTTCTTCAGCGCGCGAACGATGGCATTGACGTGTTTCTCATTGCGCTCGATGACCTGGTACTTCATCGCAAACTGGTTGTCCGTGTCGACGGCCCCCTCTTTCGGAACCAGATCCCGCACGTGGCCATAGGAGGCCAGGACGTCGAAGTCCTTGCCCAGGTATTTGCTGATCGTCTTCGCCTTGGCGGGCGATTCAACAATGACGAGATTCTTTGGCATTGTATAAAGGAGGTCCCAATAACGAAAAAACCGCAGTTTGTGCCGCGGTTGAATTACAGCCTTGTTCGCTGCGTGTCAAGTTGTCACGGTTCCTGCCCGGGCAGAACAGCGCGATTCAGAGTGCTTGGGGCTAGTGGATCAATCCTGACGCTTCTTCGAAGACCAGGTCTTCCATACGCGCGTAGGCCAGCTCCTGTCCGGGCTGGCTGAAGAGCACCATCAGGACCACCCACTTGATCTGTTCGACGTCGATATCCCGCGTTTCCAGCGCCAGCAGGCGGTCAACGAGAATCTCCCGCTGAGGCGGCGAGAGGATGCCGATCTGTTCGAGGTAGGTGATGTAGCCGCGACAGGAGGCATCCAGCCGGTCGTGCTCGAAATCGTTGAAAATGCGCGTGCCGTGACCGGCCTTATGGCCATAATCGAGATTCTGTTGCTGGTCGGTCAGCGCATCGAGCCAGGACAGGGCGCGCTCGATTTCCGTTTCACCGAAACCCGCGCGCGATAGTTCGGCGCGCAGCTCGTTCTGGTCGGGTTCGGGTTCTTCTTCGGTGTCGACGTACGTTTCGAACAGGTACATGAGCACATCAAGTACGTTTTCTTTCATGCCTGGAGCCGTTCCTTGTCTTTGACTAAATGCTCAACCCGTTAAGGCGTATCGTCCGCCGGACAATGACTCCACTTCTCCATGGAGCTCCAGGATCAGAAGCATGGAGGAAAGCTGGTCGATCGTCAAACTTGTTTGGCTGGCCAGATCATCGATGCTGATGGGGTCGTGACTGAGCAGGCGGCGCAATTCGACATAGTCACTGTCCGTACCGGGGATGTCTTTCTCCGCCGGCGTTGATTCCGTTGACGTCTGCACCATGTGCTGATGCAACGGCGCCAGTTCGGCGAGGATGTCCCCGGCGGTCTCCACGAGTTTCGCGCCCTCTCGAATCAGGGCATGACAACCCCGGGACAGCGGGTTGTGGATCGAGCCGGGCAAGGCGAATATTTCGCGGCCCTGCTCGGAGGCGAGTCTTGCGGTAATCAGCGAGCCGCTGCGCCTGGCCGCTTCGACGACCAGGGTGCCGAGCGACAATCCGCTGATGAGCCTGTTGCGCTCCGGGAAATGCCATCGAAGCGGCCGTGTGCCGAGCGGATACTCGCTCAGCAGCGCGCCGCCGTTCGAGATGAGGTGCGCGAGATCGCGATTCGTGGCCGGGTAGACGCGATCGATGCCGTGGCCAAGGACCGCGACGGTTCTGCCGCCGGCGTCGAGCGCACCGCGGTGTGCGGCCGTGTCGATGCCCTCGGCAAGTCCGCTGACGATGACGAATCCCTGGCGGGCCAGGTACCGGGAGAACTCGACCGCATTGCGCACGCCGCCGTGTGTCGGATTGCGGCTGCCGACGATCGCCAGGGACGGCAGGTGGAGGGCGTCCACGCTGCCGTTGACGAACAGCAGCAGCGGCGGACCGGGTATCTGCATGAGCAGCTCCGGGTAATCCTTCTCGCCGTAGGCAAGCAGATGGTGCCCGCCGTCATCGAGCCACGCCAGCGCCCTGCCGAGAAGGTGTTTATCGGGCGAGGTGATTGCCGCCACTTTCTCATCCGGCAGGCCGGCGTCCTTCAGTGCGCTCCCCGCGAGTCCCGCAATCGTCGTAATTGCGCCATATTTCGAGCGCAATACCTGGAGTTCGCCGACGCTGAGGTAGGCGTGCGCGAGTATCAGCCATGCGCGCTTGTCGATTTCCATTAACTGGCCAGGGCGAAGGGGCCCTGATGATACCGCCAATCGCAAGCGCTCCGACGTTGATAACTGGGCGTAAGGGCGGCAATTGGCGCACAAAAAAAACGGCGCCTTGTGGCGCCGTTTCCTTGCGGGATATCGCTATGTCAGATCGGGTTTCTCACGGTATCCAGTACATGAAGTGCCTGTGAAGCTTCCATCACGAGGCCGTAGCTGATGCGGTCATAGGTCTTGAAGACCATAAGCGTGCCGGATTCCTCGTCGGGCAGTTTTACGCTGCCGCCGCCGATACGGTCCTTGACGACCTCGCCGGTCTGGAAGACCGACAGCACATCGCCAACGGAGAGGCCGTCGTTGGTACCGCGATTGATGACGACGACCTGGTACTGGCCAATCTGGGTGACGCCATCGACGACGGAAACGATGCGTCCGTTAATTTCGGCGCTCGGTGATCGCGGGAAGAAGTTGAGCGGGACATCCACGGCATCGGGGATCAGTCGATCGCCCTTGAGCGTTTCGCGCGAGGTTTCCGTTAAGGCGACCGTTGACGGGTCCCCGCCGCGCGTCAGCCGGCCTTCGCCAACCATGAGGCCCTGGTAACCGATCAGACGGTTGTCATCCGGGTCCCTCAAGGGCTCACCGACATGAACGACATTGAAGCGGGTTCCCGGCATGTCGTCGGCAAGACCGCGCACATAGACCTGGTTGCCCGCGGCCGCAACCAGGTGTTCGCCGCGGAAGTCGACAACGTACGGCAGAGAGTCGGCCTCGTCCTTCTGGAGAATCACGCCGGAGCTGAGAAACGCAGCGACGGCCTCGTAAGGGATGCTGTTGATGGTCTCCGACAACGGGGTAACCCGCGCCTGGGGCGACAGTCGATACGCGGAGCCGCGCACGTTGGTGATACGCGGCTGACCGTCGATATAGACGAGCCCAAGTACATCACCGGGATAAATAAGGTGCGGGTTGACGATGTCCGGGTTGACGTACCAGATTTCCGGCCAGAACCACGGATCTTTCAGGAACGTCGCGGCGATATCCCACAGCGTGTCGCCCACCTTGACGACATATTCGTTCGGGTGACCCGACGCCAGCGGCACCGGCTCGTTGATGCGCTGCAGGGCCGGCTCGTTGTACGCCGGCCGGGCCGGCGCGCTCTTTTGCATGGGCTCTATCGAGGTCGACGCGCCGCCGGACGACTGCGATGAGGTGGCGACAGGCGCACTGCGGCGCGGCTCGTCGTCTTTGGAAAACGGATTCAGAGAGCATCCGGCCAGGGTTACGGCCAGCGTGACAACAGTGAGCCGGTAACTGTTTTTCAGGCAATTATTGCTGAGAGACATAATTCGCGGGTGCTCCAATCTGATAGGTTTGAGCCTGTGCAATCTAGGCATTGCTATACTATGTCGGTCCGGTGAAGCTCAGGCTGCTAATTACGTCACATTTCCGTGCCCAAAGCTGCCCCGGAAGGGTGTTTTTCAGGCGGCATTGTCTGACATCTTATTCAATAAAGTCAAACATTTAGGTGCTTTTCGTAGGAGTTCACGCGAAATATCCGCGGATTCATTATGTTTTAAAGGGTTGATTTTGTACCCACGGTCACAAGAATAGCTTTGCAGAAATTATGGCGAAACTGACGATTCTCGAATTCCCTGACCCCAGGCTCAGGACGAAAGCGGCCCCTGTCACGGAGGTCGACGACAAGCTGCGCGTGCTGATCGACGATATGTTCGAGACGATGTACGCCGCACCCGGAATTGGCCTGGCGGCCACGCAGGTGGACGTGCACCTGCGCCTGCTGGTGGCCGATGTCAGCAGTGACAAGTCGGACCCGCATGTGCTGATCAACCCCGAGATCCTGGAGAAGGATGGTGTGCAGGTCAGCGACGAAGGTTGCCTGTCAGTACCCGGCTACTACGAGGAAGTCGAGCGGGCGGAGCATATCCGCGTCCGTTTCCTCGACCGTGAAGGCGTCGCGCAGGAGACGGAGGCAACAGGGCTGCTGGCCGTCTGCATCCAGCACGAGATGGATCACCTCGAAGGGAAGCTGTTCGTCGATTACCTCTCGGAAGCGAAACGACAGCGTATTCGCAAGAAACTGCTCAAAGAGCGCCGCCTTCAAACCGCAGTCGTCGCCTGAGCGATTTCGCCGGACAGCAGTGTCCCGCGACACATGGAACAGGGCACCAGCGCCATCACGATGAAAGATGCCAGGGTGATTTTTGCAGGCACGCCCGACTTCGCGCGCGCGTCCCTCGCGGCACTCGTTGACTGCGGCGTCACGCCGATCCTCGTGATGACTCAACCGGATCGACCGTCGGGACGCGGCAAGCGGACCACCGCAAGCCCCGTAAAGCGCTATGCCGAAGAACACGGCATCCCGCTCATGCAGCCACCCACCCTGCGCGACGACAACGTCGTCGCGGAACTGAAAGCACAAGAACCGGACCTCATGGTCGTTGCCGCCTACGGTCTCATCCTGCCGCAGAATGTCCTGGATATCCCTGCTCGCGGCTGCATCAACGTCCACGCATCCCTGCTGCCCCGCTGGCGCGGCGCGGCGCCCATTCAGGCGGCCATTCTCGCGGGCGACGAATTCACC
>JBFELT010000082.1:0-13149 GCA_041552015.1 Woeseiaceae bacterium
CCGTGACCCGGTAGTACTTGCCGATCGTCAGCGTCAGCTGGCCAAAGCCCTTGTCACCATCGGGTCTGAGGTACTGGTCCAGCGAGTACAGGTTCTGCACCGTACCCTTGCCAAACGTCTGCTGGCCCACAATGACGCCACGCTCGTAGTCCTGTATCGCGGCGGCGAAGATTTCCGAGGCGGATGCGCTGAAGCGATCCACGAGCACCGCCAGGGGCCCGTTGTAGGCAACGCGGGCCACGGGGTCCGGATCATCCAGCCGGCTGATGCGGCCGTTGGCATTGCGTAGCTGCACAACCGGACCGTTGTCGATGAACAGGCCCGACAGAGCCGTCGCCTCGGTCAGGTGGCCGCCACCGTTACCGCGCAGGTCGATGACAAGCCCATCAATGCCTTGCTCTTCCAGCCCGTCGATGAGCCGCTTCACATCCTTGGTGGTGCTGGTGTAATTCTTGTCGCCGTTGCTGAGTGCCCGATAGTCGCGGTAGAAACTCGGAACGACAATAATGCCGATCGACCACTCCCGTCCGTCGCGCTGGATCTTGACGACGTCACTCTTTGCTGCCTGCTCTTCGAGCCGCACCTGGTCCCGGGTGAGATTGATAAACTTCTTCGGGCTTCCTGGCGGGGCATTCGCCGGGATGATCTCGAGGCGAACTACGGACTCGGCCGGCCCTCGAATCAGATCTACGACATCGTCGAGGCGCCAGCCGATCACGTCTTCTATCTCGCCTTCGAGACCCTGCGCGACCCCGGTAATGCGGTCATTCGGCTGCAATTTTCCATCGATAGCGGCAGGTCCGCCGGGAATGATGCCGACGATCTTTACGAAATCGTCCTCGGTTTGCAGTGATGCCCCGATGCCGTAGTAGGAGAGGCTCATCTGAATTCGGTATTCCTCGGAGTTCCGAGGCGACAGGTAGCTCGAGTGCGGATCCAGCGCGTGCGCAAACGCATTCATGAATCGTTCGAAGACGTCGTCGTTGTTGACCTGATCGAGGCGCTTGATGAATCCCTTGTAGCGTTTGGTAAGGACTTCCTGAATCTTCTCCCAGGGCTCATTCTCGAGCGCGAGGTTCAGGGCGTCGTTGACGACACGCTTGCGCCAGATTTCATCCAGCTCGGCGCTGCTGGCCGCCCAGGGCAGCTCAGAGCGGTCGAATACATACTCCTCATCGCTGGTGTAGTCAGGCTCCGTTTCGAGCTGCGCCAGTGCAAAGGTCAGGCGCTCGCGGACGCGGGTCTGATAGACCTCGAACATCTCGAACACGGGATCCAGCGGCTTGCTCTTGACGATATCATCGAGCTGATAGCGGTAGGCGTCGAAGTATTTGACGTCGCTTTCGAGAAGGTACATCCGGTTGCGGTCCAGCGATTCGATGTAGACGTCCATGACCCGCGACGACAACTCATCGTCAACAGAGATATGCATGTAATGAGAGTTTTGTATGAACTGCGTAACGACCTCACCGATCTTCTCGTGGCGTTGTTCCGGGTAGAGAAAGGTGTTTTCTTCTACCGCCGTCGTCGCGGTAGCCGCCTGCACGATCAGCAAAGCGACTGCGGCAGTGCCGAGCCCGAAAGTCCGGCGTTTCAAGGTCTTTGTCAAAGTTCTCTCCATCGGTGCCAAAGGCAGTTTTGCGACGCACGCATTTGAGCTAGGCTAGTTGGCTTGAGGCCTTTGATCAAGGGCATACTCGTCATAATCCCTGTCTGTATTGCACGTTTATTGTACCGTTGTGGAAATTATTTCTCATGCGACCATTGACCGCCGTAAATCTGATTATCCTCGGGTCCTGCTTTGCCATCGCATTCAGTCTGGCCGCCGTCCTGATCGTCGTCCTGGTGCTCGGCGACGACTACCCGCGCCTGCAGGCGGAATTTCGGCCCTTGCTCAGGAGTCTGCTCCTGTTTCTCGCTATGACCGCTGTTTCGGCGACAAGTTTCTACAGTCTCGTGCGGGTACACCGCCTGCGGTACTGGGCCCAGGGGACGATGTGGCTGGGGCTGGCAGCAACGGGCTGGTACTACTGGCCCTGATGCTCCGGGTATTGGGCGTCGCCGCCACGAACGCCCGAGCTAACGAAGTATTCCGGGGAGACCTTTGCGGCGCCTGCGCATGCGCGACTGCAGTGCCTTGCGGCGTTCGCTGAGCCAGCCCTGCCGATTCACGGTGGCGTTATCGCCATGCTCGCTCCTGGTGCGGTTGCGGTAGTCGCAGAAGTCCTGGTATGCCTCTATTTCGTGCTTGAGCTCACGCACGACGAGTTCGATCATGATCGCATCGTCGAGAAACCCGAGGCCCGGAATATGATCCGGAATAAGGTCCTCAGGCTCAGAGAAATAGGCCAGCGCATTGAGAACGCGCGTTGAATCCTGGTGCGGCAATCGCCATTCGGTATCGGACAGCATATCGATCATCAGCTTGAGCTTGCGAATGCGATCGACAATAAAGCCGGGGGCCTGATCGGCCGCGCCGACGCTGCTCAGCAGCTGTTCGGCTCCCGCAACAATATCTTCCGGAGCCATGCGCACGGACGCTTTTCGCGCTTCGTCCATGATCAGGCGAAAGTGCTTGAGGTCGTCGTCGTCGAGTTCGAAGGAAATACGCAGCGTCACAGGTCTTCTCGTCGCAGCCAGGAATCAAGTCCGAACACTATCACGACGATTTGGTCCCGGCCCAGCGTTACTTGCGGAAGCGCTGGTCCCATTTTTTCGATCGGTCAAATCCACCCGTGTTGTAGGGGTCGATACCGGGTTCTTCACCGGTTTCGATGATCGAGTCGTCGACGATCTTCAGCGTTTCGTGTGTCCCGGTTTCTTCTCGAACGAATCGGTTCCGAATCAGCACGTTCTTGCCGGGGCCGGCGTCCTCGATACTGCCGTGGATCTCGGTATCGATTTCGACGAGATCCGCATTGGCCTCGCGCGGGGCCGGGGGTTTGCTGCGTGTACGATTCAGATGCGCATTGCCGGCCTTGCGCAAGGGCTGCGGCTTCTTGGGATAGAAACGCGTCCTGAGCCAGTGTGCAATTTTCTCCATCATTTTATGATTTGCCGCTAGTTACGCTGTCTTTGTGTAATTTGGAGTCGGTCTACACGCCAACCTTATAGCAAAATGTGCCGGTCCGCGTAGGCAAAACAAGGAATTGGCGCCGGGTTGCCCTTGCGCCTTTTCAAAAATGTGACACAAGTCACATTCTTGCGCCTGGTCCCTGGGCATCAGTCGGCCGGCGAGCGGAGTAGCCGCCAGGCCTTGAGCATCAGTCGAAGGCACTGCCATGCGAGATAGGGAGCGAGTACGAGAAACCATGCAACGGCGTCACCGGCACGGATTTTTTCACTGATCGTGCCAAAAAATTCGCCGTAGCCATGTCCGCCGTAAGTTCCGAACATGCTCTGGCCGATCCAGAATATCCCGATTGGCATTATTACGAGCCCGAGAAAAAGCAAACCGGCCAGCAATGCGACCTCTTTGCGGATGACTTGCCGGATTCCGGACGATTTCGGGCTCACTTGCGGTGCCTGATTTTTGCCAAGGGGAGGGTATCGTTGCGCAGCGGCAATTGCAGGTCAAGCGTGATGGCGTCGCTTATTCGTCGGCGGCTTCTTCCGGATCGGATAATTTCGAATGCCGCCGCCGATACACGATCACGCCGAGATGAAAACAGACGAAAGAGAACAGCAAGTAATGCGGCAGGATCCAGAACCAGTCCGTGACATATAGCGTAGCGAAGAAAGCGGCAAGGCCTGAGGCCAGGTAGAAATAAGGCAGGGCATCGTAAATGAGTTTCGGTAGCCAGATCTTGCGAGCTGCAAACCGGTCTTTTTCACGGCTACGGCCTGTCTTCGTCGCTCGAGATGTCGCTTTCCCTGCCGCGCTGCTCAGCATCTTGGTGACTCAGATTCCGTGTCAGTCAAACAAGACTACAGCAGGCAGCGGAAAAAGACCGTGATTGCGCTCACACATTAAATCGTGGTGCGGGACACTATCGCTTCGGGCGTTCCTCATATCGGAACTTGGCATTTCCCACGGCGACAATGTCGCCGTTTGAAAGAAATTCTTCCTTGACCCTCTCGCCATTGACATAGACGCCGTTCTTGCTGCCCCAGTCAATGACGCGAGTAGCATCGCCTTCCGTCAGCACTACGGCATGTCGGCGACTGATGTAGGAAGTTTTCAGCTGAATGTCGTTGTCGGCTGTTCGGCCTATCGTCAGGCGGTTCTTGAACAGTGGAAAGCGGAGTTCCTGCTCACCGATGCTGCCGACCAGTACGCGCGTTATGCGATCCCGCTCGCCGCCGGGCGTGGATTTCTGCTCGATTTCCTTGCCAGGCTCGTCGAATTTTTCGGACATTCGGTTGTCGATTTCGTGGATAACATCCTCGATCTCACTGATTGACTCGATCTGCTCTGTCTTCTTTGCCAGCTCGGCCAGCAGTACGTTAATTGCCGAATCTTTTGTCTCGAGTTTTTGTTCGAATTCTTCGCCTGCGTCCGACAATTGCTCGACCTTTTTTTCGAGTTCAGCGATGCGCTGCTGAGCATCCTCCTCGTTGCTAAGCAGCATTCGTTCGAGCTCTTCCTTGAAGCCGCGCGTGCTCATCAGATCCGAGGCAAGCTGGTTATTCAGGTCACCTGTCTGCGCTATGCTGTCCTGGGCCTCCGTGAGTTCGAATCGCAGCGTACGGATTTCCTGTTCATGCTCGGCTTGCATCTGCTCGAGCGAGGCACGTAATTCTTCATTGGCAACTCTGGCGGATTCCAGTTCACCGGAAAGATCACTATTTTGCTGCGTCTGTCCGGCAAGTTCTCTGCTCAGTACCTCGCCCCGTTTCGAAATCGCTGCCAGTGCCTCATCACTGTCTTGCAGTTTGAAGCGAAGGGTATCGGCGTATTGTTCTGTCTTCGCCAGCTGCGCGTGCAGTTCCCTGACCACACTCGAGGTGGTCTTCTGGGTCTGGACAATCCTTTCAGTCGATTGATGCCGCGCGGCATCAAGTTCGCCTCTCAGCTGTGCTGCTTGCTGTGTTGCGGCTTCCAGCTGCTCGGCCAGATCGGCTTCCCTCGAGTGCAGCGATTCGAGCTGCTGTCGAAGATCGGCATTTGTCAGTTCGAGTTCGCTCTCGAGTTCATCACGCCGGTTCATTTCCGAATTCAGCGTGTGTTCTTCCTGCTCTGCGGATTCAAGCTCACGCTCGAGTCTCTGAATCTCCCGCTGCGCGTCTTCGAGAAGCGCCGACTGCTCAACGCCGTGCTGCTGCAGGTCACCGAATCGCTGCTCCAGATCAGCGTATGCATCGTCGCGTTCCCTGCGTGCATCTTCCGCGTCTTTAAGGTTCGTGTAAGCGGCTTCCAGCTCCGTCCGGACGCTCTGCAATTCGGCCAGCGCATCGTCTCGCGCTTTGGCGTCATCCACGCTCGCCTGTTCCAGTGCCGTCAGCCTGTCTTCAAGCGCTTGCTGCTCACCCTTCTGTTTCCGGATATCCGACTTCAGCGACTTGATGGTCGCCGTGCGTTTCTTTAGCAGCTTGTCTTTGCGAGCGATCGTCTTGTTCAGGTTTTGCACATCGCCGAGGAGATTGCCGACGATTTCTTCACGGGCGCTGATCTCCGTCTCGAGGCCCAGCCATTTGGCGCGCAGCTGCTGGATATCGTACTGAAGCTGTCCGATCGTTTTCGTGCGGGACTGCAGGTCAGACTGTAGTTCGGGGATCGTTTGCCCGCGTGATGTCGGGGCAACATCGGGGTCGCCTAGTCCATAGGTGTGAGCATCGGATTCATTGTCCGCCTGAAAGACTTCGATTTCGTCTAGCTGACGAAAACCCGGAATCTCCAGCTCTGCTGTGGGGTCATCATCGTCCGAGACTAATTCTTTAATATTCTTGTTTTCATTAGCCATGGACGAAGTCTACCACGACGGCCGTCTCCCTCAAGCATATAGCGGCGCTATCGGCAAGCGATATTACGTCAAATCGCGCCTAGTCGCAGGGCACGGTCCGCCCTGCAGCCCAGTCGCGCATGGCGGCAATTTTTTCCTGCATGACGACCGACAGCGGTCGCGTATGGCTGATTTCTTCCAGTATGTGCGCAGTGGACAAAGGCTGACCCTTGGCGTGCGCCGCATACAGTGCCGAGACGATGGCCTGCTCGATCTCGGCGCCGGAAAAACCGCGCATCGCCTTGGCGAGCGTTTCGATATCAAAACTGCCGAGCGCCTGTTTTCGATTGGTCAGGTGGATCGCCAGGATGGATGCGCGGACAGTCGGGGCGGGCAGGTCGACAAAAAATATTTCATCGAATCGCCCCTTGCGAACGAGTTCCGGCGGCAGCGTACTTATGTCGTTCGCAGTGGCGACCACAAACACCTGGCTCTTGCGTTCTGCCATCCACGTCAGGAACGTTCCAAGCACACGTTGCGAGGTACCGGTTTCTCCGCCGCGACCGGCGATGCCTTTTTCGATTTCGTCGATCCACAGGACGCAGGGCGCCATGACGTCGGCGGTCTTCAGCGACTCACGCAGCTTGCGTTCGGTCTCGCCATGATACTTGTCGTAGATGGCGCCGAAATCCAGGCGCAATAGCGGCACACCGAAGATACCGGCCGTGGCTTTGGCGGCCAGGCTCTTGCCGCAACCCTGGATACCCAGCAGCAGAATACCTTTCGGCGCATCGAGGTGGGACGCTGTGATGTCACCTTCGAACGCGGGCCGACGCTGCGTGAGCCATTTCTTCAATCGCGTCAGGCCGCCAACATCGCTGAAGCGGGCGGTATCGTATTCGAATTGCAGCGCGCCGCCGCGATTAAGGAGTTCGTATTTGGCCTGCATGACCTGTGGCAGGTCGCTTTTCGTGATCGCGCCGTCGACGTAAATAGCGTTTCGTGCCAGCCTTTCCGTTTCGTTGTAGCTGAGGCCGGCGAGATTCTGCACCAGTAATTTGTGCGCTTTCCGGTCCACCTGCACGCTTCTGCCGGGATTGTCATTGCCGTAGTCGTTAAGCGCGCGTTTGACGATGCGGGCTCGCTCGTCTTCGGATGGCAGTTCCATGTCGAAACGCGCGCTGAATGATTCGAGTTCGGTGGGCAGCGTGATCTTGTGGCTGATCAGTACGATCTGTCTCGGTACCGTACGATACTGAATGCAGATGTCCTTTATCAGCCGAACGTGAACCGGGTCGTCGAGAAAGGGATGAAAATCGAGAAGCACGTAAATGCCCGGTTTCGACACGGCACGGATATGCTTGAGTACGTCCGTCGGCTGGGAATTCATTGCCTGCGGCTCGAGCGAGATATCCACGCGCTGCAGGCCGTCCGTAATGGTCCAGCGAAACAGGGGCAGGTAGTTGTCGCCGGCGCGCGCAATCGCGATCGCCTGTAACAGCTCGAGCATGCGCGCTTCGTCCTGGGACTCGATCACGAGTATCGGAGTCCGTGATCTCAGTACCAGCTCCAGGTCTTGCCGTCGGTCCATCGTGCTTGTCAGTCGCCTGTTTTCACTGCCGCCATTGTAGGGCAGCCGGGCAGTTTGTCGATGTGAAGTGCGTCGGAGGGTTCGCCGATAATTCCGGCGGCAGCTTTTGACAGGCGCTCAAGATCCACGGGCTCGTGCAACGCCAGCAGCTCTCGCAACAGGTCATCCAGGTTTTGCTTTCCCGAGGTCTTGCCCAGTATCTCCCGATTTAACGCATGCAGCGTTGTTACAGCCAGCGCTGTGGTCGCACCGGTCGATGTCCTGCCACAAAGACCAGCGGCCTTGGTAGCCCAATCGGCCTGATCGGCAACAGCGATTCGATATCGTCTCGCTGAGATTGCATTACCACGTCGCAAAAGTTCCAGACTGTAATATTCTGCCAGGCCCTCCACGATCCAGTCGGAGTCAGCACCGGCACGAAGCGACAATGCCGTATGCACTACCTCGTGCATCAGGGTGCTGGTGCCGTTTTCACTGATCATGGGTCGATCGGCATGGATGAACAGCGATGCAGGTGCCGACAGACCGCCGCGCCACATGGGATCATGCGCGCTGACAATCGTCAGGCGGGCGGGCGGTTCGGGAAGCAGTTCGGTCAGTTCCGGGAGCGTCCAGTTGAGGAACGCGAGCATGTCAAGTCGCCGAATCGATTGTCCCTGGGGGCCCGCGACGGCGACGCGAATTCCGGCAATCGTCTCGCGCCGAACCCCGATGTCGCCGACGACCATCCAACCGGTTGGTTCGGCAAAACGCCGATCGGGACGATTGACCCGAACGGGATCACTGGAGCCCGAGAATTCGCTGACCGCCGACCAGCCGGTCGGCAGATCGAAGGTAAATGTCGTATTGGACCGCGAGCCCTTCAGGGCGCGGGTGCTCGCTCTTGGAATGAGGTCCTCGGCCCGGAATATGCCCCAGTCCGAACCAAGCCATGCGTCGTAGCCCTCCTTGCTGCGTCGGTGGTTGACATGGGCCTGCCACCGCAGGCTCCCGCCCCGGGCCGACGGGCGCCAGACCAGCGAGTCGCCTTCCTTGAGCAACTCGCCGTCCGCGTCGAAATCGCTGAAGCGTCCCGCCGGAGCCGAGAAGCGCAGTTCACGAAGCAGGTCTCGTGGCTGACGCACCTGCAGCGTGACCTCTACCATGGCATTCCGCGGCTCCACCTTGAGCGTGTAGTGAGCGTCGTATTCCCGCTTGACAGGCACGTCGGCCGACTCCGAGATTTCGATGCCACAGGCGGCTAGGAACGAAAGGCCGAGAATCAGCGCACAACGCCGCTTCTGCAGCCGGACGAAGCCAAGCGATCGGCCGGCCAAACCTGGGATACAGTTCATGTCGAATTAAGGCTCCGTGCCGTATGGTTTGGTCATTACGCGGGTCAGAGAGACATCGATGATAGCGCAGCCAGCTCGCCATATCGGCATTTTTGCCTTAACTATCACAATGTTGGGTTTCCTCGGCGCGTGCTCGTCGACACCCGTGGCGGTGCCGCCGGGCAAGTCCGGCGGCCCGGTTCCGGCGACTGTCTCTGTGGGGCATGCCGCCGCGGCCGTCGCGCTCGACCAGGTTGGGGTTCCCTATCGGTATGGCGGCAGCGGCCCTGGTGGCTTCGATTGCAGCGGCCTTGTCCAGTATTCCTATTCGCTTGCCGGCAAGCGCATTCCGCGGACGACCAGGCAACTCTGGTCCAGCACGCAGGCGGTCCGCCGCAACGAGCTACTCGTTGGTGATCTGTTGTTCTTCAGCATCGAGGGGAAGATGTCTCACGTTGGCCTGTATGTCGGAAAACGGCAATTCGTACACGCGCCTTCGTCCGGGCGAACGGTCTCGGTCGCGTCGCTCGATGCGCCTTTCTACCAGGACGCATTCCTTCGCGGAGGTCGTCTGCGCTAGCAGACGCCTGGCCACCGCATTACTGCACGATGAAGGCTTTCAGCTGCTGCGCGAGTCCCTTGCAGGCGGCGGCCTGGGTTCGTGCGATGAGCGGTATCGGTACGACCAGCGCGGGCAAGAAAGACGTTCCGCTGACGTCGGCGGTAACCGTGCCCGCATTCTCGTAGCCGTCGAGATCCCAGATCGATGCCTCGTAGTCGGCGTCCTTCTGCCACCAGGCGAAGCCGAAACAGCCGCCGCCGCCCGGTCCCGCCGCGCAGGACAGGCTGCCCCCCTGGGCCACCGTCTCGGTATCGCCGTCAAGCCAGACGATGTAGCGGACGCCAAGGTCCTTGACGATGTCGGCAATACCGGGCCGCTCCATGAGCTTGGTGAGGCCTTTCGTTTCGGCCGGCGCCGTCCTGGGCTCGAACCATGGAAACAGCGAGTCGACGAACTCCTGCCGAGGAACGACGCGCAGTCCCTTGGAGCCGCGCCCGAGCGCGTTTTCGATGCAACTGATGTAGCCGGATTCGGTTTCGTTGCCCTGGTGGTAGCTCTTGGCCATGATCACGACCGACTCGCCTTCGTTTAGTCCGGTAACGTTCTCCCGCGCGTCCTCGACACGCGAGGTTACGCAGCCCGCGGCAATCAGCGAGAGCAGGAGCATCGCGGGCAGTGCCGCCGCGGGTGATGTCTTATTCAGAGTCCTCATCAATGCCTCCGATGACGAAAACGCCAAGGTTGTCCTCTGCTTCGACCGGTTCGTCGTTACCGTCGGTCTCGGCTGACGCTTGTAAGGTATCACGTGCTCCGGGTGCCAGCGCGCCACCGGCGAGCAGGCTTATCTGCGTCGCCTTGTCCATCTGCATGATCATCAGTGCCGCGGCGTCGCGCATAGCCAGTACCGCGGCGCGCTGCAGCGCGGTCGAGTTGTTGAAACCCTGCTTCTGGCTTTTCCCGTAGGCGCTTACCGTCCAGTTCGACGCATTGTTGCCGGCGCGATCGAAAACGCGAAGCCGGTATCGAATCCAGACGGCAAAGGCTTCGGTCTTGCTTTGCGTCGGCACGGAGAACTCGAAACCATCGATACTGGGCTCGACCAGAGCGTCGAACTGGATGTCCCGCGCATCATCGTCGGGACCAATCACCGTCACCGAGTCGAACAGGTAGCCGAACAATTGCTCGAAGAACACGGCATTCGAGCGTCCCAGGTCGATGGTCCAGGATTCCCGGCCGAGTATGGCCTCTTCGTGTACGAAATGGTTGAATTCTTCGGGAATGCGCAGGGCGACTTTGACAGGAATCTTTTCGGTGAGCGGTGCCGGGATCGTTGGCTCTTCCATCGTGATCGTCGAGCCACAGCCGGCCAGTGCGGTCAGCACGAGGGCGACAAGGGGTAGGGCACGATACGACGCGATCAAGTGGCTCAGGTCCGCACAGCTGTTGTCAGGTAATAGATATATCAGAGCCTATCCGCGCCACAGAGTTCCGCGCAATCGGCAGGATTCCATTGAACCTGAACTGTAGTAGCAGCGCTTCGGCAGTGCAAACAAAAACTGCCTTACGCCGCAGCCGGCAATTCGGTATAAAGTCCGGGCCGTTGATTGTCGAGAAATGCAGGCGCTGAAGAAATGCCCAGGCCGAAAATACTTGTATTTCAGCACGTTCCCTTCGAACCGCTGGGGACGCTCGACCCGCTGCTGTAGGAATCCGGGTTCCGCATACGCTATGTCAATTTCGGCCGTGAGCCGGACTCGAAACCCGCGCTCGAGAAATACGAGGCACTGATCGTTTTGGGTGGGCCGATGAACTCGGATCAGATTGACAGTTACCCGAACCTGATTACGGAGGTAGAGATAATTCGCGAGGCGCTGCAACAGGATATGTCGATTCTCGGTATCTGCCTGGGAGCCCAGCTGCTGGCGAAGGCGATCGGCGGATCTGTTGCGCGAAACCCGGCACGCGAAATCGGCTGGTACGACGTCGAACTGACCGAATCCGGCCTCGATGATCCGGTACTGTCAGCTTTTGCTGCAAGGCAACAGGTCTTTCAGTGGCACGAAGATGGCATCACGCTGCCGCCGGATGCGGTTCACCTGGCGAGCTCAGCGGCAAGCCGGGTGCAGGCTTTTCGTGCCGGCAGCCAGGCTTACGGTTTTCAATTTCACCTCGAGGCCAGTCGGCAGCTGATCGACCGCTGGCTGTCGGTTCCGGATCACCAGGCGATACTTCGTGAGGAGCAGGGGCGAATCAGCTCGGAGGCAATACGACGGCAGACCGTCGAGTCGATAGGCGCCCTGGAGGAAATGAGTCGACGCACGTTTTCGCGGTGGATCGAGCAGTTCGAACTCCGGCCGCGTGTGCGCCGTCTGCCGTCGCGCTAGGGGCTCCAACGAGGAAGCCGGCCCCGCTCAGAAATCCCGCCACTCGAGCGGTGCTTCCTGCATCAGCGCGATTTGCTCACGCAATGCCAACACGTGATCGTCCCAGTAGCGGCGCCCGTCAAACCAGGGGAACGCGATCTTGAATGCCGGGTCGTCCCAGCGGCGAGCCAGCCAGGCTGCGTAGTGCATGATTCGCAGACTCCGCAGCGCTTCGACCAGGTGCAGCTCACGTGCGTCGAAAGGGCGAAAGGACTGGTAGCCCTCAAGCAGTGCGGTCAGCTGCGGTGTCTGTTCTTCACGATCCCCGGAGAGGAACATCCAGAGATCCTGCACGGCCGGGCCGTGACGGGTGTCGTCGAGATCGACGATGTGCAGCTGATCGCCGTTGACGAGGACGTTGCCAGGGTGAAAATCGCCATGCAGCCGTATCTCCCGGAACCCCCCGGCGCGATCGATGCAGGCTTCGACCCCGTCGAGTACCAGTTCTGCGACGCTCTCGTAGGCCTCGAGGTTGTCGTCAGGAATAAAGTTGTTGTCGAGCAGGTATTCGACCGATGCGACGCCGTAGGTCTCGATATCAATACTTGGTCGGTGCCGGAAGCGCCGTGTTTCCCCCTCGAGGTGGATGCGTGCAACCAGTCTTCCCAGCTGCGTTTGCAGCGCATAGTTGTCGAGATCGGGCGCGCGCCCGCCGCGGCATTCATAGACGGCGACTCTATGGTGGCCGATGCGATGCAGCGTTTCCTCAGCCCGGATCATCGGCGGGATGACGGGGATCTCCTGTGCCGCCAGGTCGATGGCAAACTCGTGTTCTTCCAGGATTGCCTCGTCGCTCCAGCGCCGCGGGCGATAGAATTTCGCGACGATCGGTCGGCTGTTTTCAATGCCCACCTGGTAGACCCGGTTTTCGTAACTGTTGAGCGCAAGAAAGCGACCGTCGCAGTCGAAGCCCATGTCGTCGAGCGCTGTCAGGATGTCATCGGGCTGCAGATCGGCGAAAGCAAGGGCCGCCGCATCCCGTGTCACGAAACCTTCCTGCGCGAGTCCCTTTTCCGATCCGATTCCGTCAGCAACTTCATTCGCAGCCGCAGATTTTTGGGTGTCACCTCGAGGAGTTCGTCGTCATCCAGAAACTCGAGCGACTGCTCCAGCGAGAAGCGTGTCAGCGGCGTCAGCACGAGGTTCTCATCGGTGCCGGCGGCGCGGATGTTGGTCAGTTGTTTGGCTTTGGTCGGATTCACGACAAGATCGTTTGCGCGCTGGTGTATGCCGATGATCATGCCCTCGTAAACCGGTGCGCCATGGCCGATGAACAGGCGCCCGCGTTCCTGCAGATTGAACAGGGCATATGCAAGCGCTTTTCCCTGAACCATCGAAACCAGTGCACCATTGCTGCGCTGGGCAATCGGCCCGGGTA
>JBFELT010000083.1:0-13062 GCA_041552015.1 Woeseiaceae bacterium
CGCCAATCGCCGCGCCGACGATGAAGCCGACCGGACCGCCAGCCAGCGCGCCGACAACCGCCCCGGAACCGACGCCGATGGCCTCCTGACGCGATGACTGAGCGGCGGCAGCCGGCTGGGCCATCAGGAACGTAAAGCCTGCAGCAATGATGATCGCAATCGTGGTATTTCGCATTTCAATGTCCTCTTTGTTGCAGCGCCGCGGGAGTGGCCTGCTTCGGAGTTCATTAGGCGGGGGAATGCGGGTGATCAAGGGTCGCACTGATGCCGAGCGAGTGATCAATTGTGGCAGATCGTGGCGAAGCGACTGAGCTATCTGTTCTCGTCCGTCAGGGCGACGAATGTACCGCCATTTCTTTCACAGAGTATGCGCATCAGGGTCGCGAAGCGAATGGCCGTCTCGGGTATCTGTCCGCCCTTGCGGAAACCGCGCGGGAAGCCAACCGCGTGAAGTCTCACTCGTCGTTTTCCATCGGCACCGGCGCGATTCAGCCGATCTATCGTTGCGACGACCGAGTCGATCGAGTAGTTGCCCTGAAAATCGTCGCCAAACACGTAGACGCTGACCTTCTTGTCGGCCGCCCAGAACTGGGTAATTGCCTCCTGAATGCCGTCGACGGGATCACTGTCGCTACTGGCCGTCCAGGAACGCATACGATTCACGATCGCCTGGCGCCGTCCGGGCGAGTCGGGAATCCAGCGTGCGACATAGTCCTCGAACATGTAACGACCATCGTCGTTCATGATCTGTATGCCCTTGACGGTCGGATAGGCTTCCAGGGTCTCGCGCACCTTGCGCTGTGCCAGGCCCCAATTGTAGTTCTGCATACTCGGCGAGGTATCGACGACAAAAATTATGTACTCGCTGTCAACCGGTATGCCCGCCACGGCATCCTCGTCGGGGCGTCGGTAGTAAGGCTGAAGACGACGCATTTCCTCGGTCAGGCGCTGCTTTGCCGCCTGCAGTTCGCCCTCGTCGATCGTCTCTTCCTCGTCCTGCTTGGTCGCCTGATACTGGCCACGCACCTTGTTGAGGTCACCGGACAATTCGGCAAGTTCGAGCTGGGTTGCCGCAGCGTCCTGCTTGATCTTCTTGAGTTCGCGATCGAGCACCGTCGATTCGCCGCGCAACTGGAACAGCTCCTCCTGCAGCAACGCGATGAGTTGTTCGAGGTTCGTCTCGGATTCCTCAACCACCACCGGCTCATAAATCTTGCTTAGCACTAGCAGCAGAATAATGGCACCAAAGCCACAGCAGATGCAGTCCAGGAAGGAAAGGCTGAACGCCTGTATATCTCGCTTGCGACGCATGACAGCGAATTCCCGCTATGGCCAGTCGCGGCTGACGCTGACAAAGGAGCCGCCGCTGGTTAATGCGAGTGACCAGAAAGATATCGGTGCGTTGAGATCGCCCTCCATGGGATAGAGCAGGATGTTTACGGGGATGCCTGACGGCAGCTCGCGCACGGACTTGGCAAAAATGTTGCCGCGTTCGCCACTGCTGACTACAGTTTTACTCGTGGTCTCTGCTTCCATCGTCGGCATGCCGTCGACCAGCAAGATGATATTGTCCGGCCGCGGCGAAAGCGCTTTCGCAACCCTGAAGGCCGCATGCATGTTGGTCCCGTTCTTCGGCACCGTACGCCTCAACACTCGCACCGCTTCGTCAAGCTGCGTGCCATCCTCGGCCTTCAGCCAGATTCCCTCGGTACCCTTGATGACCGGCTCGGCTTTGTTATTGAACATGTAAATCTGGTATTCGCTGCCCTGAGCGAACTGTGAGGTCAGCCAGTCGACGGTGGCAACGACCTGCCGCCACTTTCGCGAGCGCAGTTGCTCGGACTCAGGCATGTTGCGACGCCGCAGGATGTTGACCAGCTTGTCACTGAGCATGCTGGCCGAGCGATCCACAAGCACCAGTGTTCGCTTGCCTCCCAGTTTCAAGCCGGTCAGGTACTGCCGATCGCCTTCACCCTTGAACGTTCGAATTTGCTCGCCCGCCGCATCCTGTTGCTTCTTCAGAGCAAGCAATCGCTTGACTTCCTCATCCAGCGACTTGATGTCGGACTGCAGTTTCTCGACTCGCTCGATCTTCGCCAGCGTGTCATTGTCGTACTTGTCGAGTTCGGCCTGCAGCTCCTGGATCAGTGCCTTGATTTGCGCAATTTGGCTGTCGGCATCCTCAATCTGGACTTCGAGTTTCTGTTTCGTGTTGCGCGCCAGCGCGAGGTTCTTGCGACCCTCCAATACCTCGATCTCGAGGCGATTCGTTTCTGCCATTAGCGGAGTAATGTCCGTATCCGTTGTCGCATTGACGTGCGAATTGATGATCATAAAGAACAGGATGACCGCTCCAAATCCGCAACTCATGCAGTCCAGGAACGACATGCTGAAAATTTCCGTATTGCGACGTCTACGTGCCATGTCGCTCTTCCGCTGCGATCAGCCGTAGCTCGAAACCCGGCGTACCGATACGAATAACGTCGCCTGTTTGCAACACCGCCGAGCCGTCAATCCGATGCCCGTTCAGGTAGGTCCCGTAACGGCTGAAATCGGTGACGACGCACTGGCCGTTTTCCATGCCCACGGCGCAATGGCGGCGGGACACGCCCGGCATGTCCGCCTGGAAATCCAGCCACCGCTCGCCATCGGTCGGCTGCGCGCCGAGAACCAGCGGATCGGCGTCAATACGATGTGCGTGATTGCCAAACAGCAGGTGCGTGGGCCTTCCGTCCGGACCTTCGGATTCGACCGCCTGCACGTTCACCGGGGCCTGGTCCCAAGGCAGATGACGCACCAGCGTCAGCCCGCCGTCTCTTCGATCGTCGCGACATCGTTGCAGCAGGCCGCGCGCGGTCGCCCCGGGGCCCAGCAGGAACACCTCGCCGCCCACCCGTGCCTTGAGCGTTTCGGCGAGTCCCGGCATGCGCGCCGCCCGATCCGACAGCTGAATGGCCGGCGTGTCCTCGGCTCGGTACAAGGCCCTCAGTTGACTCACGATATTCTGATAGACCGGTGCGGCCGCAGCCACCAGCTCGATCGATTCGACTTCCGCACGATGCACGATACCGCGAAATTCAACCGCCATCGGCACCTTGGGCGCGCTGCAGGCAATCGCCAGCCAGTCGAACATTTGATCCTGCAGCGCCTGCTCGGTTTCCGCCGTGTGCAAGGGATCGAAACGCGACTGTCGCACGAACGCCTCGGCGATGATTCGTATCCAGCTGTCGAAAAGCGCCAACTGGCCGCAGCCGTCGATGACAGCGGAACGCTCCACCTGCACCTGCCCTTCCTGCATCAGGCGGGTCAACATGCCGGAATGCAGGCTCAGATCGATGTGCACGGGTACGGCGTGCTCGTATTGCCGACGGGTCGCACAGACAGCCGCGTCAACCATGGCGATCACGTTGATATCGAGCTCCATCGCGATGCCGAGCAGCAGCCCGAGCTCGTCATTGTTCATGTAGGGCGGCACCGCCAGTGCGAGTCGATCGCCGGAGCCCGCGACCTGTTTCCAGATATCCTCCAGCTGCCGGCTCACCAGGTCTGCGGTACTCAGGTGCCTGAAACGCGGATCTGAAAGCGGTGCCGATTTGAGGTCGGACCAGTATCTGTTGTGAACTCGCCGGGGCTTGAGGCGGGCGCTGCAATATGCCTCGTTGCCTGTTGCTACATGATTGTCCTCGAGCAGCGCGAATCCCGGCTCGCGATAGAGAATTCGCTCCGCATTGCTGACCGAAATGGCAGAGTCATTCAGATGTGCTGCGAGGATCGTCACGGTTGTTGTGTCAGTCCGCCTTCATATGCCGAATGACTTTCTCGTCGCAATAGGCTTCGCTATCGAATACGAGGCGTTCCTGTACGAGCTGAAGCTGGTGCACGAGAAACATCAGAAAGATACTGATCAGCAATGCGATAAAGGTGGAGTTAAAGGCTACGCCAAGACTCTGCGTAACGCCGGCGATGTCACCCTGAACCGCCTTGTCAGCCTGCGCCAGGGCCTCACCGATACCGCGAACGGTACCGATAAATCCGATGGACGGAATGGCCCAGGAGATATAGCGGATCATCGACAGCTCCGACTCCAGTCGGTCGGCCTCGGATTCGCAAATAGTGTGCGTGCTGCTTGCCACGTCCTGGATATTTCGCGTTGAACTAAAACGGCGCAGCGCGTTCAGCAGCGCGCGGGGCAACAGCATCTGCTGGCGATCTTCAGGCAGGGCCTGTACCTGGCGGGCGAATTCACGCGTGTCTTCCGGCAGAATGCGCATCCCCTCCGCGACCGGCACGAGATCGACCTCCAGCAGCCGCCGCTCGCTACCGATTTTTATCGCTTTGTAGGCCATGATCGCCAACGCCCAGAACATCAGGATAAAACAGGCCTCCTGTTCGAAATCCTTGACGAGTACCCACACGCTGCGCTCGCGAACGAAGTCCGGATCGGCTGCGGCGAGCATGTTCTGCTCCTCGATGACTTCGGCGGCGTTTGGCCGCACGACCGAGACATAGAAGGCATGCACGATAATGATCGCGATAATCAACGCGAAAAGCTGAAAAACGAACTCGACCGGAATGTTTTTCTTTTTCATTTGGACCAACCTGGCTGCATTTCAAATATCCGTCGGAAACGGTATGGACTGGCCGAAAGCAACATCCTCGCTGGGAATGAACTTCTCTTCCTCCTCCTCAAACGAATACTGCTCATCCAGCTCGTCGAGTTCATCCTCAACCGCAATGCCTTCATTGTCGCTCTCCTCGGCCTGTTCCTCGCTCTCGGCAGCCGGCGACTCCGACGGATCGGTAGCGGGCGCAGCGGGTTCCTGTGCCCAAACCGGGATCGCCAGGATTGCGGCGAGCGGTAAAACGAAAGCTCGAAGCATGTTCAATCTCCTTGCCACTGACTACGGACTTGGACCGCACATTCGGGGAATTGTCGCATGAAAATCAATCGACATATCTCGCGATGCGAAAACCGATATCCGGCCCTGGCGTTGAACCGTAGTCGCGATAGCTGAGCCGCAATTCCGTCACGCCGGCGTGGCGCCAGCTCGAACCGCGTACGACATGGCTGCTGCCTCGCTCCGGACCAACCGGGTCGACCAGGGGCTCCGTCATCCCGGGTGTCGGAACGGTGTACAGATCGTTGACCCATTCGGCGACGTTGCCGCCGGCGTCAAAGATTCCCAGGGCATTGGGCTTGAAGCTGCCAACGGGCGCAGTGGACGCGAAACCATCGTCATACGCCGGCAGAATAGACGGCACCAGCGGCCGGGCCGTCAGGTCCGCGAAGTTGCCGCTTCCTTCCGGCGGTGGCCATTTCGTCCCCCAGGGAAATTTCAGTGCCCGCTTGCCGCCGGCATAGCGCATCGCCAGCACCCACTCGGCTTCGGTCGCCAGGCGATAGCCATCCGGGATCGGATAGATGGGCACCCACTTGTCGAATTCCTGGCGATAGGCCGGCGTCCGCCCTTCCTGCTTGCTAAGCCAGTTGCAGTACTGCACGGCATCTTCCCAGCGCACGTTGGCAACGGGATTGTTGTCGGCGGCGAGCGACGGATGGACGTCCGCACCGGAGTCGTGGTTGGGTCGGAATGCGGCGAACTGCTTGTTGGTCACCTCGTTCGTGCCGATGAGAAATGCCCGCGTGATCGTCACCGGCACGATCACCTCGTTGGCGCGTCGGCCGGGCTCCGCGCGCGAAGCTCCCATGGTAAATGTCGCCGGCTCGACACGACGCATCGTCTGTCCGGCGGCCGTGGTTTCATTTTTTACCACGGCATCGCGCGCGATCGCTTCCAGAGACTTCAGGCTGACCGATAGGGTCTGGGGATATCCCGGGCGCGGCGTTATCGTACGCGACCATGATCGGTAGCCCTGTCGCCTGACCTCGATGCTGTGAGGCGCCGAGCTCAGGCGCAGGCTGGTTTTTCCCGTGCCGCGCGCACGGCCGTCGACATAAACAGTGGCATCCGGCGGCTGCACATTCACCGTTACCGTTCCAAGGCGCGCGGAAAGATCGACAGTGATTGCATCACTCGCCGCGGATTCGAGCCGCATGCTGCGCGTCGTCACACCATAACCCGCCTTCGACATGCCGATCTCGTAGTCGACATCGGGCGTCAGCGACAAAGTCAGCGGCGACTGCCCGCGGTAGCGCCCGTTTACGGTGACATTGGCACCCCGCGGGATCGTATTTACCAGCAGCTTCGCGTCGGCAGGCTGCAGCCTGATCGTCGGCAGCGCCTGCGAAACGTTGGCTGCGGCCTCCACGCTGCCATCCCAGGCAGCGAATCCGTCCTTCGCAACCGTGATGTCATGCGCTCCCTCCAGCAACTCGATAACGGCTGGCGTAACGCCCACCTGTTTGTCACCTGCGAAAATTGCGGCACCGGCTGGCTCCGATTCGACCGAAACATTGGCCCAGCGCGGCACCAGCTGCACGTACATCTTTTCTATGCGCTCCAGGCCGGCCATCTCGATGACATCCGCGAACGGCAGAAATCGGGCCGACTCGACGCGCACCGTGTGCGCACCGGGCTGAAGCTCGATCGGGCCGAAAGGAGCCGGGCCTACCCGGTCGTCGTCGACGGTAACGATCGCATCGACCGGCGGCTCGGCGATGACCAGCAACTGCCCCGGCTTCTCGCGCATTCGCAGGCTGACCGTCATCGACTGCTCGTCGCCGACGACGAAGCTCTGCTCGATATCGTAGTAGCCCTGCTTCTTCACATTGACCGTATAGGTTCCCTGTCGAAGCAGGGTGCGATCGCCAATCGGCAGCCTGAACCAGCCGCCGTCAATACTGAACTCGTCGGGTTCGCGCGGCTCGATGTCGAACTCGACGGATTTCGAACTGAACAGCAGGTACGACGCCAGGAGCAACAGCGCCAGACCGCCGCCGACCACGGCTTTCAGCGGGCTCTTTGCGGAGCCTCCACTCCGGGCCGCCGTATCCGCGGCGCGACGAAATGCCGTTGGTGCAATTGCCTCGGCTTCCGGAAGCGCGTCGTCCCCTACCGCCGGCGGCTTCGTAACGTAGGCGCTGTCTTCCAGCTTGACGTCAAGCAGTACGCGTTGCTCGTCGATCACCAGCCGAATACGGCTGCCGTAAAACGCGAGCTCGTCACCGTTGCTGAGGCGGCGACTGGTTTCCAGCGGTTCACCATTGATCGTCAGCGACAGGTCGCGACCGACCGGCTGCACGAACGGCACCCCGTCCAGGAGATCGAGCAGCGCTACCGGCGCGCCGCCGGGTCCCGGCAGTCTCAGTGAGCAATCGCTGCCGGTTCCGACGCGCAACGGCAGCTGACTCGCATCGATCCTGCGCTCGCCCTCCAGGTCCCTGAGGTAAAGTTGCTCGAAATTCAAATCTGTTCCTCGCAGCGCACTTCGACCGGCTGCATGTCCAGTTCCGGTGCGACGCGAAACTCGCGGCGGACGTCGCGGAATCCCGGGCGGATGCCAACGGCAACGTAGGTACCGGGACGCAATGACAGCTGTTTCCTGGTGAAATTCCCCAGGTTCCCGACCCGGTAGACGGAAACGTTCGTGAGATTATCGGAGACGAGCGCAACGTCAACCGGTGTTACAGCGCGCTTCAGCAAGCGCGACAGTTCATCGCGCTGCTTGCCGAGCCGTGGACCGATGTCTTTCATGCGCGTTATCTCGACAACGAGGAGCGTCGCTTTCTGCATGACGCTCGGCACGGCCAGCTTGTCGGGGTCGGCCACGAACTCATCAAGTTTCTTGTGCAAGGCACTCATTTCCCGCGAGCGCGTCAGGCCGTCAATCGCGAAGCTCAGATTGGCATCAATCTTCAGTATCTCTTCGTAGGTGGTCGCGGCGGCCTCCCAGTGCTCGTCCTGCTCCAACGAGCGCGCCTCCTGTTCGAGAACGGCGATATTGTCGAGACGTAGCCCCTGATCGACCTGCAATAAACCGTCGGCCGGTTCCGGGGACCCGGGAATCAGTTGTTCGGCCATGCGAAATGCCGCACGGGCCGCCAGGTAGTCGCTCGATGCCAGCGCATTGAGTCCCTCGCTCATGCGCTGGTCGAATGCCATTTGCGTGCGCGTCTGTTGCACGCGCGCGAGACCGTCAGTCGCCGGCTGCCACAGCGGATCGAGCTCGACCGCTCGCATGAAACTGGCTTCTGCCGCCTCCAGTTCAAGCTGCTTTTCGTGCTCGAGGCCCTGATCAACGAGGCGCATCACGCTCTCCATGTTCCTGGCGCGCTCGTAGCCCGCACGCGCCTCGGGATGATTCGCTGTGATCGCGACCGCGAGCTCGTAGAGACGCAACGCCTCCGCCCGGTCACCGGCATCGAAGGCCGCTTTGGCCCCGGACAGCGCTTTCTGGAACTCGGGCTCGATTCGATCGAAGAGCGGTTCCAGAACAGAAATCGCCTCCAGGTAGTGGCTCTGGGCCGCAACATAGTCCCGGTCCAGGTAAGAGCGGTCACCCTCGGTATAGATCTCCTTTGCCTCAAGATACTGCTGTCCCGCCCAACGCTGCACGCCACGCTGTTCCAGCGTCTCGAAATTCGACAATAGCTCGCCGACGGTCATTTCGGCATTGAAGCGCGCCCTGCCCGCCTCATCGAGGCCGCTGTAATCCGCCTGGTTTTCGTTGAACAGGATTTCCTCGCCGTCGGTGCCGCGGGACTCCGGGACGTACTCGCGAGCGGCGCGAGGCGCTCCCAGCAACGGCTCTTCGTCCGCAGGCACATCCTCCCCGGCCCCGACGCCGGCCCGCTCCCTCGCGCGAAGGTCCTCGGCCGCCGTTGCCTGCCCAGGCTTCTTCGATTCGGCATCGGTACTGACGATTTTAGGCAAGACGAAAACGACAGCAAGCAACAGGGACACCGCGACCGTCAGGGCTATGCCAAGGGTCCTGCCGTCGATTCCGGAAGCCGCCGATACGGCGGAATCCTCGGGAACTGCGTTCGCGGATCGAGCAGCCGGTTGAATGGACTCCACGGACTGTACGTGCTCATCCGGAAGTGATTCGAACCGCGCCAGTTTGATTTTCGCCGGGCCGGGTGGAAAACCGGCCTCCTCTAATCCGGAGGCCACCTGCTCTGCCGTCGGCCGTTTCGCTGCGTCCTTGTCGAGCATTTTCGAAACCAGCGTTTGCAGCGCAGCGGGCAGCGCAGTGCCATCCGAGGAGGTCAGGGTGTTCGGCACGAAACTCTCGATATCGCCGGTGGTGTCTTCGCCCGAATAGGGCGAGTGACCGGCAATCAGTTCGTAGATCAATCCACCCAACGCAAATATGTCGTCCGCCGCCTGCGCCGTTTCACCGCGAAGTGACTGCGGGCTTTGTGCGATCAGTGAGCCACCCGTGCCCGGCGCACCGACAGGGGCGGCCACACCAAAATCGCCGAGATACGGCGCACCGTTGCGATCGAGGAGAATATTGCTCGCCTTGATATCCCGGTGCACTACCCCTTTGGCGTGTGCATACCGTAGCGCATCGGCAATCAGTCCAATGGGACCGAGAATCAGCTGTGGTGGCTTGCCGGCCAGCGCGCTGATGTCGGCGCCGTCGACGTACTGCTGGCTGTAGAAAGCGCCGTCCGGCTCATCGTGAAACTCGAATGCCCGCGCAATATGGGCGTGCATAAGGCGGATATTGGTTTGCCATTCCGCCCGCAATCGCTCCGCGGCCCCGGCTCTTGCGGCGGCGATCTTCAGCGCAACCCGCGAGCCGGTCAGTCGGTCTTTCGCAAGCCAGGTTTGAGCCTCCCCGCCGCCCCCGAGGTAGCGGTCCAGCTCGTATCGTTCCGCTAGCAGGGTTCCTTTTTCGAGCTCATGCATCGTGTGCTGAAACAGTCCTGCCCATTCTATTGCGGGGCTTCAGCCGCACGAACCGGCGCAACGGTATCGTTGGCTACGCTGAATCCGGTCTCCGCTTCGTAGATCTCCCGGAGCAACTTCCGCCAGCTTTCGTACTGCGCCTGCGCGGTTCCGGTAAGGCGGCGTTCCTGTCCTTCAACGTTGACTACCATAGGGGCCGCTTCCGCGCCGAACGACTCGGAAAGCTCGGCAATCGTGTCGAGATGCAGGTCGGCCTCGCTGTTACGTCGGAGTCCGCCGATGACGCGATTGAAACCCTCGTAAATACCCATGTTTTGCAGCCCGCGATTGACTCGCCGTGTACGGCTGCTCGATGAGCTGTTGGTGTCGATCGCCAGCGATCCGGCCAACACGACGACACCCACGAGCGCCTGCAGGCGCGCGGAGCGTTTCACTTCACGATAGTTGATGGACTCCTGGCGCGCGTTCTTGCGCCAGCTGCGATAAGGAATAGAGATGCCGTAGTAGAAGTTGGCGTAGTGCTCATTGAGCGTATCGACAACCAGTCGATCGCGTTCGCGAATCTGGCGCAAACGCACTACTCCCGGATCGTTGTCGGCCGGTAGTCGACTGATCTGAACAATGCCATCTTCGTCCGTGGTCAGGTGTTCCCCATAGGCCAGCGGCGACATGTCGGAAAAAAATTGCAGCTCGGATATCTGGCGTGTCCGTTTCAGCTGGCGCGCGGGCAATTGCGCGACGTAGGCCTGCAAATCATTGGCAATATCGTTAAAGACCTTCTGGTACGGATCTCGCCGGCGATCGCGCCGCTCCGAATAGGAAGTCATGCCGGTTCGTGTTTCGTAGGCCTTGCTGAACCAGTGCCGCCCGGCCGCATCATCGACGGATATATCGAGCGTAACAAATTCGCCGTCGGACTTTCCGATGACGCCGCTGATAACGACATCGGTAAAGGCGCTGCGTGACGGAATGACGCGGACGGCGCCCCAGTGCCCGGTTCCCTGCAGTGTCGTCTTCAAATGGTAGGCAAGAAAACGCGCTTCGGCGTTGCGTATCTCTTCGAACACGCGGCTCTTTTCCGGATTGTTGTTCTCGGGAATGCCTGGATCAAATTCGACGATGCCGATATCCAGCAGCAATGCCTCATCAACAGGCGATTCGGCGACCAGCAGCTCGGTCTCCTCCGCGACGACGATCTCGTTGACCGAACAGCCCGCGCCCGCCAGGCTCGTGATAACGACGAGTATTAAGATCCTGCCCATAGTGTCTAAACCGACCTCTTACATTCCCTTGTACTTGCGGTATTCCTCCCAGAGGCGTTCGCGCAGCTCAGGATCTTCCTCGGACAAGGCGGCTTCGCGCAGCTGCTTCGCCACAATATCGTCGTCCATGATGACGGCGATGTCGTCCGGTGTACGTTTTTCGATTTCGGAATTACTCATGCCCTCAAGAGGATCGCTGCGTGGCGCGGAGGATCCGCCGCCACCGCCACCGCCACCGCCGCCGCTGGCACCGCCCTGAGCACCGGCAGCCTGCTCTCCGAGACTGATATTGCCACCGGAGCGGCCGCCCGAGCCGGAATCATACCCTTCGGTGTTTCGACTGACGGTCTCGATTTCACGCTGCTCCTCCATCAGCACTTCGTCGAATCCGCCGACGGATTCGTCCAGCTCCTTGCCCAGCTGATCCGCGCGGTCGGGATCGCCGCCGGGAAATTCACCAACGCCCCCGGACTGGCCGCTGCTGTCGCAGCCCATGCCGCCGCCGATACCACCGCCTACCATGCCGCCGTCGTTGCATTCTTCCGCGGCGCCGGTTTCGACGCTGTCCATCGGGCCGGAGATTCCGCCACCCGAGGAGCCGCCGGCAGAGCCGCCCGACGATCCTCCCGACGAGCCTCCCGACGAGCCTCCCGACGAGCCGCCCGGCATTCCACCGCCGGATGAACCGCCCGGCATGTCGCCGCCGGAGGAGCCACCCGGCATTCCGCCACCGGACGAGCCACCCGGCATACCGCCACCGGACGAACCGCCCGGCATGCCGCCGCCGGACGAACCGCCGCCCGGCAGGCTGATACCGCCGCCCGAGCCGCCACTGCCGCCGCCGCCGCTCGTGCTCACCGATGCGCATGCGGAAACGAGGAAAGCCGCTGATACGGCAACAATGGCTTTCGCCAACCATGTCGATAACGCGCAGGAATCGCTTCGGTTCATTGTCTGTATGCCTCTCTGGCCGCCGCGGTGGAGAATGTGACTGATTTCGCTAGCTAATCTCTTGTTTGAGCGGTATTACAGCCTTATGTTCCGCTGCGATGACGATAATACGCGTCATGAGCGCGATCAACACTTAAACCCTTGATAATATTAAGTCGGCTTGCGAAACAGGATGAGCGACAGATCGTCGGGTTTGCTCGGCTGGCCGTCGTCCGAGGTTTGCATCCGCTGACTGGCCATTTCGACCGCACGGCTCGCCGCCGTCGTCAGCGGTCCTTTTCGGACGCATTCGATAATTTCGTCGACGTGCACGTTGTCCATGAGGCCGTCGCTGGCCACCAGGACCGTGTCACGCGGATTGAGCCGCACCGTGGCACCCACATCGATGCGCATGTCAGTGGTTCCCAGGAAGTTCGAAACGAGATGCCTGTCCTCATGATGCAGCGCCTCGCGCTCATCGAGAAAACCAGCCTCAACCGCGAAGCCCGTCGGTGAATGCGCGGTGGTCTGCAGCTTGATGACGCCTCGCTGGCCAACGATGATCGCCTCGGAGTCGCCGATCTGATAGGACCTGGCAACCAGTCCCTCAATGGTTATCACCGTCATCGTGGTAGCCGATCCGTTGGCCAGCGCCAGGACCGCGTTGTTGGCCGCCTCGATGCCATTGAGGATGGCAGTGCGCAGCAGTGCGGTTTGATTCATCGCGGCGTGCAGCGACTCGGCGAGCGTCGTCACCGCGGTTAGCGATGCCCGCTTGCCGGCCGGCAAACCGCCGGCGCCATCGGCAACGACGAGCACAGCGGCCGCAGGGCCATAGGGAATGATCCCGACCGTATCCTGATTCTCGGACTCCTTCTGGGGATCTTTGCAGGAATAGGCGACCGCCACACCGCCAGCGACATCTGCTTCCAGTTGCTGCGGCTCGAAGGCGGCCTCCAGCAACAGGAGATCTTCGACTCGTTTCGGCATCCTTGATCCTCCCGATCTTACTCCCGTCGCACCGGCTCCCGGCACCACGCACAGTAGTTCCA
>JBFELT010000084.1:0-12944 GCA_041552015.1 Woeseiaceae bacterium
AAATGTTCTTGGTAGCCTCGTCGCCGACAAACTCCGCAATGATCGACAGGCCCATGGTCTTGCCGATCTGGCTAATGGCGTCGACCATCGAGCGAGAGATCTCGTCGGTAGTCACCTCGCGTACGAAGCTGCCGTCGATCTTCAGGTAGTCGACGGGCAGTACTTTGAGGTATCCGAAGGAACTCAAGCCGGCGCCGAAGTCGTCCAGTGAGAAGGTGCAGCCAAATCGTCGCAGCGCCGACATGAAGGTTATGGCGTCGTCGATGTGCGAAATCGCGACCGTCTCCGTTACTTCGAAACAGATATTCCGCGGCGGCACGCCCGAATCGCTTATCTCGTCGATGATGAATGCCTGGAAGCCGGGGTTGGCAAAAGACTGCCCGGACAGGTTGATGCAAAAGACCGGCGCGTCCGTCGCCAGCGTTTTCCAGCAGGCGCCCAGGGTTTTCAGCGCGTTGTGGATGACCCAGTGATCTACGAGCGGCATCAGCTGATAACGCTCGGCGGCTGGCAGAAACACGACAGGCGCCAGGATCTCGCCGTCCTTGTCGCGCAGGCGTATCAGTATCTCGAAGTGCGGCGCGGCGCCGGCGTTCTGAATTGGCACGACGGGCTGACAGTACAGCACGAACTGATCCTCGCGCAGCGCTTCCTGGACGCGCCCGATCCATTCGATTTCCTCGCTGCGACGCACCAGCGTGGTGTTGTCTTCCGCAAAGACTTCGATACGGTCGCGGCCCTGGTCCTTGGCGCTCTTGCAGGCGATCTCGGCGGACGCCATGATGCCGACGATGCCTTCGGCATCGCGATTCACCACGGAGATTCCCACGCATGCGGAAACATCCAGTGTACGCTTCGCGGAAACGACGCTTAGTTCACGCACCGCCTGTTGCACTTTTTCAGCGACGGCGTAGCCCTGCCGCAGATCGCAGTTGGGCAACAACACGCTGAATTCGCCACCGCCGATGCGCGACACGATGTCGGTATCGCGCAGTGTCGTCTTGAGCGCTTTGGCGATGCGGCGGATCAGCATGTCGCCTTCCTGGTATCCCATCAGGTCGTTTACGACGTGCAGCTGGTCGATGTTGATGTACAGCAATATGTGCGTCAGGTTCTTGCTCTGCGTGCTTGCAAGCGATGAGATCAGCATGGACTCGAAGCCGCTGCGGTTCATCAGCCCGGTCAGTGAGTCGTGATGCGTGTGGATAATGCGTGACGCCTTCTTCGCCATTACTTCGAGAAGGTTTCGGTCACCGTTGGAGAAAATGTGCATGTCGTGACGCGCAGCGACGGCCAGCATACCGATCGCCGTGCCGTGATCGTCGATCACCGGGTACGCGAGCAGGTTTTCGTTCCGCCCGCCGAGCAGTCGTGCGCGCTCGTCATCGGCTGCATCGTTGAGAATAACGCTTTGTACCTGTGACTCGACACGGTCGTAGACGGTGGTGGCAAACAATTCCAGCAATTTTTCTGCTTCGGGTGGCGCCTCGGTGCTGTTCAGGTTGTGAATGCTGATGCCGCGATCACGACAAATCAGTGCGGCGATGCCGACGTCGAGATAGTCGGCACAGTTGTGCACCAGCCGCTGCAGCGCCTCCTGTCCCTCTTCGAAGTAGTCAATCTGGTCTTTGGTCGAGTAAACGAGATTCAGTTCTTCATAACGCTCGGTAAGTTCAGCGGCGAGCTGGTTGCACTCGGTTTGCAGTTCCATGTCTTCCTGCAGGAACACCTGGGCGTCGGCGAAGGCGCGTCGCAGCGGCTCCGGTGCGGACGCCATCGGCACGCTTTGCTGTGTGTCGTAAGCCGCGGTCAGCCAACCGACCGGGCCAAACCCCTTGGTGGCCAGCGCCGCGCGGACCTGCAGGCGACCCGACGGCAACTGGCGGCGTTCGATACCGGTGCCGAACTTCGACCAGGCGACGACCGGGTTGTTTTCCAGCTCATCGTCGCTGCACGGTTGCCTGTCTTGCGGGCACCAGTACCAGATCAGGTTGCCCTGGCGGTCACGAACCTCGAGGCGCGCGACGCCCGGAAACACGCGCGGCAGAAGACGCTCATATTTCTTCATGGACAGCGATTTGAGGATGTTCAGGCTCATTGCGCTGCTGCGGCCGGATTCGTCTCTGCCAGGCAGCTGCCAATATGTGAGAGCAGGCGGCGCACGCTGACGGGCTTCTCCATAAAGGTCAGGTTGTCGATGGCGCGCGTCCAGTCACGATGTTCCATCTCGGTTCTGGATGTCAGTACGACGATCGGAAACGCCCTGTCGGGGAATTGCTCTTCGATGGCCTGGCACAGTTCCTTGCCGGACATGCGTGGCATATCGATGTCGGTGACGAGGAAGTCCGGGAGATACTGGCAGAGCTTTGCCAGGCATTCGGCGCCGTTGGATGCCGTGTCGACCTCGTAGCCGGCATCTTCGATTCCGAGTTTCAATACGCGGATGACGGCTGCGTGATCGTCGACAATGAGAATACGCTTCATAATTACTAGGCCTTGTTATATCGCCTGCCGGACGGCCGTGGCTTCTTTCCACAAGTTGATGATGAACTCCGTGCCTTCGTCACGGTCCCTGTTCAGCAACAGCGTGCCGTGGTGCAGTTCGACAATCTGTTTCGCAAGCGCAAGGCCCAGCCCATGCCCGCCAACGGACTGCACACGTTCATCCCGGGAACGAAAGAACTTGTCAAAGATCTGCGCGGCTTCTTCCTCGCCGATGCCGATGCCGGTGTCGGCAACCCGAATCTGCACGGCGTCCTCGGTATCCTCGATCGTGACGATGACGCTGCCGTCTTCCTTGTTGTACTTGACGGCATTGCTCATCAGGTTGGTAATGGCAACGCGCAACAGGTCCTTGTCGGCGAACAGCGGATTCATTTCCTTGGGCGCCCTGAGTTCGAAACGGCAGCGCTTGTCCGCGCCCATCGCCTTGGCCTCCTCGAACGCCGCCGCGACGACATCCTGCAGTTTCACCAGCTTACGGTCCGGCGTGAAGCTGCCGCTTTCGATTTGGGTCATGCTGAGCAGGCTGGTGATCAGGCTGCTCAGGCGATCGACTTCGGCGGCAATGACGTTGGCGGCTTCGATCTGGTGCTCACGGGATTTGCCGGCACTGCTCAGCAGCGACTCGCTGTAAAGCGCCAACACGTTGAGCGGCGACTTCAGCTCGTGCGAGAGATGCGATACGAACTCGGTCCTGGCGCGGCGCGCGAGCGCCTCCTGAGTTTCGTCGCGAAATACGATCAAGGTGCCAAGGGCCGAGTTGGGGCTCTTGGTTGCGAACAGCGGGTACGTCTTGGTGGCGACCGACCGCGCGACCGAAGAGTCGGTGCTAAAGCGCATGGTTTCGGCGAAGTTGCGCGCCTTACCCTGCGTCTGGAAGCGCGTGATCAGGTTCAGCACATCCGCGTGTTCGCACCAGCTCTGCGGTGGCTGAGTGAGGATGGTTTCCTGCGAGACGTTGAACATTGCCGCCAGCTTCTGGTTCGCAAACGTGATGGTCCCGGATTCGTCGAGGATCATCACGGCTTCCGGCAGCGTTTCGAGAACCGTCTCGACGCGATTCTTGCGGTAGGAAAGCAGCTTGCTGGACGTAAGCAGGCGCTCCCTGTCCTGTTCGAGCGCTTTTACCTTCGAGGAAGCCATCTCGACGAAATGATTGAAACGATGCATGAATTCGCCGAGTTCGCCGCTTGCGGCGATTTCCACGGTCCGCAGGCCATCGCCATCGATGAGCTTGCTGATCTCGTCATTCGCTGCGCGGATGGGACGTATCTCCATGCGCAGCAACAGGTAGAAGAACGGCGCCAGCAGGAACACGGGCAGTGCGACCATCGCGACGAAGGGCATCTGCTCGAGGCTGAGACCGGCATTCGGGTAGAAGTAGCCGAGGCGCACGAAGCCCTGCAGCTCGCCATCCTGCAGCAGTGGCGCGTGAAACTCGATAAAGCGATCGGGTCCCGCGGTCCGCTCGACGTTCCCCAGCCACGCACTGGGTTCGCTGGGTATCTTCGCGGCCGGCGTGATCAGGCCGTCGGCGACCGACTCCGTGATCGTGAGTCCCTGGGGATCGCTGATCGTGACGTAGGCGAGCTTCTTGTTGCCGACACCGTGCAGGACGGTCTGCAGCACGCCCTGCTGTGGGCCACCCGGCACCAGTTGTTCATAGGGGACGCCGGATATTGCGCGGGCCAGGCTGACGCCCTGGGTGCGAATATCCGCGATTTCGCTGTCGCGCTGGTTGCCAAACAGCAGCCAGACCAGGGCGCTGATGACCAGCAAGGACGCGACCACGATAACGAGGCCAATTCGATCGGCTTTGAGCAATGGACTGATCCAATAGAGTAATCCTTTAGTACTATCGCCCTGTCGACCGGTTTCTTTAGGTGCAGATTGGGATGAAACCCAGCAATATCGTCATTTTCGGGAGTTTTATCTGGCTACTCGTGTCGTTCTGGAATCGTAACGAGCTGCCGGGAAACGTGGAGTTCCGACCCGAGGTGCTGTCGGAGCCGCGGCAGACTGCCACTCGAGCCCGGCCATTCGATGCCGCCTTCAACGGCGTCGCCTATCGCGTGGAGCCCGAATACGAGTACGAACTGGCCGGTATGGTGGTGTCCTTTCGTCACCATGACGACAACAGCCGCATGCATTTCCTGGCCAACGATCACCTCAACATGATGGATGTCTGCGTGATCTGGGGGGACAGCGCGGCGAGCAAGCTGCTGCATAAGCTGAAGTTCTGGAACGGCATTTTCACCTGCAACGTGCAGACCCGGGACAGCGAGGCGTGGGAGGCGTTCAACATGCAGCAGCTGTCGAACAATCACCTTATTTCGGACGACGAGTTCATTCGTGACCAGGTGAAAGCCATTCGGATCGGCGACCAGATCCGCGTGAAGGGCTATCTTGCGAGCTACGGCAGCGAGAAGGGCGGCAAGCGCGGCACCAGCACCACTCGCACAGACACGGGTGACGGCGCCTGCGAAACGGTGTTTGTCGAGCAATTCGATATTATCGAAGCGGCGACCAGCTACTGGCGGATCTCGATGTGGGTATCGCTGGCGGTCCTGGTTGCCGGTCTGTTCGTACACTTCAGACGACCGTACAAGCCGTACTAGTTCACGGGACCGGCGGGCTTTGTTTCGTCGGCGAGGTTCGCGCTCCGGGTTAGTGTTTCCCACTTGTGCTTGCCGCCGCGGAACCAGCGGATCAGTCCCTGCAGGCGCCAGAACGCGGTGAGCTGCCGAAATCCGAAATTCTCGACGATAGCGATCAGGTAGAGCAGCGCGAGTTGCCGGAAACGCGGGTACATGTGGAACGACAGCTCTTCGAGCATGATTGCGCTGGTCGACAACAGGATGCCGAGGCCGATGGCCAGGCCCAGGAATATGCCGGCCTGCGGCCAGGCGATCCAGCCCATTAGCGCGCAAATGATGATGAACAGGTAGCCCGCGACTTCGACAATGGGCCCGAACAGCTCGAAGACCAGGTAGAACGGGATAGCAACCCAGGAAACAGCGCCGCCCCTGGCATTGGTGATCAGCGATTTATTCAATGCAAGCGCCTGGCCAAGGCCGTGCTGCCATCGAACCCGCTGGCTTTTCAGGTCGCGCAGACTTGTCGGCGCATCGGTCCAGCAAACCGGGTCCGGGACGAACGTGATTCGGTAGGGCTGGCGCTTGGCTTTCATGAGGCGATGCAGGCGCAACACCAGCTCCATATCCTCGCCAACGGCGTCCGGGTTGTAACCGCCTGCCTCGACGAGCGTTTCCTTGTGAAACAGACCGAACGCGCCGGAAATGATCAGCAAGCCGTTAATGGGTGACCAGCCCATGCGGCCGAACAGGAAAGCGCGCAGGTATTCGACGACCTGCACCAGCGCAAGATAATTTGATGGCAGCGCGACTTTCTCCAGGAAACCCTGGCGCACCGTGCAGCCGTTCGAGATCCTGACGGTGCCGCCGACGGCGACCGTTGTCGGGTTTTCGAGATAGGGCTGCACGACACGCCGCAAAGCATCCGGCTGAAGCACCGAATCCGCATCGACGACACAGACCAAAGGGTACCGGGCCACGTTAATGCCGGCGTTCGACGCATCGGCCTTGCTGCCGCCATTCACCTTGTCGACGACTCGCAGGTTGCTTTGTCGTGTCGACTTGTAGATGCCACGAACCTCTGCGCACGGCACCCTCGCACGATACGCTTCCGGAAACGCCTGCATGCGAAATTCCTCGACCAGTTTCTCCAGCGTGTCATCCGTCGAACCGTCGTTCACGACGATCAGCTCGTATTGCGGATACTCCAGCTGCAACATCGCCTTGACCGAGGTAATGATCGAGGCGGATTCGTTAAATGCGGGCACAACAACGCTGATGGGAATATCGAGCGACGAAAAGACGCTTTCGGCCTCGTACTGCTCGGCCGTTTGCAGGTAGCGGCGTATGCCGAAGGCGGCGACGACGTTCTGCAACAGGTAGCCGACATTGATTCCGACGAAGTAGGCAAGAAACACCCACTGTCCGGACAGCACGATGTCCTGCAACGTCATGCGAGGCCCACCTCCGCAAAGGCCTGCTGCAGGATGTCTGCGGCATAGGGATCAGTCTGCTCGTCACGCATTTGCCGCAGGTGGTTGGGGCCGAGGAACGGCAGGGCGGTAATTGCCTGGGCGGCACGATATCGAACCCACCATTCCCTGTCGTCGAGCAGGGCTTCGAGCAGCGAGAGATGTTCTTCCTGCCCGATCCGCCCCAGCACCTTGGCCGACTGCATACGCACAAACCAGGCATTGTGCTGAGTGAGCGCGGCTATGCGCGGCACGCCGCTGAATCCGCTGACCAGTTTCAGCGCGGCATTCAGAACACCCGGGTCGTTGCTGCTGCGCAGCAGGTCATTCACGAGCGCATCCAGCACCTCGGCGTCGACGAGTTGCGCGAACTGCAGGAGATAGGTCGTGTTCCTGTCGTCCGCGGAGCGAATTGCGCGGTACATCGGTTCGCTGATTCGCTCGCTGCCGGCCATGCGAAGCAGGATGGACACGCGATTCTTTGGCCAGTCCCTGCGTTTCTCGATCATCGGGACTATGATCGGTATCGCAAAGTCCGCGTCGATCTCCACCAGCGCGACGGCCGCGGTGATTGATAGCGCAGTGTTGTCATGATCGACAAGTCGTCGGACGATTTCACGCCGCTCACGATCCCTGAGGTGACCGAAGGTCTGCACGGCGAGGATTTGCGGGCGAATGCGACGTTTGTTGAGTCGCTTCAGCGCGAGCGCCGGTACGCCGGCTCTGCGGGCGAGGACGATCAGGTTATCGGCGGCGCTGCCCTCGACAATGCTGCGGGCATGATTCCATTCTTCGAGAAGATCGGTCCTGTCACTGGCGCCAATGCGCGGAAGCACGCAATTTTCGGCGGCGTCTTTCGACAGCATCGCGTTCGCGAATACGTTGCGCCAAATGCCGATGAACCTGGCACGCCGCCGCTGGCCCAGGATCGTGGCAACACGCAAGGCGATCGTATAGGCGAACAGGATGAGCGTCGTCGCGAGGACCGCGGCGATCGACCAAAGGGCAGCGGTCGTAATGCCGTCAAAGTCGGATCGAAACAGCCAGTCCAACGAAGCGCCTCCTGTAGTAGTCCCCCTGGTCGTGCAGACCCAACCACCATTGCAGGCCGATTCGCTGAGTGAGCTCCCGGCGTCCGCTTAGCGTGAGGCCCCGGACATCGGTCTCCAGGACCTGGCGGCTGCCGAGCAGTTCTGCTTCCTTGCCGGTGTTGATCGTAAGCCCGATGCTCGCCTTCTCGCCGTAGTACCGGTTGATGGTGGCCACGTGATTAACAAAGCTGGACGCACCCTGCAGGCGGGACCATCCAACGCCATAGGCAAAACGATAGTCTCCATAGTATTTTTCGACCGTGCCAATTGCGCCGCCGACATCGGTATCGGCATAGGCGCGCTGGCGGTAGCGCAGGTCGACGACCCAGCCATCCGAAAGCGTCTTGCCGACGTGGGCGCTGGCAGCGAGTTCGGGTTGATACGCGGGGCTGCCGGCGCTGGCGAGGTCGAGTCCGGCGAACCAGCCCGACTCCCAGGCACGTTCCGCGCCGAGACCGATGGAAATGTCGGTTTCGGCATATCGAGCGTCGCGTCCAAGCCTCAGGTGGTATCGGCGGAACGCGTCCTGCTTGTGTTGTATTTCGACAAACTGCGAGTCCCAGCTCGGCAAGCCATTGCTCAGGTTTTCGTACCCGGCGCCCACCAGCAGCGTCCACTGGCTCACGTCCTCGACGGCCGGTGTCTTCCACCACGTCGCCTCGGGAAAACGGCGCGCCGCCTCCTTTTCAAGCTCAACGCGCCACGCCGACGCGGCTTCGTCCGCGCTGCGTCCCAGCAAGCGAAATCGGAGTTCCCAGACAGCCTCGTAGTCCGGCGCGAGCGCCGTGGCGATCGAGAGCTCGTCAAGCGCCTCGTCATCGCGCTGCAGCTGCGACAGCAGCTGGGCACGCGCCAGCACGTAATCGACGTCGTGTGGAAATTCCGCGCGCAGGGCATCGATGCTGACCAGCGCAGCGTCAGTATCGCCCTGATTTCTGAGGGAGCGCACCTCGTCAAAACGCTGCGCGGGCGTCGGCGATTGCGCCTCCGGCCTGTCATTGACGGTGGGGTCTTCGGCCGCCACCTGTGCGGCAAGCAGCGAAACGACCGCAATCAGCGATGCCCGGATTCCGGCCCGCCTATTCATGAGACGGGCCCAGGCGCTCGTGATCAGCAACGACGCGCCGCAATCGAGCGAGCAGTTCTTCGGGACGGAACGGCTTGGTGACGTAGTCGTTTGCGCCCAGGTCGAGCGCTTCGACGATATCCTGTTCAAGCACTCGTCCTGAAATGACGACGATCGGCACGTGCTGCCAGCGAAGGTCGTCTCGCAGCTCCGAAATCAGTTGATAGCCTGAAACATAGGGCAGCATCAGGTCCAGCAACACCACGTCAACCGGGGCGAGGTTTTCGATAGCGGCCTGGGCGTCACGGCCATTGTGGACGGCGATGACTTCGTAGCCCGCACGCCGCAGAATGAATTCGAGCATGTAGCAGACGTGCTCGTTATCTTCGACGACGAGCGCCCGATGCGTGCTGATGTGTTGCGCTCGTGCCGCCATTGCTGAAAATTCCAAACCCTTTTTACATAATCATCGGCCACCGATGCTCGACACCGGGCGGTGCTCCAAAGGGATTTATCGGCCGGCGCCCGCATATCTGAACGTGGCCGCCGATAGTGGCCGGGGCCATGCGGACTAGGAACGGCGGGCAAAACAGTGGAAGATCCGGTCCTCAGTCAGCCGCAAGGGACACTGCCGACCTCATGAACTTTTTCGAGCGCTACCTGACCGTCTGGGTCCTCGTCTGCATCGGCCTCGGCATCGCCCTCGGCAAGCTCGCGCCGGAAGTTGCGCTTGCGCTGGATGGCATGGCCATTACCGTGAATGATGCGCCCATCGTCTCCATCCCGATCGCGATCTGCCTGTTCCTCATGATGTATCCGATCATGGTCAAGATCGATTTTCACGAGGTCGTAAGAGCCGGCAAAGCGGCCAAACCGGTCGGCCTGACGCTGTTCATCAACTGGGCGATCAAGCCGTTCACGATGTACGCGATCGCGAGTTTCTTTCTCGTCACGCTGTTTTTGAAATTCATCGGACCCGATGCGGTCGATCTCGTCAGGATGCCGCTGGGCAAGGACATGCTGGCAGGCGAAGTCTATGGTGCCGGCAAGGTCGTGCTGGTCGATGGCGTGAAGATGCTCGAAGTGCCGCTGTGGCGCAGCTACCTGGCCGGCTGCATCCTGCTCGGCATCGCGCCCTGCACGGCCATGGTGCTGGTCTGGGGTTATCTGTCGAAAGGTAACGATGGCCATACGCTAGTCATGGTCGCCATCAACTCGCTGACGATGTTGCTGCTGTTCGGTTTCCTTGGCGGATTCCTGCTGGGCGTCGGCAAGCTTCCCGTTCCCTGGCAGGCACTGCTGCTGTCGATTGGTGTGTATGTTGCGCTACCGCTGGTCTGTGGCTATGCGTCCCGCAGATGGATCATCGCGGCCAAAGGCGAGACCTGGTTCCGGGAGAGGTTCCTGCATCTTCTTACGCCGGTAACGATCACGGCGCTGCTGGTTACGCTTATCCTGCTGTTCTCGTTCAAGGGCGAGACGATCGTGCAGAACCCGCTGACGATACTGTGGATTGCCATTCCCTTGTTCGTGCAGACGGTGCTCATTTTTGCGCTCGGCTACGGTGCATCGAAGCTGCTTGGCCTGACTTACGAAAACGCTGCGCCGACGGCGTTAATTGGCGCATCGAACCATTTCGAAGTCGCCATTGCGACGGCGGCTATGCTGTACGGGCTATCTTCCGGCGCTGCGCTGGCAACCGTTGTCGGGGTACTGATCGAGGTGCCTCTCATGTTGATGCTGGTTCGCTTCTGCCTGTCGACGCAGAGCTGGTTTCGCCATGCGTAATCCGGGCGTACCTTTCGCGCTGGGTTTCCGGCCGTTCTACCTGCTTGCCGGGCTGTTTGCGGTAGCGGCGGTCGCGTTCTGGATGTTGAATTTTTCGGGCGTGTATCTTGCGGGCGGCTACCTGCGCGGTTTCTTCTGGCACAGCCATGAGATGGTATTCGGCTTCGCCATGGCGGTGATGGCCGGATTTCTGCTGACCGCCGTACGCAACTGGACCGGCCTGCCGACGCCAACCGGGCGGGGACTCGCGGCGCTGGCCCTCACCTGGGTTCTCGGGCGGGCGATGGTTATCAGCGGGCCGCCATTGCTGGCGGCGGCCGTCGACCTTGTGTTCGTTCCGCTGGTGGCTCTCGTCTGTGCCCTGCCCATCTTCAGAAGCCGCAACCGGCGCAACTACAAGATCGTGGGTCTGCTGCTGCTGATCACGTCGGCGAATGTCGTGTATCACCTGGCGTCGCTGGGCCCGCTGCCGGCCTGGCTGGCGTACACGATGGTGATTGCCGCGCTGGACCTGATCACCATCGTGCTCGCACTCGTGGCCGGCCGTGTCATACCGACGTTCACCAGGAACGCATTTCCCGATTCGGCGCCGCGACATGCCGGCTGGCTGGAGTTCGTCGCGTTCGGGTCGCTGCTTTCAATTGTTGCCGTCCGACTGATCGGCGACTGGTTTCCGGTGCCGATTTCGATACCGGCCGCGCTGATGATTGTCGCCGCCGTCTCCCACGCATTCAGGCTCGCCCTGTGGCAGCCGCAAACGACCGCATCCAATACACTCCTCTGGATGATGCCGCTCGCCTATTCGTGGCTGCCTTTGGCACTGTTTCTGCGTGCGCTGGCGCAATACGGAATCGTCGGCCAGGCGGCATGGATCCATGCGCTGACCATGGGTGCGATCAGTTCGCTGATGCTGGCGATGATGATGCGCAGCGCCCTCGGGCACACGGGGCGACCGTTGCGGGCGAGTGGCAGCGACATGGGCGCCTACCTGTTGCTGCAGCTCGCCGCCATCGTTCGCGTCAGTGCCGGGGCGCTCGCCGATACCTGGTACACGGCGCTCGTCCTTATTTCGGGCGGCCTGTGGGTGCTGGCCTTCGCCGTCTTCCTGGTTCGCTACGCGCCGATGTTGCTGAAGCCGCGCATCGACGGGAAGCCCGGTTAGTCGCTGGCGACGCCCCAGAAGCGCGCCGACGGAAGGGATACGGTGCCGCCGTCGTAGACGAGGCCGCCGGGCCGGTCGCGGCCGATCAGCAACGGGCCGTCGATGTCCACGAAATCGCACAGTTGTGCAAGCACGTGTGACGGCGCCATGGACAAGGAGGTGCCGCCCATGCAGCCCACCATCAGACGGAGGCCGCGGCTCCGCGCGGCTTTCGCCAGCTCGAGCGCGTGCGTCAGGCCGCCGGTCTTGTCGAGCTTGATGTTGATCATCTGGTAACGCGCCGCAATGGGCTCCAGCTCGCCAAGGTGCAGGCAGGACTCATCGGCGCACAGCGGTATCGGGGAGCTGTAGTTCTGAAGTGCCGCGTCGCCGCCGCGCGGTAGCGGCTGCTCGATCATCAGGACGCCGAGTTCATGCAGCTCCGGGGCGACGAGGCGCAGCTGATCGAAGGACCAGCCCTGGTTGGCGTCGATAATGATTCGCACATCCGGACGCGCGGCACGAATCGCCGCGATGCGCTCCGCCGGACGATCGCTGTCCAGTTTCACCTTGAGCAAGGTATAGCCTCGTGCCGCCGCCGCTTTCGCCGCCATGTCCCCGGGTTCCGCCTCGAGACCGATGGTGAACACCGTTTCGACCGGCCGGGCATCAACGCCGGCAGCGGTCCAAACCGAAAAGCCGCCGAGCCGGGCCTCGAGGTCCCACAATGCGGAATCGACGGCGAAACGCGCGCCTCCCGGCGGCAGCAGCCCGAGCAGTTCCTGCCGATCGGCGCCCGCCGCGAGCTGTTTGGCAATACCGTCGATTTGTGCCGACATCGATACAGGCGTTTCATCGAAGTAGTAAACACCGAGTGCTTCGCCGCGGCCCGTCAGGCCGTCTTCTTCAATTTCGCAAACGATAAGCGGAAACTCGTCGAACGTGACGTTGGTGATCCGAAACGGAAGCAGCGCGGGCCACGTTTCGGTTTGAACGGAGATTCGGCGGGTCATGAGTGCCTTTGCTATTACCGCTCAGGAGGCCGGCATGGTATGAGTCAGCCGATTCTAGGATAATGTTGGTTTTAAAACACCGTCCGGTTGCAGGGATCTACCCATGGCGAATTCCAGTTCCGCATTAATTGAGATTGTCGGCGAAGGCCGCCTGCTGGATGGGGAATCGATTTCCGGTCGTGCGACCAGCTACTGGAACAGCGCACCGATGCGCGCGAAGGCGCTGCTGATGCCCGGCACGACGGACGAGATAGCCGACATCCTGAAACACTGCAAC
>JBFELT010000085.1:0-12783 GCA_041552015.1 Woeseiaceae bacterium
AAGAAAGGCGTCGGCAAGCTGCAGATTAATCGCTCGCTCATACATGCGGACGTGTCGACTGCCTGGGAAGTGCTTGCCGAAGCGGTACAGACGGTCATGCGCCGCTATGGTATCCCCGAGCCTTACGAAAAGCTCAAGGCTCTGACGCGTGGCCAGGCTGTCACGCAGGATGTTCTGCTCGGCTTTATCGACACGCTCGACATTCCGCAGGCCGAGAAGCAGCGACTGCGCGTGTTGACGCCGGAAACCTACCTCGGGCTCGCGGCGAAACAGGCACGCGACATCTGACCAGGCCGGTCATGATTAGCTTTCCCGGCGGGCTCACGGCAAAAACGTTCCTTAGCCGTCACTGGCAAAAGGCCCCGCTGTTCATCGCCGGCGGCATCGAGCCGATGCGGCCGTCCATGTCCCGCAACGAACTTGCCTGGCTCGCAACGCTACAGGATGTCGAATCGCGACTCGTCTTCACCGAACGTGACAACGGCCAGACGCGCTATCGTGCCGAGTCGGGACCGTTCGATACCGCATTCCTGCAGGCGCTGCCAGGTCGCGACTGGTCGCTGCTCGTCCATGACGTCGACAAACACCTGCCAGCGATGCGCCGCCTGTTTGCACAGGTACCCTTTGTCCCGGACTGGCGCATTGACGACCTGATGATCAGCTTCGCCGCGCCCGGAGGTGGTGTGGGCCCCCACCGGGATAACTATGATGTATTCCTGTGCCAGGGTATCGGGATACGCGAGTGGCGTTACACGGAACAGCCTGTCGACGAGGACCCGTCAGCGAGCGACGACCTGGCGCTTTTGCGGGAGTTCGATCACGGCGAGACCAGGCTTGCGAGTAAAGGCGACGTGCTCTACCTGCCCCCCGGCATCGCGCACTGGGGCACGGCGCGAAGGGCCTGCATCACGTATTCAATTGGCATGCGCGCACCCTCGTTCTACGCGGACCCGGACCTCGCGTTGTCCGAGGTTCGACCGGGCTACATCTCCGCCGAAGCAAAACGCCGCGCCGGTACCCGCGCCAAACGCCTGGGCACCGAGGTCACGGATTTGAAGCCCTGGCTGCGACCCGATGTTCCGGGCAAGGCTGAAATAGCGAGGATACTGGGCGCGGCCCTGCCGCTACGGCTTCACGGCATGGCGCGGATTGCCTACGACGATGACGCCGTCTACGTGAACGGCGCGGCGCGACCACTTGGCGAGAGCGAACGGCAGTCGGTCGCCACGCTCTGCGCACGTCGAAGGCTCGATCGAACCGCGGCGGCCGAAATGGCTGAGCCAATCCTGCGGTGGCTGCTGGCCCGGGGCGCCTTTGCGCTGCCTGAACCGGATTGACCATATGTAAACAAAAAAGCCTTTGGTACGCAGCGACCAGGGCGGCTGAAACCCACGGATGACGCGGGATGCGAATGATTTGCAACTGGGAAATATGCATCAAAACGTGACGCAGTTGGCAAGTTCGCCGAGCACTCGCCGGTAATATGGTGTGCCTATGGAACACGCAGAGCAGAACAGCAAGCGCTGGGTCATTTCAACGAAAGAAGAAATGCGCCAGGCCGCTATGGAGGTGGTACGCGAGGCATCGCGCAAGGTTTCCATTTTCACGCACGACCTGGAGCCCGGCATTTACGACGATCCGGAGTTCCTGGAAATCGTCAAGCGCCTTGTGCTGTCACAAACCTATGCACGTATTCGTGTTCTCATTTCTGATCCGACACGCGCAGTAAAAAACGGCAACAACTTCGTGCATCTCGGTCGACGACTCAACACCTATATCGAATTTCGGCACGTTCGTGAGGACTTAAGAACGCACGCTGAAGCGTTTTGCATTGCCGATGAAACGGCACTCGTGTATCGACTGCAGGCGAGTCGCTGGGAAGGTATAGCCGACACGCACGAACCCGCCGTTGCCAGGCTGTACAGCAAGATGTTCGACGAGATCTGGTTGGCCAGCGAAGTCGCAACCGAATTTCGCCAGCTCGGCATCTAGGCAACAATGTATCCTACCGACCTGACAGTCGCCGCTGTCATAGAAAACGATGGCCAGTTTCTCCTTGTCGAGGAGCACGCGTCCGGGCGGCGCGTGTTGAGCCAGCCCGGTGGCCACATCGAGGGCGGCGAATCACCGGAGCAGGCGGTCATTCGCGAGACCCTCGAGGAAACCGCCTGCGATGTAAGCTGCGGCGAACTCGTCGGTGTCTATCTCTGGATTCATCCACAAACGCGCCAGCAATTCCTGCGCATCGTGTACGCCGCCGAATTTCTGCGCTGCAACGAACAGCGGCAACTCGACGACGGTATTATCGGCCGACGCTGGCTGACGGTTGACGAAATCGCGCATCGAAAAACAATGCTGCGTTCCCCCGCCGTGCTGCGCTGCGTGCAGGACTACGTTTCCGGGAGGCGCCAGTCGGATGCCTTGCTGAGCGCCATGCTGCCGCTGCAGCAGAACGTGCAGCGAGTGCTAGCCGCCGCCGACCTGGTCTAGCCCGCAACGATACGGCGGGCCGTCGATGTACTGACGCTCCGCCGATTGTTCCTCGAGAACCCGTGTCACCTCCGGAAAGTAACCGGGATCGAAGTACGGATAGTTCATGAAACCGCTCATACCCCGCAAGTCGAGCCTCGCGTCGATCAGCAACTGGTTCGCATCCTCGGGCTTGTTCATGATTTGCAGTGTAATGTAAGCGATGCTCAGGTCCCGCTCATCCGCCGCCAGGATGTTGTCCGCAATCGTATTCGCCGACGCAACATCGCTCTCGGCACAGGCCTGCCTCAACCTGGCCAACTCCAGGCTGTCGCGCGCGAAGTCACTGCGCAACAACTTGTCCAGCAGCGCACGACCCTCGTCGACAAGTCCGCTCCAGAGATAAACCCGGTGAGACTGGTAGAGAATGTAGGCGTGTTCAGGGAATCGCGTAACCGAGTTGCGTGCCAGTGAAAGCGCCTCTTCTTCCAGGCCCACGAACAACAGGTTATTGAGCAAGGCGTTCAACGCCAGGGGGTCTTCGCTTACGACCCGCCGAATCTGTTCGAGATGCTTCTCGACCGGACGCCGGTCTCGCAACACGGACGCGTTTCTCACCAGGCTGTTGAGACCCTCGATGTCATAGGGATGAGCCTCGAGATAGGTTTCGGAAAAACGGATCGCGTCGCGAAAGCGAAACTCGGCCTCGGCTTTCAGCGCGTCAAATTGCGCCGCCGCAACCCGATCACGCGCCGAGCGCCGGCCCGCCTCGATGGCGATCATGAGTCGCCGAAGTCTTTCCTCTTCGGGCAGCGCCGAGACGTTGCCACCGATATTGGTGAGGCGAAGTTGGGAGCGCCAGAAGAAAACCTGGTACAGGTAGGCCTGTGAGAAATTCTCGTCCAGCGCCGTCGCTCGTTCGTAGGCCTCCACGGCTTCCGCCCACCGGGCAGGATTCCCGGTAGAGCCGACGACATCGTCGAGGGCCAGTCCCTCGAGGTAGGCCTCGTAGGCCGGGACCGATGAGGTACCGGCGGAGACCATTTCTTTCAGCGCGTCGGGATCCATTGCCGTTTCGAGCGCATTGGCGATCTCGAACGCGACGTCCTCCTGAATCGCGATGACGTCCTCCGGCTTGCGGTCGAAGGTTTCCGACCAGAGGTGGAATCCGTCGCTGGCGCGAATGAGCTGCGCGGTCACCCGCAGGCGATCGCCGCCGCGTCGGACTGAGCCCTCGAGTACATGGGCTACACCGAGCGCCCGCGCGATTACCGATATATCCGTGTTCTGACCCTTGTACTGAAACGACGACGTTCGCGATGCGACCAGGAGGTCCGGCGTGCGTGCCAGCGAATTCAGGATCTCCTCGGTCAGGCCATCGGCGAACCACTCCTGCTCCTTGTCGGACGACATGTTGACGAACGGCAGTACGGCTATCGAACGATCCAGCGCGACCGCGCCATCCTCGGCAACGCCGACAAGACCCTGCCGCTCCCAGATGAAATAGCCCAGTGCGCCGACCAGCGCAACGATAATGACGATGTTGAGCCTCTTCCCCGTCGAGTGCGTGACCGAGGCAGAACGATCGACCTCCGCCGTCTTTTTGACGCCCTCGGGCGTCAGTTCGAACGCCCAGGCGAACAGGCAGGCGAACGGGAAGCCGAGCAACAATAGCGCCGCGAACGTCTTTCCGACCCACGCCGGCGCCTCGAACATGTCGAAAAGTATGTCGCCGACCTGCAGGGCGACCCAACCCAGCACGATATACGCAATACCAACCCGAACGACGTTGCGCCGCTTTAGCTCAGTAAACAGGTTCCCCATGCTGCATGCCTCCCCATACAGGCGAGACAATAACATTTTGCCGCAGCTCAGGCTGTTACATCGATTCGGATCTTCGGCCTGTCGAAAGAAGGGGCTGCATGCCACAGCCCCTCCCACACCTTGCGCGCTATTCCGCTTCTTCCGATTCCGTCGTCGGTTCGATTTCCACGCCCATCTGTTTCGCGCGTGCCTGCATCTTTTCCTGGTGCTGCGCCTGGAACCTGGTCCGGGCTTGTGGATCCGATTCGGTCAGCCTCAGCTGTTCGCGGTATTGATTGCGCTCTTCAACGCTCATCAGGTTGCCGCCGTAGATGCCATTGCCGTATTTCGGGCCGACACCAAGAGAAGCAGGGTCTACACCTTGCTGTTCTGCGCGCGCCTGCATCATCTCCTGGTGCTGCGCCATGAATTTGCCCCGGGCTTGTGGATCCGATTCGGTCAGCCGCAGCTGCTCACGGTACTGATTGCGCTCTTCCACGCTCATGAGCTGGCCTCCATAGATTCCGTTCTCGCCGAGCTTGGCGTGATCCGGAACATGGGTGCGATCCTGATCACGGATTCGGTCCCGGTCGTGCTCGGGCGCCGTAATTCCATCGCGATCCCTCAGGCGATCCCTATCGAAGTCCTTTTGGCCGCGCTCGACCTGGGCACGATCCGGAGCCTGGGCGCCCTGCCCTTGTCGCGCGCCCTGTGCGACGGCCGATACGGACGCAAGCGTCAATGCCGCAGCCGCAAGTAGTGTAATTGTCGTCATTGCTTTCATGGTTGTCCTCCTCCAGGGGGTGTGCGCCTTTTCAACGCCAGAGATGGGCTCGCGTTGACGCGCTTTGTGTAGGTGGATCTGCGAATTGCGGAGCCGAATTGGCGCGCGAATTATGAAAAAGGATTTACGTTACTGGCGTGCTGCAATCGGGCGAGACACACCCGAATACGGATGTCGCCATGACCCCCTGGCGGTCGCTCAGGCACGCCCGCTGCAGTAGAATGCGCGGCCTATGGCCACTTCACTCGCAAAACGCGCTGCAAATAAACGGGTAATCCTGGGTCTCTCCGGCGGCGTGGACTCGGCTGTGGCCGCGGTCCTGCTGAAAGACGCCGGCGCTGACGTACACGCTTTGCACATGACCAACTGGGAAGACGACGACGGCTACTGCACGGCAGCGGAGGACCTGCAGGATGCGCGCAGGGTCTGCGAGCAGTTGGACATCCCGCTACACCCGGCCAATTTCGCGAAGCAGTATCGCGAGCAGGTCTTCGAGTACTTCCTCAATGAGTACCGCGCAGGTCGTACCCCGAATCCGGACGTACTCTGCAACCGCGAGATCAAGTTCGGTGTCTTCCGCGATTACGCCAGGCGCCTCGGAGGGGACCTGCTTGCAACCGGGCACTACGCGCGCTCGACAACGATCGATGATCATGGCGCGCTGCTCAAAGGCAGGGACCCGGGTAAGGACCAGAGTTACTTCCTGCACGCGGTCAGCGCGGACGCACTCGCGGAGACGGTTTTTCCGCTGGGCGACCTCGAAAAAGCCGAGGTGCGCCGGATAGCCCGTGACGAAGGCCTTACGATTCATGACAAGAAGGACAGTACCGGGATCTGCTTTATCGGCGAGCGTCCCTTCCGTGAGTTCCTCAGTCACTACCTGCCCGCCAATCCCGGACCGATACGAGACACGGGAGGCGTCGACGTCGGCACGCATGACGGGCTCATGTACTACACGCTCGGTCAGCGGCAGGGCCTCGGGGTCGGTGGCCGCAGGGACAGTGGTGAGGAACCCTGGTACGTCGTCGACAAAGACCTCGCCGGCAATGTCCTTATCGTGGCGCAGGGTGAGCACGAGCGGCTGTTTAGCGACCGCCTGATCGCAACGGACGCGAGCTGGATAGGCGCAGCCCCGGCCGGGTTGCGGGACGGCTTGCGCTGCCGGGCCAAGATCCGCTACCGGCAGCAGGACCAGGACTGCCTGGTCAGCTTACAGGGAACCGCCGGGCTCGAGGTCCGATTCGACGAGCCACAAAAGGCCATCGCGCCCGGCCAGTTCGTGGTGTTTTACGACGGCGAACGCTGCCTGGGCGGGGCCGTGATCGACGAAAGTCGCTGAGCGAAAGTCGGGACCATTCGTTATAATGCGCACCCCGGCGGCTCCCCGGCCGCCAGGAAAACCTGCAACCCCCCGGAGAACAGACAATGACGGACAGTTTTGGCGCTCGCTCAACGCTTGCGGTCGGTGATAACGAATTCGAAATCTTTCGCCTCGACGCCGTTACAGAGGGCCATGTGAAGCGGCTGCCCTATTCCCTGAAGATCCTGCTCGAGAATCTGCTGCGGCATGAAGATGGCCGTGACGTAACGCGCGACGACATTCTCGCGCTGGCAAACTGGGACGCGAAGGCCGCGCCGAGCACCGAGATTTCCTTTACGCCGGCGCGCGTCATTCTTCAGGACTTCACCGGTGTGCCGGCGGTCGTCGACCTCGCGGCCATGCGCGACGCGGTCGTGAAGCTGGGAGGCTCCGCCAGCAGTATCAATCCCCTGTCGCCGGCCGAGCTGGTCATCGATCACTCCGTGCAGGTGGACAACTACGGCGCCGCCAATGCCCTCGACCTCAACAACAAGATCGAGTTTCAGCGCAACAAGGAACGCTATTCGTTCCTGCGCTGGGGCCAGTCCGCGTTCGACAATTTTCGCGTGGTTCCCCCGAATACCGGCATCGTCCACCAGGTAAACCTGGAATACCTGAGTCGCGTGGTCTTCGACGCCGAGAAGCAGGGCCGCCACGTCGCGTACCCGGACACCGTCGTCGGTACCGACTCCCACACAACGATGATCAACGGTCTCGGCGTTCTTGGCTGGGGCGTCGGCGGTATCGAAGCCGAGGCCGCAATGCTCGGACAACCGATCACCATGCTGATCCCCAACGTCGTCGGCTTCAAGCTGGTCGGCAAGCTAAGGGAAGGCACCACCGCCACCGACCTGGTTCTGACCGTCACCGAGATGCTCAGAGAGAAGGGCGTGGTCGGCAAATTCGTCGAGTTCTTCGGCGATGGGCTCGGCCAGTTGCCGCTCGCGGATCGTGCGACGATTGGCAATATGTCCCCGGAATTCGGATCGACCTGCGCGATTTTCCCGATCGACGGCGAGACAATTCGATACCTAGAGCTGTCCGGGCGGGATGGCGATCAGATCCGGCTCATCGAGGCGTATGCGAAAGAACAGGGCCTGTGGCGCAATGACGGACAGCCGGACGCAATCTACAGCGACACACTCGAACTGGACATGTCGACCGTTGAGCCGAGCATCGCAGGACCGAAGCGTCCACAGGATCGCATCGCGTTGAGCGCCGCCGCGAAGACCTATGGCAAACACCTGAAAGCAGCGATCGCGGATCGCAAGGAAAGCGGCAGCGCCAAGGCCAAAGTCGATGGCAAGGACGTCGAAATCCGTGACGGCGCGATCCTGATCGCGGCCATCACCAGCTGCACCAACACGTCGAACCCCGCCGTCATGCTGGCGGCCGGACTTCTCGCGCGGAATGCGGCAGCCCGGGGGCTGAAAGCACAGCCGTGGGTCAAGACCAGCCTCGCCCCGGGTTCGCGGGTCGTAACGGACTACCTCGAAAAGGCAGGCCTCATCGACGACCTGGAGGCCGTCGGTTTCTACAACGTCGGCTACGGCTGCACGACCTGTATCGGCAACTCCGGACCGCTGAAGCCGGAGATTGCAGAGGCGGTGCAGAAAGCGAATGTCGTCGGCACCAGTGTGTTGTCGGGAAATCGCAACTTCGAAGGGCGCATTCACCCCCTGGTGCGAATGAACTTCCTTGCCTCTCCGCCGCTCGTGGTGGCCTATGCGCTGGCCGGCAATATGGATGTCGATCTGTTCAACGATCCGCTGGGCGAAGACCGGGACGGCAAGCCGGTTTTCATGAAGGACATCTGGCCCAGCCAGAAAGAAGTACAGGACACGATCGCAAAAAACATCGACTCCGGCATGTTCAAGAAGAGCTACGACAGCGTGTTCCAGGGCGACGCCAACTGGAAGGGCATCGATTCGCCGACGGGCGAGATCTATACCTGGGACGAGGCGTCGACTTACGTAAAGAATCCGCCCTACTTCGAGGGCATGCGCAAAAAACCGGACCCGGTCAGCAACATCGAGGGCGCACGCGTGCTGGCACTGCTCGGCGATTCCGTTACGACCGACCACATCTCGCCGGCCGGAAGCATTGCCGCGGACAGCCCGGCTGCGGAGTACCTCAAGGCGCAAGGCGTGAAACCGTCTGACTTCAATTCATACGGCTCGCGGCGCGGCAACCACGAGGTCATGATGCGGGGCACCTTCGCCAATATTCGGCTGCGCAACAAGCTCGCGCCGGGTACCGAGGGCGGCTGGACCTGCCATCAGCCCAGCGGCGAACAAATGTCGATCTTCGATGCAGCCAACCGCTACCGGGAAGAAGGCACGCCACTGATCGTTCTTGCCGGCAGCGAATACGGCACCGGCTCATCGCGTGACTGGGCCGCCAAGGGCACGCTACTGCTCGGTGTCAAGGCGGTCATTGCCAAGAGCTTCGAGCGCATTCACCGCTCCAACCTCATCGGCATGGGCGTGCTGCCACTGCAGTTCCTGGATGGCCAGGATGCCGAGTCGCTCGGGCTTACCGGCAAAGAGGTGTTCGACATCAAGGGACAGACAGATGCCGGCGCCAGGACCGTTGCCGTCACGGCCACGCCGCCGGCAGGTAAGGCGATCAACTTCCAGGCACAGGTTCGGATCGATACGCCGAAAGAACGCGACTATTACGAACACGGCGGCATTCTTCACTACGTACTGCGGCAACTCGCCGCGTGACATCCACGGTCGACATCCCGGGCGCGATTGCCAGCGCGCTTCGGGATGCGCGACATGTCTGCGTTCTGACCGGCGCCGGTATCTCCGCGGAGAGTGGCGTGCCGACCTTCCGCGACGCGCAACAGGGCCTCTGGGCCAGGTTCGACCCGCTGCAGCTGGCGACCCCGGAGGCCTTCGCGCAGAACCCGACGCTCGTCTGGCGATGGTATCGCTGGCGGCGTGAACTCGTTGCCAATGCTGAACCCAATGCGGGCCATACGGCACTGGCGCGCCTCGCCGGGCTTGTGCCGCGACTGACTCTCATCACCCAGAACGTCGACGGACTTCATCAGCGCGCGGGAAGCCGCAACGTTATCGAGTTTCACGGCAACCTTTTCGAGGATCGTTGTTCCGCGAAAGGCTGTGCGTTACCGTCGGCTGAACAAGCGGACCTGCCTGTATGTCCCTGCTGTGGCGCAAACCTCCGGCCCGGCGTCGTATGGTTCGGCGAGGCCATACCGGAAGAAGCGCTCAATGAATCCTTCGCCGCCGCCGCTGACTGCAGCGTATTCCTGTCGATCGGCACGTCGTCGCTGGTGTACCCGGCGGCCGGGCTCGCGGAGATCGCCAGGGAGAACGACGCAGTGATTGCCGAAATCAATCCGTCGCCAACCGCGCAGGCGGCGACTTACGATTTTTCCATCGCGGCGAACGCCGCAGCGGCGTTGCCAAAGCTGATAGAATCACTGGCCGCCTGATCTTCGAACACTATGATGGAGCCTCGAAATGGAGCGATCGGCCAAGAGCATTCTCGCAACACGAAAGTGGACACGAATTGGCGCCTGGGCGCTCGGAATTTTTCTGCTGGTCAACTTCATACTTGGTTTCTGGTTTTCGCGAGAGCCGGAGGTATTCTGGGTAAACCGGGCCGCCGATACGGAGACCGCCGCGATCGGTTTCTCTACGACGGACACGCTGATTCGAGTCGCCGATACGCTGCTGGATAAGCCGGGCGGCTACCTGACCAATGACAAGATGCTGCCCAATGTCTTTCTCGACAATATTCCAAACTGGGAATACGGTGTATTGCAGCAGGTACGCGACCTCGCAAGAGTGGTCCGCAACGACTACAGCCGCAGTCAGTCACAATCGAAAGAAGACGAAGATGTCGCGTCTGCCGAACCGCGCTTCTTCTTCGATAACGATTCCTGGATACTGCCAACCACGGAATCCGAATATCGTCATGCGATTAAAGGTTTCACGAAGTACCGTGACCGGCTCGCGGCGGGAGAGCCCGAGACGAAGTTCTATGCACGTGCGGACAATTTGCGCGAATGGCTCTCGCAGGTCGAGAAACGGCTGGGCAGTCTCACGCGACGCCTCGGTGACAGCGTTGCCACGAATCGTATCAACGAAAACATGGCCGGTGAGCCGGCCGCGGAGGCGGCTGGATCGCAACCGGATACGCTCGAGGTGCGCACATCGTGGTTCGAGGTCGATGACATATTCTTTGAGGCGCGCGGTACTGCCTGGGCCCTGGTGCACTTTTTCCGCGCGGCCGAATTCGACTTTGCCAAGGTGTTAGCCGACAAGAATGCCGAGGCCAGCGTGCGACAGATTATTCGCGAACTCGAGGCGAGCCTCGACCCGCTACGCTCTCCGTTGGTCCTGAACGGCGGTGGCTATGGCTTGTTTGCAAACCACTCGCTGGTCATGGCGAACTACCTGGCACGGGCCAACGCAGCGGTTATCAATCTGCGGCAGTTGCTGGACGAAGGCTAGGCGTCCGCGCCGGCTGACCGCTTGTCCGATATGATGAATCCCGCAAGCAGCGCGGCTGCCGCCATGCTCCAGACAATCACTGCGCCGGTTGGCAGGTCAAACATTACCGACAATGCGATGCCCAGGAAGTACGAAACGGCGCCGATGGCGTAGCCCGCCAGCAGCCGGTTGCCTCGCTTGATTCCGGTCGTCGCCAGTGCCGGAATAATGAGGCTGGCGAACACCAGGTAGATGCCAACGATCTGCACCGACGCCGTGACGGTAATTGCGAAGGCCAGGTAGAAGAGCAGCGCCCCGGAACGTGGATTCAGCAAGAACCAGACGAGCAGCACGACCGCATAGAGCAGCGCGATCGGCAGCAACGATGACCATGTTTGCCACAGGATCTGTCCGACCAGCAGCTCCTTGAGGTGTTCACTGCCGTGTGGATTTCCGGCGAGCAGCAGGATGCCACCCGTGGCCGCGAGTATGAAGACAATACCGATAAGTGGCTCCTGAATCCGCGGCCAGCGTTTTTCTGTCCAGTGCAATCCGATGGCGACAATCAGCGCCGCGCTGACAGCAGCGATCTGAACCTGCATGCCCTCGGGATCCCAGTGCATGGCGTGCGCGGCGATGACGCCCAGGCCGGCCACCTGCGCGATCGCGAGGTCGATAAAAATAATGCCGCGTTTCAGCACTTCCTGGCCGAGCGGTACATGCGTACTCAGGACAATCAGCCCGGCGACCAGCGCGGGACCGACGATCGTCCAGTCGACGAGGTCAGCCACGACGCTGAGCCTCCAACAAGCGGTTCAGAATATCGTCGAACCAGGAAAACAGATTCGTTGCCTCGTCCGTTCCACCGACCGTCAGTGGCAAGACGATCGCCGGCACGTCAATTCGCTCCGACAGCCACTCCGAGGGGCGTGCATCCTGGTACGGCGCTCGAACGATGAAATCGGCGCCGCCTTCCGCAAACTGCGACGTAAGGCGAGAAAGCTGTGTTGCCGTCGGCGGCAATCCGGGAATGGCCTCCAGGTTGGCGGCCTCCTCGATTCCCAGCCAGCGCTCCAGGTACACCCAGGACTTGTGATGCGTGATCGCCCGCGCTCCTCGCAGCGGTCCGGCGCGAAGCTCCCATTGCTCTGTCGCTGCTTCCCAACGAGCGAGGAAATCTGCCATTCCTGACCTGTAGACAGCCGCGTTGCCGGGGTCCAGCGACGCCAGTCGCTCGCCCAGAACCCTGGCGACCGCGGCGATGTTGTGCGGATTGGTCTGTATGTGCGGATTGCCGAGCGGATGAATGTCACCCTGGGCACGATCGACGCTGGCCGTCGCATCCAGTCGCAGCACGTGGCGGCTGGCCTCCAGGTAGCCTGCGCTGCCCGGCATCACCTTGCGGTTGTTTGCCTTTTGCAGCAGCGCCGGCAGCCAGCCGATTTCGAGATCGGCTCCGCTGCAGATCACGAGATCGGCCTGACGCACTTTGGCAATCAGGCTGGGTCGGGCCTGGATATAGTGAGGGTCCTGAAGGGCGCTGGTCGCACTGAACGCATCGACGTGCGAACCGCCAATTTCGCTCGCGAGCGCCGCCCATTCGGGTTCGCAGGCGAATACCTCGAGCTCGGCGCTCGCCCCTGCGGGCAACGCGACCAGCAACAACACCAACATCAACTTGTTCATCCGATATTTCCCTAGAACGTATGGGCGCCGTGAGCACCAATACTGTGGAAGTACTGAATACCGATCTGCGTGTCATCCACCAGGCCGGACTCGTCTCGTACCAGCTGCAGGCGAATACGACTGAACTCGCTGTTCGACCAGTCGCTCATGACGCTGTAACGCAGCGGGTCACTGCCGGATGTGGCCAGCGCGGTCGCGTCGAAGAGGCTGCC
>JBFELT010000086.1:0-12711 GCA_041552015.1 Woeseiaceae bacterium
AGCGCGCGACCTTTTCCGGATCGAATCCGGCAAAGATTTTTCTGTAGCCGCTGCGCTTGTTCAGGATCGTCGACCAGCTCAGGCCGGCCTGCGCGCCCTCCAGTACCAGGAATTCGAACTGCGTCCGGTCGTCCCGGACCGGCACGCCCCACTCTTCGTCGTGGTAGGCGATGTAATCGGCATTCATGCCCTCGGCCCACCGGCAACGCGCCACTGATTGCTGCATGATCGCCCCTCTTGCGTCGCTGGACAGGAGCCCCGTATCCGGAGGCTTCGCTTCGAAAGAATACCTGTGTCTGCGGCGACGGTCAGCTTTCGTTTTTGCCTTCAGGTATAAAAAAGCCCGCGCAAATGCGCGGGCTTTGTCGCGAGCCAGGCTTGCTTCGGTCCTACAAAGAACCGCCGCAGGAGCCTTCGCCGCAAGAGCCTTCACCCTGCTTCTCGCCGCAGGAACCCTCACCTTCTTTCTCGCCGCAGGAACCTTCGCCATCCTTCTCACCGCAGGAACCCTCGCCTTCTTTCTCGCCGCAGGAACCTTCGCCTTCTTTCTCACCACAAGAGCCTTCGCCCTTCTTGTCTTTGTCGCCGCCACAGGAACCTTCACCACAGCTGCCTTCACCGGCAGTGTGCATGTAACCGGAGCTAAGCGCAGACATCTGGAACGGGCTATCTACGGATTCGGCGTTGACGGCGCCGCTGATCGCGAAAGTTCCGGCCAGTGCTGCGCCAATCGCCAGTGCAACTGGCTTAACTATTTTTTTCTCTGACATCGTTGATCTCCTACCAGGGTTATTTGCCCGGGACCGGGCTATCGATATTCAGCGAAGAGAGCCCTAGATGCTCCACCTCACTGAATCCAAAATATTTTTCTCAACACGTTCAAGCTGCTCGTCGCGGGCGCCGATGATGCCAACGCTGCCGTCACCCACCGGCAGGATAACACCATGGATATTCTCGCCATCGAGCTGGATGGCCGCCGCTACCGGCTCATCCGGCATCAGCAGAATCGTAATCGGGCCGTGCTCGCCCTGAATAACCAGGTGCGGCACGGTCTTGCCGTTGATCTCACAGCTTCGGGCATAGGTAATCAGCCCGGCACTCCGATCGAGCTCCGCGACACTCGCCGGCACCACACGGGCAAGCTGGTCGCCGGCTACCGGCGTCGTCGATGGCCGCAATGCGGCGGGCTCGTGATCGAGATGTGCCAGCACCTCGTCGGCGAGGGAATCATACGTGACGCCAACGCCGAGCATGCGCACGCCGACAAGGGCTGCCAGCATTACCGTGGCCGCGATCGCGAACCAGGTCGCCCGGGGTCGTCGCCTGGCCGTATCCAGCGATACCACCTTGCCGTCGTCGGCCGCTTCGTCGATGCCGGGCAGCTCGGGCAGCGACAGCTCGGGTACGGCGAGCCGCATCGCCCGGCGAATCCGTTCGTCGAGCGACAGCATCTCCCTGCGAAAAGCCTGGCATTCCCGACATTCAGACAAATGCCCGGCGCCGCCGTCGAAAGACGGGTCCGCCGAAATTTGCTGTCTGTAGTCTTCGCAGTTCATCGTTTCATCTTGTGGTCGGCGGACGCTAATCCGCGGCGACTTTATCCTTCAATTTCAGCCGGGCCCTGTGCAGGCGCGTCAGCACGGCTCCCTGCTTCAGTCCCATCATTTCGCCGATCTCGCTGGTGCTGTAGCCCATCAGGACCTGCAGCACCAAAGGCTCTCGATAATCGTCATCGAGTTCGTAGATCGACTCACGAAGCTCGTCTAGCTCCTCATCCGGCTCCTCGGCCAGCAGGGCTGACTGGGAAGCCGTCAAATTGTCTATATCAACCGTCTCCAGCCGCTTTCGCTCAAAGTAGCGCGCATTCTCGCGGCGCACGATGGTCAGTAGCCACTGCTTGGCGGCGGCGTCATCCCTGAGGGCGTGCAGCGACTTCCATGCCCGCAGCAAGGCTTCCTGAACAACGTCCTGAGCAATCGCCCTGTCCCTGCTCAGCCACGCGGCATAGCGGTACATATCCGCATGCCAGACCGTCACCAGGCGGTCGAATCGTTGCCTTCGTTCGGCCTCAGCAGTGCTTTTGTTCATTCCAGATGACCCGCCTGTTCTGGCAATTATTACGAGAATCGCTTATTAGTGTGATTAAGACGTGGAAACCCTACCTAAATACAGGGAAAATAAGAACTTCTCTTTTTTTGGTTGTTTCGCCCAGGTTCGTTGGCGAAGTTTATTGGCGAAGTTAATTAGCTATGAGTAGATCGATACCCGGACAGTTCCCGGAACTCCGCCTGCGGCGTGGCCGCCGCACGCCGGCGCTGCGCCGCCTGGTGGCGGAAACCACGCTGTCGAGCGCCGATTTCATTTACCCGGTTTTCGTGCTGGACGGCGAGGGACAGAGCGAAGCGGTTCCTTCCATGCCCGGGGTGACGCGCAAGAGCATCGATCTCCTGTTGCCCGAGCTTACCGAAGCCAGCCGTCTTGGCATACCCGCCGTCGCGCTGTTCCCGGTGATCGGCGCAGAGCTCAAGTCGCTCGATGGCGCCGAGTGCGCCAATCCCGAGGGCCTCGTACAACGGGCGGTGCGTGCAATCAGAAAGGAGCTGCCCGAGCTTGCCGTCATGACGGACGTCGCTCTCGATCCCTACACGACACACGGCCAGGATGGCATCATTGATGAAGATGGCTATGTGCTCAACGACGAAACCGTGGCCATGCTGGTACGGCAAACGCTGTCGCATGCGGCCGCCGGCGCCGATATTGTCGCGCCTTCGGACATGATGGATGGCCGCGTGGGAGCGATGCGCAAGGCGCTCGAGGAAAAAGGCTTCATCCACACCGTCATTCTCGCCTATGCGGCCAAGTTCGCGTCCGCCTACTACGGGCCGTTTCGCGATGCCGTCGGCTCGGCCGCGAACCTCGGCGGCGGCGACAAATCGACCTACCAGGTTGCGCCGTCCAATAGCGACGAGGCTGTGCGCGAGGTCGGGCTGGACCTGGAGGAAGGCGCGGACTTCGTGATGGTCAAGCCGGCAATGCCCTATCTCGATATTGTCCGTCGCGTCAAGGATACCTACGGCGTGCCGACGTTTGCCTACCAGGTCAGCGGCGAGTACGCGATGCTCAAGGCGGCGGCCGAAAAGGGCTGGTTGAACGAGCGCGCCACCGTGCTCGAGGCATTGCTCGGCATCAAGCGCGCCGGCGCCAACGGAATCCTGACCTACTTCGCTATCGATGCGGCGCGCTGGCTGCAGGAGGACATGCAATGACCGTGGACCGCTACGGCGTCATGGGTTACCCCGTCTCGCACAGTCGCTCGCCCGTCATTCATCGCCTTTTTGCGCTGCAGACAGGGCAGGACCTGCAATACGAACTGCTGCAGGTGTCCCCGGAAAAACTGGAAGCGGCCGTGCGGCAGTTCCAGCGAACCGGCGGTAAAGGCCTCAACGTAACCGTCCCGCACAAGAGCGAGGTTACGCGGCTGGTGGACCAGCTCAGCGAGCGCGCGAGCACTGCCGGCGCGGTCAACACGCTGTCGTTCAAGAACGGCGAGGTCTTCGGCGACAACACGGACGGCTTCGGACTGCTGCGTGACCTCACTGTGAATCATGGCCTCGGCCTCAGGGGTTCCAATATCCTCATACTCGGTGCCGGCGGCGCGACCCGCGGCATTATTGGCCCTTTGCTCGAATTGCAGCCGGCGTCGCTCAGGATCGCGAATCGTTCGCTGGCAAAAGCGCAGGCCCTCGCCGAGCACTTTTCTCGTTCCGGCCCCGTTACCGCCTGTCGCTTCAATGTCGTGCCGGTATCGGAGCCTTACGACCTGATCATCAACGCGACATCGGCCGGCCTGCACGGCGACGCTCCACCGTATCCGGCGGCCGCCATTTCAGCGAAAACCGTCTGCTACGACCTCTCCTACGGGCTGAAACCAACGCCCTTCAGCGTCTGGGCACGCGAGCAGGGAGCAGGGAAGTCCGTGATGGGCTGGGGCATGCTCGTCGAGCAGGCCGCCGAGTCTTTTCGCATCTGGAGGGGCGTGCGCCCAACGACCACCGATGTGCTCAAGCACATGAAGATCAGCGCATAGTCACCAGTTCTTCGGCGCTGGTCGGGTGGATTGCCACGGTATCGTCGAAATCCGCCTTGGTCGCACCCATTCGCATCGCCACCGCAAAGCCCTGCATCATCTCGTCGGCACCCTCCCCGATAACGTGACAACCGACCACGCGCTCGTCCGCTCCCGTCGTTATCAGCTTCATCGATGAGCGCTGCTTGTCCTCGCCCAGCGCGTAGTACATGCCCACGAAACCGGACGTATAAACCTTGACGTCAGCGCCAAATTCCGCCCGCGCCTGATCCTCGGTCATACCGACGGTGCCGATAGTCGGATGGCTGAAAATGACGGTCGGAATCAGTCGGTATTCAAGATGTCGGCCCTTCATGCCACCGTACAGGCGGTCTGCCAGCCGACGGCCTGCGGCGATAGCGACCGGCGTCAGCGCATCGCGGCCCGTCACATCGCCCAGCGCGAAGATATTGTCCACATTCGTCCGTTGATAGTCGTCGGTCGGCACGAAACCCCATGCGTCCATGACGACGCCGGCTTTGCCGGCATTGAGGGTGTCGGTGTTGGGGGCACGGCCCACGGCCCAGACCAGGCAATCGACCGGCCCGAAGGTGCGCCCGTCAACCGCGTGCAGGATGATGCCGTCACCGGTCTTTTCCACGGACCCCGGTATTACAAGGGTATCCAGCGCGATACCGCCGCTGCGCATGGCCTCCGTGAGTTCACCACTGAGCATCTTGTCGAAACTTCGCAATACGCCTTCTTTGCGCACGACGACCTGCGTCTCACTGCCCAGCGCGTTGAAAACCCCGGCGAGCTCAACGGAGACGTAGCCGCTTCCCACAAGCAGTACCCGCTGCGGCCGTTCCTCGAGTTCGAAAAAACCGTCTGACGTGATACCGAGCTCGGCCCCCGGGATATCCGGCACAATCGGTCGACCGCCGGTCGCGATGACGATGCGATCCGCGCTGTAGCCGCGGCCGTCGACGTCAATCGTGTTTGCGTCGATGAAGGACGCCGCACCGGCAATGTGGGTGACGTCGCGCTTCGCAAGGTTCGCGGCATAGATGCCATTCAGCCGCGCGATATACGCATCGCGGCGCGCCTTTAGCGCGGCCCAGTCATGGCCCCTGACGTCGATATCGAAACCGTAGTCCGGCGCATGGTGGAATTGATGCGCATGATGCGCCGCGTACCACATCACCTTCTTCGGCACGCAGCCCACGTTCACGCAGGTTCCGCCCAATGGGCCGTACTCGACGACCGCCGCTTTCGCCCCGTATTCCGCGGCTCGTTGTGCATGCGCAAGTCCGCCGCTGCCACCCCCGATGACGAGGAGGTCGTAGTTGTCTGTCACAAGTTTCTCCGTTTGTTGCCGTTGCTCTGATCCTTTCTCTCGAATGGAATCAGCATCAGAACACCTGATTTGCGCGCATGCCGCTTACAGCAGCACATGCTAATATTGGCCGCCGCCAGATTGATAGTACTCCAGACTATGCACAACCCTTTGCTCGACACTTCATCGCTACCCCGATTTGACGAAATCCTGCCGGAGCACGTCATGCCGGCGATCACGACGGTTATCGCCGAGCACCGCAGCCGGCTGGACGCGCTGCTCGATAATGCGACGAAGCCGGACATCGATTCACTGGTCAGCCCGGTTGAGCAGATGGAACATGCGCTGGGCCGAATCTGGTCGCCTGTCCGACACCTGCAAAGCGTATTGGGCTCGCCCGAGTGGAGGGAGGCGTATAACCAGGCACTACCCCTGCTGACCGAGCATGGTACAGAGATTTCCCAGAATGAACGACTGCAGCGGGCCTATGCGGCGGTCGGCAGCAAGCTGCCGCCCGATGCCAGCCCGGCGAGCCGCAGCGCCGTCGAGCATGCGCTGCGTGACTTCCACCTGGCCGGGGTCGACCTGGAGGCGGAGGCCAAGGATCGATTCAAGGCCATCATGCAGGAGCTCGCAGCGACACAGGCAAGCTTCGAGCACAACGTACAGGATGCGTCCGATGCGTGGTCATTGCATCTGACTGACCCCGAAACCCTCTCGGGCCTGCCCGCCCAGGCGACCGCTCGAGCCGCGGAAGATGCCGCAGGCAAGGAGCTCGGTGGCTGGCTGCTGTCCCTGGACTATCCAACCTATCACGCCGTCATGACGCATGCCGAAAACCGGGACCTGCGCGAGACTTTGTACAAGGCGTGGGTCACGCGTGGCTCGGACCAGGCGGACAACAGCGAGTGGGACAACAGCAAGAACATCGAGCGAATCCTCGCGCTCCGCCACGAGGCCGCCGGGCTGATCGGTTTCTCAAGCTACGCGGAATACTCGCTGGCGACCAAAATGGCGGATACGCCTCAACACGTGATCGGTTTCCTGCGGGAGCTTGCCGCGCATGCACGCAGCACCGCCGAGAAGGAATACGGCGAGCTGTGCGCCTTTGTCGGTTTCGACCTCGAACCCTGGGACATCACGTTCTGGCTGGAAAAGTTCAAGCAGGCGAATTTTTTCATATCCAACGAAGACCTGAAGCAGTACTTCCCGGCGACGACGGTCATCGACGGGCTGTTCGCACTGGCCTCGAGGCTCTATGACGTCGAGCTGGCTGAAGACGATACGGTTACGACCTGGCACGAGCAGGTGCGCTATTACACCATTCGTAACGTCGGTGGCGAGGTCCTCGGCGGCTTTTACACCGACCTGTTCGCGCGAAACGGCAAACGTAACGGCGCGTGGATCGACGAGTGCATCGGCCGGCAGCAATTGAACGGGCGCATCGATTTACCGGTCGGATACCTGGTATGCAACTTCCCGCCGCCGGATGAAAACGGCGTGTCGCTGCTGACCCATGACGATGTACTTACGCTGTTTCACGAGTTCGGTCACATGTTGCATCACCTGCTCACGCAGATCGGATTCCCGAGTATCTCGGGCATCAACGGCGTGCCCTGGGACGCGGTGGAATTGCCGAGCCAGTTCATGGAGAACTTCGCGTGGAGCTACGAGGTGCTGACGCACTGTTCCTCGCATGCGGTCAGCGGCGAGCCGCTGCCGCGTGAACTGTTCGACAAGCTCGATAACAGCCGCCATGCCGGCGCGGCGCTCGCGATGATGCGCCAGCTCGAACTCGGGCTCTACGATTTCAGGCTGCATGCCGAGTACGATCCCGACAAGCCGCCCAGGGTGCTCGAGATACTCGACGAAGTCCGGGACGAAGTGGCGCTGGTTCGACACCCCGACTACAACCGCCTTCCGCACGCCTTTTCACATATCTTTGCCGGCGGCTACGCGGCGGGCTACTACAGTTACAAGTGGGCCGAGGTCCTCGCGGCAGATGCCTTCGCCGCTTTCGAAGAGGCCGGCATCTTTGACCAGGCAACGGCACAGCGATTCCGCCGCGAGATCCTGGAGATCGGTGGCAGCCGCGACATCATGCAGGCCTACATCGCCTTTCGGGGCCGGGAACCGTCGATCGACGCGCTGCTGCGACAAACCGGAATAGAGCCGGCGTGAAAATCGCCACCTGGAACGTAAATTCGATGAACGTCCGTCGGGACCAGGTCATCGAATGGCTGCAGGCACAACAGCCGGACATCCTGGTGCTTCAGGAAATAAAGCAACCAACCGAGAAATTTCCGGCGCATGCCTTCTCGGAACTGGGTTATCACTCGCTCGCCAGCGGACAGAAGACCTACAACGGCGTTGCCGTCGTGAGCAAGATCGAGCCGATGGACCCGGTGACCGACTTGCCCGGCATCGATGACCCGCAACGACGCGTTCTCGCCAGCACGGCAGGCGATATCCGGGTTATCAACCTGTATGTCCCCAATGGCTCCGAGGTAGGCTCCGATAAATACGCCTACAAACTGGGCTGGCTCGCTTCGTTACGGGAGTTTCTTCAGTCGGAGCTGGCGGAGCACGACAAGATTGTCGTGTTGGGCGATTTCAATATCGCCCCGGCCGACGAGGACGTGCACGATCCGGAGAAATGGGGAGATGCAATACTGTGCAGCCCACTGGAACGACAGGCACTTGCCGCATTGACCGAACTCGGTCTCGTCGACGTGTTTCGCAAGTTCGAGCAACCTGAAAAAACCTTTAGCTGGTGGGATTACCGTGCGGCAGGTTTTCGCCGCAATGCCGGCTTGCGCATCGATCTCATTCTCGCGAGCGAGGCGATGGCGAAGCGTTGCACTGCCAGCTACGTCGACAAGGAACCGCGCGCGTGGGAACGTCCATCGGATCACGCACCCGTAGTTGCCGAGTTTGATGTCTGACAAGCGTAAAGAAAACCGACATAACATATTCCCGATTTTGTTCCTGTGGGCACTTTGACTGCCGTGTATCATTGTCAGAAAAAAAGGCGGGGCAATAATGTCTCAGGATCGACGTAACGATTACGACGTCACCAACACCGTGCAGGTCAGCAATCCTGCTGCGGTTCGCGATGCCGTTCACGAACTTTTTTCCCAGACTTTTCCGGGAACATCGTTCGACAAGCTGTGGCTTGCGTTTTACGATTTCGAGCGCCTGTTCACCGGCCGCTATCCCGGCTACCGCGGTTGCGACACCACCTATCATGACATGCAGCACACGCTCGACATGACGCTGGCGCTCGCGCGACTGGTAGTCGGCTACGAACGCAGCGCCGAGCTTGCCGACCGCCTCGGCGCAGCGCGTGCACAGATGGCTATCATCACCTCGCTGTTTCACGATTCGGGCTACATAAGGCACGAAGAACGCGACGCCGATTTTTCGAACGGTGCCGAGTTCACGCTTTATCATGTATCGCGCAGCGCCGACTTCCTGCGCCGCTACCTGCCTGAACTCGGGCTAAGCCGGGACATCGGTGTCAGCAGCATGATCGTGCACTTCACCGGCTACGAGCTGGACCTCGATGACATCGAACTGGACGATCCGCGCGATATTATCTGCGGGCACCTCATCGGCACTGCGGACCTTATTGCCCAGATGGCGGATCGTTGCTACCTCGAAAAATGCCGTGACCGGCTCTACAAGGAGTTTGTGGTCGGCGGGGTCGCGGTGGAAAACGCGGGTCCGGGCGAATACATGGTGCGTTACAAGTCGGGCAAGGATCTGCTGGAAAAGACGCCGATGTTCTACCAGCAGGTGATGCGCGAGCGTTTGAACACCAAGTTCAACCGCGTGTACCGCTACATCGAGGTTCTGTACAACGGCCACAACCCGTACATCGAGGCGATCCGCAGCAACATCACCCACCTGGTTCGAATCCTGGACACCGGCAACTGGGCGCTATTGCGTCGTGAGCCGGCGTTTTACCTGGGTATCGCGAATGCCGTGCAGGAAATCGAGCAACTGGTTGCGCGACAGCTGGCCTCCTTCCGCGGCGCGGCGATTCCAGCCAAGGATCCGCTAGTGATGCCCGTTTGACTGCTCGCGCCACAGCCGCAACGCGTAGTATTGTGAACGCGTGAGCGCACGGTGCGACAGGAAGGCGGCGAGCCCCGCCGACAACACCGCATAGAAGCCATCTGCCACGTTCAGTACCTCATCGAAGAATACCGGCCAGGTCATTGTCGTAACGGACTGCAGCACGTGCAGCGTGCTGGTGTTGAAAATATCCGCGGTCGTCGAAGCTGCAACGACGATGTTCGAGAGCAGGGCGCCCATCAGCGTAAGCACGGCGGCCGCTGTCGGAAACCGCCAGTCGACACCGCGGCCTGCCTGGCGAACGGCAAAACCTACCATCGCGCCCAACAGTACCGTCATCCAGGGGAACACGCGATTCAGCAATGCCGATAGTGCAACCCAAAACAGGCTGAACACCACAATCGCGATCAGTCCGGCAACCAGCGCACTGCGCAGGGATTGAGCGCGAACCAGTTGCTCGCCATCCCGGGCAGTGACGTCGCGGCGCTTGCCGGCACCGTGTTTCCTGCGCAGCCGCAGGGCTTGTTGCGAGGATCGTTCTTTCATGGTTTCCGGTTTGCGGTGCGGCCAGCTTCGGTCCTGAGGCCCCGCCGGCGCAACTGGCGCAGAAGTGATCGATGTGTAAACTCTCTCGATCGCCCAGGGTAAATCGGCTCAGCCGCGAAACAACGGTTCAGAGGTGCCCTAGACTGCCTGCAAATGAAAAAGCCCGCAAATAAGAAAAACATTGTACTGAAATCGGGCGGCGACCATACCGAGTGGCTGTCGAACTGGCTTGACCAGCAATGACTCCGCAAGAGCGCGTCCGCCCGCACTCCGTAGCGGTGACATATCCGGGCCAGCTTCATACGTATATCTACTGATCTATTCGTCCGGGAATCGCGGAACTTTTTACGTCGTTTGTTCGTGTATTGAATTGAAGAGTGCGTGGGTGGGAGCGTCGCGCGCTTCGGGATTCAAACCTCAACAATCAGGGTGGACGATATGAGCGACGTCAGGCGGAATCTTGCGGTAGTACTATTCACGGGCTTCGCGGCCCTTCTCGGATCGACCAACGCCCAGGCCTGGCCAAGCTGCGGCACTGTCTTTAACGACACTTATTTCAACCAGGATCACAATTTCTCGGAGACGGCCAACCTCGGGGGTTGCCGGACCTGTCATCAGTCAGCTGCCGGCGGCAGCAACTTCAACGCCTACGGCCAGGACCTGCTCAGCAACGGCGCATCGGGCGTCGGCTCCAGCTGCTCGCCGACGGCCTTTACCGCCGCCCTCCGGGCCGTCGAAGCCCTGGATTCCGATAACGCGGACAGCCTGCACCTTAACCTGGCCGAGATCGAAGCAAGCACGCAGCCCGGTTGGTGCGCCGAGATCGAAGGCGCCAACTGCACGAACTCCGTTGGCACGCCCCCTAATGTACTCCTGGATCCGGCAACGGCCAACGCGGCACCGATCGCCATTGTTGGCGGCCCATACGCCGGCGAGGCCGGCACGACATTGATACAGTTCGATGGCACCGCATCCAGCGACCCCGACGGCGACGCCCTCAGCTATACCTGGGACTTCGGCGACGGCGCTACCGCAACAGGCGCCACACCGGCCTACACCTATCCGGCCGCGGGCAGCTTCGAAGTGAGGCTCATCGTCAACGACGGCCAGGCTGACAGCGAACCGAGCGTTACCTCCGCGACCATTACGGCACCACCGATGAACATTGCCCCGACTGCCAACGCCGGTGGCCCGTACAGCGGTGAACCCGGCACGGCGGTCGCATTTGACGGCTCCATGTCGTCAGATCCGAACGGCGATCCCATTACCTTCGCCTGGGATTTCGGCGACGGTTCGATGGGCGATGGCGTCGCGCCGTCGCACGTCTTCTCGGCCGACGGAAGCTTCGTCATCACCCTGGCGGTGACTGACGATCAGGGCGCCAGTTCGACCGCGACCACCACGGCGACGATAGCCACGCCGCCTGCGAACAGCGCGCCAACCGCCGACGCCGGCGGTCCTTACAGCGGCGTTACCGGAAGCAGCATCAGTTTCGACGCTTCGGCTTCCAGCGATCCTGACGATGACGTTCTGGCCTATGCCTGGAATTTCGGCGATGGCAGCGCGGGCGACGGTGTCTCCCCCAGTCACAGCTACGCTGCCGCTGGCGTCTATACCGTCGCATTGACGGTCAGCGATGGTGAGTTCATCGACGAGGCGACGGCCGAGGTGACGATTTCCGACCCCTCGAACCAGGGCGATGGCGCAGCGCTCTACCAGGTCAATTGCGCAGCCTGTCATGGCGACCCGTGGTCTGGCCCCGCTGTCGACGAAACGCTCCCTGGACTGCGTCGTGTCGCAGGCGCGCGCTCCTGCAACATCAGCGGATCGATCTTTGGCACCAGCGTGTTTCCCAACGGCGTTCCTGACATGCAATACCTGCAGGGTCTCGATGAAGCCGCGATTGTGGCGATTGCCGAGTACCTCAATTCGGAGAACGCCACGGGCGAGCAGCGCTACGTCACAGCCTGCGCGGGCTGCCATGGCAATGACGGCTCCGGTGGCCGAACCGGCGAGGACGTACACGGTGATTCCGCCGGCGAAACCTGGGAGGCAATCGAGGAAGAAAGCGAAATGCAGTACCTCGCCTGCATGCCGGAATCCGACATCGTAGCTATCGCCGACTTTCTTGAGGGAATGGACGATGACAACGACGACGACGGCATCAACGACGATGATGACGATGATGACGACAACGACGGCATTCACGACGACGATGACGATGATGACGACAACGACGGCGTCAGCGACGACGACGAGCGTGACGACGGCACCGATCCCCGCGACCATGACAGCGACGACGATGGTGTCGACGATGGCGACGAACGCGATGATGGCACCGATCCGCTCGACTCCGATACCGACGACGACGGGCTCGACGACGGTGAAGAGCGCGATCGCGGCACTGATCCGAAAGATTCCGACAGCGATGACGATGGCGTCAGTGACGGCGATGAGGTCAAGATCTTCGGCACCAACCCGCTGGTCGCCGAGAGCAACACCGCGACCCAGAGTGGCGGCGGCGGCTCCACCAATCTGCCAACACTGTTGTTGCTGGCCGTCGTAGCGCTGGTCCGGCGTACTCGTCGATCACCACTTGGCCGGGGTCGCCCTTTTTCTTCTCTTTGCCTGCATAGTACTCGACGGCCCACGGCCCCCATACCACGCACCCGACACACGCCAG
>JBFELT010000087.1:0-12696 GCA_041552015.1 Woeseiaceae bacterium
TCGATCGGGCAAATCGCGGACAGCAGCATTGAGCAGCTGCGTGCGCAGATTCAAAGCGTCGGCACGATCTCCTCCGCTGCCATTCCAGAGCACATCAGGGTCGCCGTGCTCGGCGACTACCTGCCCTCGCAGCTGCTGGCGCACGAACATGATATCTCGCCGCTGGACGTCCGCGTGGCCGACAGCAACAGAGACCGTTTTGCAGCAGACCTTCGCTGCCAGGCGGCTGACGTTGTGGTTCTCGAGAGCCCTATTCTCGATCCGGAGGCATCGACACAAGTCGTTGACTATATGAAAGAATGTGGCGCCAAACGGGGCGTCATAATCTACAGTTTCGGTCGTGGCAGGGACATTGAGCTGGCACGAAATTCGGGCCTCGTCGTGCTGCGCGCCCCGGTTGACGTCGAGCAGATTCATGCGGCGGTCATGCGTTCCTACACGCAGCCGATTGGGGGCAAGGCACGTCCGAAGAGCCGACCGCGCACCGGGCCGAATGAGTGGAGTTTTTCGGCGCCTGTTGCGCCACGATTGTTTAACCAACAGCAGCTGGCAAACCTGGCGAACACATCCAGCGCCATCGACTGCGAATGTCCTCGCCACCTTGCGCAGCTCGTCGGCGACCTGAGTGCTTTCGAAATCTACAGTGCCAATTGCGCGAATCGCGATGACGACGACGCGGCACTGCATCGCTATCTGCATCAAACGACGGCACAGGCCAGAGCGCTGATCGAGGTTGCCCTGGAAAAGGTCGCTGACGCCGAGGGCCTGGCCTACTAGCGGATCCCCGGTAGATACACCTCGTTACAAGAATGTCTAGATAAAAACTAGACAAAACATTGACAAAATTCTTGCTTGCGCTAACCTCCTGCCATGGCTTTGAGACGATCTCCCGGCGTCACAGTGCAGAGGACCCGCACAGTTCCCCCGACTCTCCGTTCTCTGCTTTTCTGACTGGCCGGCGTAGTGCCGGCCAGCCTTTTAACCTGACACCGCGAAATAGGAACGAGAAATGGACAAAACAGCACAACCTCGCCAATGGGTACCCACTCTAACGCGCCGCCGATTCTTCGCCTCGGCGGGAGCCGCGGCGGCTGTTGCCGGGACGGGCTTCGGAACCGCTAACGCCGAGGTGCAGCTGGTTCGCCTCGACGAGAATGATCCGACCGCCAAAGCGTTGGACTACGTCCACGACGCCAAAACGGTTGATGCCGCGAAACGCTTGTCCGACCGCTTCTGCAACAACTGCGCATTGTTCGCCGGCGACGCCGACGATGAATGGGCTGGTTGCAGCATTTTCCCGGGCAGAGCCGTTGCCAACCAGGGCTGGTGTAGCGTCTGGGCGGCAAAACAAACCTCCTGATCAAAATCTCACCAGAGGAAGCGCGCAATGGAAATGGTTGCTTTAGTCTTGGCAGGTATCGTGACAGTGGCTGTGATTCAACAGCAAAAACGCTCAATGCAGCGGCTTATAGAAAGCCGCGAACAAAAACCCGACGTCCGGGTTCGCGGCCGGCGCCGTCAATAGCGCCGCGATCTCCTGGGATGGAAGCACGGACTGAAGCGAGCAGGGCTGCCGGACTAGACAGGCTCGCTTCGTTTGTTGCGCTATCCCTGAGCCATTATCCGAACGCACGCAACTTCGATTTCGGCCCCGGGCGCCGCAGCAACGTATCCCTGCTATCCCCGTATATCCGGCATCGACTTATTCTCGAACACGAAGTCCTGAATGAGACCCTGCAGCGACACTCGCTAGCGACGGCCAGCAAATTCGTGCAAGAGGTTTTCTGGCGCGGATACTTCAAAGGCTGGCTGGAGCATCGACCCGACGTCTGGCGCGACTCCAGGGCCAGCGTTGCAACGCTCATCAAGCAATTAGAATCCGACGCCGATCTCCTGCGTCGCTACACAGCCGCGACCTCCGGGGAAACCGGAATACACTGTTTTGACGCCTGGATCCGGGAATTGCGGCAATACGGCTACCTGCATAACCATGCGCGCATGTGGTTCGCCAGTATCTGGATTTTTACACTTCGTCTTCCCTGGCAACTGGGCGCCGATTTCTTCTATCGCCAACTCATAGACGGTGATCCCGCTTCCAATACCCTGAGTTGGAGATGGGTTGCGGGGCTGCACACAAAGGGAAAGACGTATCTCGCGCTAAGTGCAAACATTGCACGCTATACCGACAACCGCTTCGATCCGAAAGGCCAGTTGGCAGTCGATGCGCCGGCGCTTACGGAATCGTGCGTGTTCCCCATCCGAAACTTGCCGTCGCCCGACTCACTTTCCGGTGCTCGCGACTACGGGCTTGTCATCACCGAAGAAGACGCTTGTCCGGAGACGCTGGGCGTCGAGCAAGGTCCGCGATCGATACTTGGGGTCGTTGCGACGTCGCGGCGATCGCCCTTGCCGGTCGGCGAGGCTGCGCAGGATTTTGCAAGCAAAGCCGTCACAGACGCGCTGCGAAGAGCAACTCAGCATTTCGCCGTGGACGGGCAGTTCGCCCGGACTGAGGACTGGAACAATCTGTTGAAAGAGTGGGCGCTGAACCAGGGCCTCAAGACAATAGTTACAGCCTACGCGCCAGTAGGTCCGGTTGCGGAACTGCTTGCGACTGCGCAGGGGCAGCTGCAAGACCAGGGGATTCGACTCCTGCAAATTCGGCGCCCCTTTGACAGCGCAACGTGGCCGCATGCAAAGCGCGGCTACTTTAAGCTCAAGGAAAAGATCCCTATGCTGCTGGAGACGCTCGGTATCGAAACCGTCGCGGAGTTACCTGGCGCGCACAGCGAAGCGGTCTGAACCAATGCCCGCATGGGACCGCTCGCCTACTGAATAGCAGATCTCAGCTTCTGCGCCACTTCCAGGCCGCTACTGAACGCGGCTTCGACCCGTCCGTGCACAAACCAGTCGCCGCAGCCGGCGAGTTGCATCGTCGGATCGAAAAAACAGCGCGGTCCGACCTGCTTCTCGGCATTGGCGTAGCGCCAGCGTTGCAGTTGCTGCAGTATCGCCGTGCCGCAGTCGACACCGAGAATGGCAGAGGTTTCATGAAGCAAGTGACTTCGCACCGCATTCGGATCGTCATCGATGCGAGTGTCCGCGTAGGCATTGGTCGAATGTACCACCAGTGTGAACTTTTCGGATCTGCCCGGCTTGCTGCTATTGACCGAGACCCAGCTGATGTCGGCATCACGTACCAGGGCCGCCTGCCAGGGTAGGGCCAGGGGCTGGTCGAACCCCAGCATCAGTGCAAAGCAACTTCGCATTTCTGTTCCGTCGGCGAGCCTGCGCAACGGCGAATCGGCAGGCAACAAGGCTGCGACCTGCGCCGCGGGCATGGCGCATATTACCCAGTCGAATCGGCCGAGTTCGCAGCCGTGATCGTCGCAAAGGCGCCAACCACCGGAAGCTGGCTCGAGTAGCGCTACCGGCGTGTTCGGACGCAGGTCGAGGTCGCCTGCCAGGAACTTGCCGATCGCGTTCATTCGCGGAGCTCCCACGAAGTGCGGGTAGGCGCTGTCCCAGTTCCGTGTGCCGGCGACTCGGGCGCGTTCGAGTTCGGCAAATTGAACATTCCAACAGGCGACAACGCCTCGATCAACCATTGGCTGCAGGTAGTCGAGGAATTCCCTCGATTTAGCCGTAAAAAACTGCGCGCCATGATCAAACTCGAAACCGTCCTTGTAGCGTGTGGCCATGCGACCCCCGGGGCCGCGAGATTTTTCAAAGACGACAACGGCGTTGTCTTCGGCCAATTCACGGGCGACGACAAGGCCGGATAGCCCGGCACCGATAACGGCAATACGCGTCATCTCGCGAGGACAAGCAGCAGAGAAACGACCGCAACTATCGTTGCCTTCGCACGTAGCCGGAAGTAAGCATGCGAAATGACATCCTTTTTTCGCAATTCGTGATCGACGAGCAGCAGAACGAGAAGCGCGACTAGCTGCGTCAGAATGGCCACATCGACACTGGCACCCAGATACGTAAACCAGACGGCAAGGAATATCGCGTTGCTGCCAATGAAGATGGCTGGAGACGCAACCGAGCGCTGGTTCAGGCAGGAGCCCCAGAGGGCGCCCGCAAGAAAGCAGACAATCGCGAGGCCATAGGCGGCTACGACGCGGTCCAGCGCTCCCAGGTACGGAACCGAAACGACGCCGGCGAGCGGTAGCAGCGCGCAGGCGACGAATGGAAGCGTTCCGGCCAACGCCAGTGGGGCGAAGGTCTTGGCGTAATCTGACATGCAGCTACCTTAAACGCCCGTCCGCTGCCTGGTCCAACGCTGATACGACTTGTTACAGCTGCGGGCTGGCGCCGGTCGAACGAATAGCGCAGGATACAATCATAAGCAGGTGCACAGACCGTGCAAACCACCCACTGGAGTCTCAAACATGCGCTACCTGGCAGGAGTTCTAATTCTCATGACGGCAACTTGTTCACTGGCATCCGACCATGCTTTACTCGATCAGGACTTCCGTCGCCTCGCCTCCGATGAGGTCGTCAACCTCGATTCCGAGTACGCCGGCAAAGTCGTACTGGTCGTCAATACGGCATCCAAGTGTGGCAACACACCGCAGTACGACGCCCTCGAAAAGCTCTACCAGGACTACGGCGACAAGGGCCTTGTGGTGCTGGGTTTCCCGTCCAACGACTTTATGGGACAGGAGCCCGGAACGGAGCAGGAGATCGAAGAGTTCTGCCGCCTGACCTACAAGGTGAAGTTCCCCATGTTCGAGAAGATCACCGTCAAGGAGGGCAAGGCGCACCCCTTCTTCGAGCAGCTGGCCGCGGCATCCGGTACCTACCCGACCTGGAACTTCCACAAGTTCCTGATTGGTCGCGACGGCAAGCTGATCACTCAGTTCAGCCCGCGCACCAAGCCCGACAGCAAGGACGTTGTCTCGCAGATCGAGGCCGCGCTGGGAAGTTGAAGCGCCATTCCTGACTGCAATCGCGATGCACCGGAAACCCTGTTTACCGCAAAAGATCTGCGAACGGTGCTCGCGCCCGTTTACCTGGCGGCGCAAGTGGTCGAGGGACTGGGACAACGTCAGGTTCTGTTCACAGCGCTGTCGAATTAACCGGGTAGCGGGTGCCGGAAGGACCTGAAATCCGCCTGGCCGCGGACAAGATCGCCCGCGTTCTGGTTGATCGGCCTGTGATCGAGGTTGAATTTGGGCTGGAATCGCTGCGACGCTTCGAAAAGCGCCTGGCCGGTCGCCGCGTTACCGCGGTCGACACGCGCGGCAAAGCGATGCTCACGCGCTTCGATAATGGGCTGACGCTATACAGCCACAACCAGCTCTACGGTGTCTGGTTCACGACGCGTCGGCCTCGTGTTCCGGATACCCGACGCCAGCTGCGCGTCGGACTGCATACGCAATCGCACAGCGCGCTGTTATACAGCGCTTCGGATATCGAAGTGCTGACGGCACAGGGGCTCAGCCGACATCCTTTCCTGAAGCGACTGGGTCCCGACATTCTCGATCCGGGCTTGACGACAGACGCGGTGCTCGAGCGTCTCGTTTCGAGGGCCTTTCGCAACCGCGCGCTTGCGGGCCTCTATCTTGACCAGGCGTTTCTTGCAGGCATCGGCAACTACCTGCGCTCAGAAATTCTCTGGGCGGCGCGTGCCAACCCGAAAATGAGACCGTCGCAGCTTGGCGCAGCGGCACTTCGCTCGATCGCAAGACAAACACTCGCGATCAGCCGCCGCTCGTATCGAACGCGTGGCGTTACGGTGCCTGCCAGGCAGGCAAGAGCGCACAAGGCGCTGGGTCAGGATTACAAACAGTATCGCTTCCAGGTTTTTGGCCGGGACGGGCTGGCCTGCTACGAATGCGGCAGCACAATAGAATGTTGCAGCATGGGTAGCCGCAATCTTTTCGTCTGCCCGGGCTGTCAGTAAAGCTCGCGGATATAGATTCGCCGATCCGTGCCACGGAAGATGCCGAACACCGCCGTTCCCGAGGGATCCTCGAGCCCGGGCAAGGCCGCGTCCCAGTCAAATTCCAGCCAGTCGGGCACGTCGATCGTTATCGTCGTGCTGCCGTCGTTGTCTTCGCCCGGCGCCAGCAGATGCAGATTGAAGTCGCCACCCAGCGGCGGCGCGCGAAAACGCAATCCGGGAGGTCCGGCAGCGGCACAGCCTGCGCCGGAAACACCCGGCGCTCCGGTATCAAGCACGCAGGTCTCGCCGGCAACCAGGTTCTCGGTGAATGCGCCGAAAGACGCGCTGACAGGCGACGTGCAGCTATCATCGACATTGCTCACAAAACCGGTGGCTGCGTCGACGAAATACTCCGTTGTGAAAGGCATGGCGAGGTTGACCAGTTCCGAACCGTAGGCATTGCGGAGGCGAGCGCGACCGAAACGCATTTCTGCGCCTGAATCGAACAACATGCCGCCGGCCGCGCCGAAGGTCACCGGGTTGCTGGCGGCCGCGCCGTCGCTGTCGAGGACATCGATACTGAGACGGATATCCGCATTGAAGGGCGCCTGCTCGGCGCCGCGCACATAATAAAAACCGCTGCCGCTCGAGAACGTCAGCGTGCCGGTGCCGGCGCCGGTATCGGCGATCAGCGGATCGGCGAGCGGCAGTCCGGAAGTGTCGAGCGTCGGCGGCAGGGACGCGTATACCGGTGCCGGGAGACTGCTGGCCGTGACCTTGAAAAAGCCGCCGGCGTAGTTTTCCGTCAGCTCGCCGGCCAGCGCCCGCGCGGTTACGGTGATAACCGGCTGGTTCGAATAATCGAAGATGTCGCCGATATAGGTGAAGCTGCCTGCCGCACAGCGGGTCGTCAGCGTCGGCGTGTTCAGCGCCGCGGTGAAGTGATGCGCATGGAAGCGCCCGACGTTCTCGGAGGTAGTACCCGTGACATCGCCGCCGCCGAGGTAGTCGCCGTCGCCGACGGACGGCGTCAGCGAAATGATGCCGACTTCTGGCCAGCTGAAATTCGCACCGATCGCCCGACCGGCGACAAAAGGACCAAAACCGGAAGCCAGCGGCGGGTTGTCGCCGGCCACCGGCGCAACGAGGTTCGTGGTCAGTGCGACCGTTTCCGCGATATTTTCCTGCCCGTAGTTGGGCGTGATGTCGCCCTCGGCGTCGAGCGCCGAAACGGTCACGGAGAAAACCTCGCCGGCTGCCACGAACGCCGGGCCGGCGGAGTCCGTCGCCACGGGATTGGGCGTACCGCCACCGTCTTCGATATCTGACAGCAGGAATCGCCGGGGCTTTACAACAAAGGCCGCCGTTGCGCCGCGGATCCCGCCGGGCAGGTCCGGGTGTGCCAGGCCGTCGTCCTTGACGCTGATCTGAATGCGCCCGGCGTCCTTGTACTTGCCCGTGACGACGGCCTGTCCGCCGGTGAATGCCACAGGCTGGCCGATTGCCGATGCCTCCACGGCCGGAATGGCGCTGGCATCGACGGTGGCCGCAACGCTGCCGCTGCCCGGATTCACGAAATCGAACCAGAATTCCAGGTCCTTCGGTCCGCCGTAGGTCTCGATGATGCCGCACACCGGATCGTCAGGAGTTTGCCCGAATGCCGCGATATTGATCGCGAAATCGGTGCCGGCAACCTGGGTCGCGGAAAATGGCGTGATCACGGCCGGAGGCGGGTTGCTCAAAGGGCTCGCCGTCAACGTGAAGCCACTCGGTGAGAAGGTGATGATGCCCTCCGAGTCGTCATCGCGGGTTGCGGTGTCGTCGCTCTGATAGGCGTCGATATCGAAAGACGCCGTTCCGTTCGTGTAGCTCAGTGAGAAGACAGCCGTGCTCTCGCCCGACGGCCAGTCATAGCTGGCGAGTCCGTCGTCGGCCGTGGCATCGACCAGCGTGCCGCCGCCGCTCACGAGGGTCCAGGTACCGCTGCCGGTCTGCGTGTCCAGCGTGATGCCCGCGGTGTAGTCCGTGCGGGGAGTACCGGCGATGCTGTCCACGACATCGACCTGGATCGTCTCGGCGAGGCAGTTGATGCCGTTATTGTCATGCGTAATGACGAACTCGACGCCGCCACAGTTGCTGCAGGGACGGGTGCGGTCGCGGTGCGCGATAATCTGCTGCGGTGTAATGGCGTTGTCCCAGATACTCAGTTCATCGATATCGCCGGACCAGTAGCGATTGCGCTGCTGCGAATTCTCGCCGATAAAAAGATCGAAGTTATTCGCAGCAATGGGCTGCGCGTAGGAGGCTGAATTGACGAGGTTGCCGTTGATGTATATGTGCATCATCGAACGATCGTAGGTGGCCGCTACGTGATACCAGGTTCCCGGAGCGGGGACGACGTTGCTGTTGAGGTCCGCACCGCTGCAGCCGCCGTTGAGGCCGAGAGTGAATCCATGACGCGTGTTACCCGGCAGCGAATCGCTGATCTCGCAGCCGCCATTCAGATGCAGCCGGTAGGCGCTGTCGCCTTTCGCCAGTATGGCTTCCCAGTCCTTAAGCGGGGAGCCGTCGTGACGTACCCAGACGGCGACGCTGAAGCCGTCCCTGACGTCCAGCGCCGCGGTGTCCGGCACGGCGACGTAGGAGGAGCTTCCGTTAAAGATGCCGGCGCTGCATAACTGGCCGGTGTTTTCGACGAGCAGCCCGCCAACCGTCGTGCCGTCCAGGCCATTGGCGCCGGAGTCGACGACCGCACTGCCGTCGAAACCCAGGGTACAGTCGTCGAAATGCCAGTCCGCGACCAGTGCCGGCGGCGAGCTGGACGGGCAGGGGTTCGTACCAGAGGTTCTCAAATAGAGTCGCGGCCGCCGGTTTCCCTGAGACCATTCCTTGCTGGCGTATTTGGACTCCGTGTCGTCCGAAGTCGCTATCAGCATCAGGCCGTTGTTGCTGAATTCGCCGCAAGCCCAGGCCTGGGCCAGGGACGTTATGTCGATCCGGACCCAGCCGGTATCGTCGGGCACGAACGACGCATAAACCGTCGCGTCGAAGTCGTTGCCCGTATTGCTCCAATTAGCCGTGTTTTCGGACCAGGCGTCGGTAACGCGATGGATGTTGACCGGGTCGCCCGAGTCGTCCTCGCCGGTTACGCGCAAGCGGAGTTCCGCACTGGTCACGTTGGCATTGGCCGGAATAGCAGACAGGTCGAACTGGAGCAGCGCGCGAAAATTGTCGCCCGGATTATTCCTGACGGAGAGCTCCTGATCGCCGCCATGGTTTTCGTTGGGAGCGGACTCCTTAAGGTAGGTGTCGGCAACCGGGTTCTGGAAGCCTTGTGCCACCGCGTCGCCACAGCCAAGCACCAGTAACAGGCCAAGTACGGTGCCAGCCGGGAACGGAAATATCAGTCGCCTGGTCATGACGCGTCCGTTACCGTGCTGCGAATGCGGCGCGACACGTAGTCGGGGTTGCCGTAGCTGCCTGACCAGGCGAACGCATCGATGACGTAAACGTTTACCGTGCCAGGTCCCTCGCTATGCGACGAGCTGCTGCAGTCCGTCTCGACGGTGAAGCCGGCGAGGCCGCCCTCGGTAAGGCTTATCGTCGCGCTGGCGCAGCTGGCGTTATTGAGCGCCTGGTAAGCGGACCATTCGACGCCGGATCGTGCCGCGGCGTAGGCACGACCGCTCTGCATCGCCAGTACGACGGTCTGATGCTGTACGCCGGCAAGGCGCACCGCCACGAGGCCGAGCGCCGCAAGTACGACCAGCAGGAACAGCGCGGGCACGAGCGAGAAGCCGGTTTGGGGTGGCCGGGTTCTCATGGCACGTTGTCCACGTGGACCTGGTGCAACAATGACACCGTCTCGCCCGTGTCGGTGATGGCCAGCGCGATGGAGACCAGGCCGGCGCGTTGCGCGGTTCCCGGCGCGTAGCTGATGGCGCAACTACTGACCCTGTTGGCGATCAGCGTGGCGTCGGCGCCCGCCGAAAGCAGCTCACTCTCGCTGTTGCGATCCACCTGGTCCGCGCTAATCGTGTAATTGGCGTATCGAACGAGCGTGCCGGCCGCGTCGTCACAAAGATAAGTCACAGGCGTGTCGACAAGGAAAACGCGCTTGCCCGGCGATGCGAAGGAGAAGCGGAACGCAGGCGAAATGCGCACGTTGTCTTCGCCAGGAATCGCGTCCGTGTCGATGTCGATCTGCGTTCCGGGCGGTGTGATGACGTTCGCGAGTTCATAGGCATTGGCACCGGGTACGCCGACGTTGTAGATGGACAGGTAGTGAGTCGTCGACGAGAACGGCAAGGCAATGTTGCGAAAGCCACCGATGCTGTTGAAGGCATCGTCGGGCGCCGTGAATCGCAGCCGCTTCGACGGATTTCCCGGCGGCGGCCGATCGCGATAGCGTGCGCCATCGACCGTGTTGAGCAGTTCGAGCGCCGTCACGCTGCCGGACAGGTCCAGGCGCACGCTGTTGGGCAGGGCGCGCCGCACGTCGCGCGCGATGCGCCGCAGCGAGTTTTCGGCGAGGTCCACCAGCTCGGCGCGTCGGGCCTGGTGCGTGTACGAGGCAACCGGACCCGATATGAAGATCGTCATGAAGCCGATGACGATGGTGCTGAGGACGATCGTAATTACGAGCTCGACCAGCGTAAAACCACGCGCGCTCTTCCTGTTCATAGTCAGATAGCTCATCGACCTACAGCCTCGTGCGATAGCCACTGAGTACGAAGTCGATGTCGCTGCCGTGGCTGACGGCAACATCGACACGCACCGCGTCGACGGCAGGAACAGATGGAAGCGCACTGCTCGGCACAACCGAAACGGCGACGTTGTAGTTATCGAGGCCGGTAATCGGGCTGCCGAACTGATCGCGCGCGCCGGCATCGACGAGGCCGTCATAGTCGTCGAGGTCGTCGAACGCGTCGCGTGCGCCTTCGCCATCGACGCCGTCCGGGTCAGTGAGGGGCTTGAGCATGATTTCCTCGAGGTAGGCCTCCGCAATCGCGGCGGCCTGGTGGCGAATCATCGGGTCGGCACTGCTGGCGGTCGTCATCGAGAGTACGCCGAGCACACCGCTGGCCGCGATCGACACGACAACGATCGATACCAGTAACTCGATGAGCGTCACGCCCCGCTGGTTGTTCGTTCGAACCGTCATGGCGTCGTGACCAGCCCGCTTTCCGCCTGGATGAGCAGGCTGTGCGGCCCGACTGTCAGCACCTGGTTGGTGGCGAGGTCGGTGCGGCCCAGTGCGTCGTAGGCCAGCGTGATGGCGGGAGACGTTACGACGCCGGACGGCGCGGAGCCGTTCATCGCCTGGCCCGTCGAGAGCAGCACCGGCAGGGGAAAACTGGCATCGGCAGGATCGCAATGCCCCGCCTGCGGCGCCTGTTGCGCCAAGGAGTAGCCGCCCGCGGCAATATCGATCCGCACACGGCAGCCGCTGGCCACTGCGATCTTTTGCGCATAGCGCAGAGAGCTCGCAAGTTCGTCGAGATAGGCGCGCTCGTCGAACGCCGCGTTGTCGAAGAAGCGTGGGCCGGCGACGGCACCGAGGATCGCAATAATCACCATGACGAGTACGAGCTCGACAATGGTGTAGCCGCCATGCCGGGCGAGGCCGCTAGACCCCTTTCCGAGGCGTGGCGAAAGCGCTGACCGCCGGCGCATGTTTCAGCACCCGCTGGTGTCTACACTGATCAGCGGTGCACTGTTTGCGAGGGCGTCGTTGTAGATCACCTCGCAGTTGCTTATGCCGGTCTTCGAGAATACCGCCTGGTTGCCGCCGCCGTTGACCACGACCGTGAAGCCGGTCAGGTCGGCCAGCGTCAGCGAAACATCGGTCGCGTCCGGGTAGCCCTCTGTCAGGTTGATGCTGTTGCCTTCCATGACGACCGGATTGACGCCCTGGGACAACCACAGGCCATGCACAAGCGCCGCGCCGCTGCGCACACTACCCGCGATGCCGAGTATCGTCGCGCTGCGAGCTTCTCGCTCCAGCCCGGCATAGCGCGGAATCGCGAACGCGGCAAGGATCCCGAGCAAGGCGATCACGACGACAAGTTCAATCAGCGTGAAGCCACGCTGTGATCGATTCTTCAATCCACACATATCGTTGGTCCTGCTGTCTGCAATTCGAACGTAGCCGCCGCTCACCGGGCAGGGGAACTGCGCGTCCCCGCTACCCGGATCTTGCGGCGATCATCAGCAGCCCGTCGTCGTAACGGCCACTGACGGCGGCGTTCCGACACCGGCCTCGGTGTACACGACCTGGCAGACGCCGGGAGCGCCGGATTTCACGATCGTTGCCGTACCGGGAGGGCCAGCCACTATGACTGGCGCGTCAAAACCGCTGGCATCAGCAAGCGTATCGATAATCGTTGCGGCGCTCGGATAGCCGTTGACGATAGCGATGGCATTGCCTTCCATGTCGACGCTCGCAGCGCCCGTGGCCAGGTGCAAACCGTGCGCCATGGCGGCGGCACTGCGAATGCTGCCCGACATGCCTTGCGTTACGGCTGAACGCGCTTCGGTTTCGAGCGAGGCGAAGCGGGGAATCGCGAACGCAGCAAGAATGCCGAGCAGTGCGATAACCACTACCAGCTCGATCAGGGTAAAGCCCTTTTGTACTTCAGTCTTCATTGGTCGATCCTCAGGTTTTCATCTTTCGTAAATAAAACTGGCGAAACTGCCAGAACTCCCAAACGTGGTGTCAATGCGCTTCCTCGGTGATGCCTGAAAGCCATTTCGCACCCGCCACTCGTTGCAGGCGCACGCCATATAGCTCCTCGCGA
>JBFELT010000088.1:0-12655 GCA_041552015.1 Woeseiaceae bacterium
AGCATTGGTTTGTCCATTGCTGCGGCCCATGCATAGCCGCGCTCGCCAAGTTCCATCATTCGGGCGACGCCCATTTCCGCTAGCAACTCGTCATAAAACGACGTCGCGCGACCGAGGTCATTGGTACCCAGAACAACATACCCAATCATCGTGATCTCCTCTGAGGGAAGTAAGTGTGTTCGTAACGGGCGAATCATACGCTGCTATTCCACCCACGAAAAAAGCCGCCCCCCTTTCGGGTGAGAGCGGCTTTCTGTTGTTAAATGGTCGGGGCGAGAAGATTCGAACTTCCGACCCCCACAACCCCATTGTGGTGCGCTACCAGGCTGCGCTACGCCCCGACCGGGCTGCAAACGTGACGCTCAGGACGCAAGTCTGCAGGGCGGCAATGATACGTGCCGTCGTCGTTTGAGGGAAGGCAAGATTTCAGCGGCGCAGTAACTTCAGGACTTGTTCAAGTTCCGTACGTATCTGCTTGATAATTTGCTGACTTTGCGAGACATCAACCTTGGCATCGTCGCCGGTCAGGCGCTGGCGCGCGCCTCCGATCGTGAAGCCTTCGTCGTACAGCAGCCCCCGGATCTGGCGAATGATGAGCACGTCCTGGCGCTGATAATAGCGGCGATTGCCACGTCGCTTGACGGGCTTGAGCTGCGGAAACTCCTGCTCCCAGTACCTCAGCACGTGCGGCTTTACCGCACAAAGATTGCTTACTTCACCGATGGTGAAGTAGCGCTTGCCTGGTATGGGAGGGAGTTCGTCGTTATTCCCCGGTTCCAGCATATGCCTCTACTCGGGCCTTTAGTTTTTGTCCTGGCCGGAAAGTTACCACGCGACGTGCGCTGATTGGAATCTCCTCTCCGGTTTTCGGGTTTCTGCCTGGACGTTCTTTTTTATCCCGAAGATCAAAGTTCCCGAAACCGGAAAGCTTGACCTGCTCCCCAACTGCAAGTGATGCGCGCAGCTCTTCAAAATACATATCGACAAGTTCGCGGGCTTCGCGCTTGTTGAGACCCAGCTCGTTAAACAGCGACTCGGCCATTTCCGCTTTTGTCAGTGCCATCGCGATTAGTCTCTCAGTTCAGCAGCGAATTTGTCTTTTAATTTCTTGATCGTCGCAGCCATCACGACGTCTGCATCTTCGTCAGTAAGGGTGCGCGATGTTTCCTGTAAAATCAAGCCTATTGCGACGCTTTTTCGCCCAGCTTCTATGCCGGAACCTTTGTAAATGTCAAATATCCTGACACCTTTGATCAGCTCCGGGTGAGTCGACGCTACCGCGCTTACAATGTCATCGGCAGAAACCTCGTCGTCCACGATGACCGCGAGGTCACGGCGTATCGCAGGAAACTTCGAAATAGCACGTGCAATCGGCGCCGCCGTTGCAAGTGTTTTCTCGGCATCCAGCTCGAAAACGTAAACCGGTCGTTTAAGGTCGTAGCGTTTCGCAAGTATTGGGTGCAGTTTCCCAACTACACCGATCACATCACCATTGCGACGTATCTCGGCGGCCTGCCCCGACTGCAATGCGGCATGGCTGGACGGCACGAAACGGATTTCATCGTCCTTCGCCGCCAGCATCAGCAGGGCCTCGACGTCAGCCTTTATGTCAAAGAAATCGGCATTTTCACTCCCGCAGCCCCATTGCTCCGGCGTGACTGGTCCGGTAACCAGGCCCGCAATTCGCATGATCTCGGTATGCGCAGCGAGGCTGCCATGAAACGATTTGCTTGCCTCGAAAACCCGAACCCTGTCCTGCTGTCGAGCTACATTGGCGGCTGCCGCGGCGACCATGCCGGGCCAAAGTGACGCGCGCATGACTGACATCTCTGATGAGATCGGGTTGCTCAGAACCAGTTCAGAATTGCTGCCGGTGAACGCCTTGTTGGCCTCGGCATCGATGAAGCTGTATGTCACGATTTCCTGGTAGTCGCGGGCGATGAGAGTTTCTGCGGCGCGTTCGAGTTCCACGCGCGTCTCCGTAACTGGCTCCAGCGGCGCCTGCGCGAATGCCGTCGTCTCCGGAATCGCATCGTAACCGTGTATTCGTGCGACCTCCTCGATCAGGTCGGCCTCGATAGCAAGGTCAAAGCGATGACTGGGTGGCGTAACCTTCCAGTCGTCACCTGCCGCTTCGACCTCGAGATCAAGGCGTTGAAGTATCCCTTTCACGACCTCCCTGTCGACCTCCAGACCGAGCAATCGGGTCAGCCGCGCCGAGCGCAGCAAAAACGCTTCTCGTTTCGGCAGGTAATCGGCCGCGGTCTCTACGACTAGCGGTCCGGCCTTGCCTCCGCAAACGTCGAGCAATAACCCGGTCGCGCGTTCCACTGCTCGCGCCTGACCATGCGGATCCACCCCGCGCTCGAAGCGCAGCGATGCATCGGTATGCATTCCGTAGGCGCGGGCGCGTCCGGCCATGAAATCCGGCGGCCAGAATGCGGCTTCGAAAAACACGTCTGTGGTCTCATCCGTCACCGCTGTGCTCGCTCCACCCATGATTCCGGCCATGCCGATGGGCCCGGAATCGTCCGCGATAATCAGCGTGTCGGTGTTCAGTGCGATCTCTTTGCCGTCGAGCAGCGTGACCTTTTCGTTCTCCCTGGCCAGCCGCGGCCGAATCGGACCACTGAGGCGTTTCGCGTCATACGCGTGCAGCGGCTGGCCCAACTCGAGCATTACGTAGTTGGTGATGTCGACAACCGGCGAGATTGCGCGCAATCCGGCCCTGCGCAGGCGCTCCGTCATCCATAACGGAGACTGGGCGTCGATTCGCAGGCCGCGAATCACGCGGCCGGCGAAACGCGGACAGGCCGCCGGCTCAACGAGTTCGACCGGATACACGTCGGCCACGGACGCCGCGACTGCCTGCACCTCGGCCGACTTCAAAGGCGCGCCGGTCAGCGCCGCCACATCGCGCGCGATTCCCAGCACACAGAAGCAGTCTCCGCGATTGGGGGTGAGGTCCAGGTCTATGACCGCATCCGGCAAGGCCAGGAAATCGATGAGGCTGGCGCCTGTCGGGGCGTCATTCGGCAACTCGACAATGCCATCGGATTCCTCGCCGAGACCCAGCTCTGTCGCCGAACACAACATGCCGTTTGAGACGATACCGCGAATCCGGGACCTCCTGAGTTTCAACCCGTTCGGCAGCGTGACACCGGGCCTCGCCAACGGGCTCTTCATGCCTTTTCTGGCGTTGGGGGCGCCGCAAACGACGTCGAGGATTTCGCCGCTGCCATCAGAGACCTTGCAGACGCTGAGCCGGTCCGCATCCGGGTGCGGCTGGCAGTCGACGACCTCGGCAATGACGATGTCGGAAATACCCTGGCCCTGGAATTCGATGCCGTCGACCTCGTGACCCAGCATCGTCAGCTGGTGACCGAGCGCCTCGGTACCGAGGTCGGGGTCGACCCACTCACGCAACCATGATTCTGCGATCTTCACCGGCCTTACCTGAATTGCCGCAGGAACCTGAGATCGTTCTCAAAGAACGTTCGCAGATCCGTGACGCCATACCGCAGCATCGCAAGCCTCTCGATGCCGATACCGAACGCGTACCCCGTATACTTCTCGGAATCAACGCCGGCGCTCTCCAGCACGTTCGGATGCACCATGCCGCATCCCAGTATCTCGAGCCACTTGCCCTCGCCCCACGTCACGTCGACTTCGGCCGACGGCTCCGTAAACGGGAAATACGAGGGCCGAAAGCGCAGCTCCGCCTTGCGCTCAAAAAACGCCTCTACGAACTGGTGCAAGACCGCTTTCAGGTTGGCGAAACTGACGTTCTCATCAATGACCAGGCCTTCGACCTGGTGAAACATCGGCGTGTGCGTCTGGTCCGAGTCGCAGCGATAGACCCTGCCCGGCGCGATGATACGTATCGGCACGCCTTCTTTGACGATGGAGCGAATCTGCACCGGCGAGGTGTGGGTTCTCAGCAGGTCACCGCCCGGGAAGTAGAAGGTGTCGTGCATGGCACGTGCCGGGTGATTCTCCGGGATATTCAGTGCCGTGAAATTGTGGAAATCGTCTTCGATTTCGGGGCCTGAGCGAACCCCGAAACCCGCATTTCGGAATATTTTCTCGATGCGCACCATCGCTCGGGTCACCGGGTGGTGGCCACCGATCGACTGGCCCCGTCCCGGCAACGAGACGTCAACGGCGTCGGCCGCCAGCTTTGCGTCCAGTGCCTGTGCCTCGAGCAATTCACGACGCGCCGTCAGCAGCGCCTGCACGGCCTGCTTGGCACTGTTGATCGCCTGGCCCGCGGCGGGACGCTCGTCCGCCGCTACCTTTCCCAGTGACTTCAGGCGAGCCGTCAGCTCGCCCTTCTTGCCAAGATAGGAGACCCGCACCGCGTCGAGGGCGGCGAGATCGCTCGCGGCATTGATTTCAGCCGCCGCCTGGTCAATAAGCTCGCTGAGTGACTGCATCGTCGATGATCCGAGAGCGGCGCAGCTGCCGCGCACTGCTCTCAGCGCCGATTATCCAGCGGCTTGTTGCAGACCGGCTTTGGCGGCCTCCGCAATTGCACCAAAGGCCTCGGGATCGCGCACCGCGATATCGGCGAGCACCTTGCGGTCCACTTCGATATCGGCGCGATTCAGGCCGTTGATGAGACGACTGTAGGACAGTCCATGCAGGCGAGCCGCCGCATTGATGCGCGCGATCCACAGCGCACGAAACTGACGTTTGCGCTGGCGACGGTCGCGGTAAGCGTACTGACCGGCCTTGATGACAGCCTGCTTGGCCGTCTTGAATAACTTGCTGCGCGCGCCGTAATAGCCCTTCGCCTTGCCGAGGACCTTCTTATGGCGCGCCTTGGCGGTAACGCCACTCTTAACTCTGGCCATTTCTCAATCTCCTCTTAGCTGTAGGGAAGCATGCGCTTCACGGCCTTAACATCGGCTTCTGCGACCTGTTGGGTCATGCCGAGCTGGCGCTTACGCTTGGACTTCTTCTTGGTAAGAATGTGATTGAGGTGGGACTGAGAGCGCTTGAAGCCACCCTTGCCCGTCTTGCTGAAGCGCTTCGCGGCGCCTCGATTGGTTTTCATCTTTGACATGATTTACTCACTTTTTTTGGCCATGCTACGTACCGTTCATTCCGGCCGCGGCAGGCGGGTAGAGCCCTCTTGGTTGTCACACCGCAGGGCTGTTACTCACTTTTTCTGAAGGTCGATGCCGTGCCTACTTCTTTTTCGGCGCAATCACCATGACCATCTGGCGTCCTTCCAATTGCGGCATCTGTTCGACAGAGCCGTATTCTTCGAGGTCATCCCTAACCCTTGCCAGGAGCTTCGCACCCAGTTCCTTGTGCGCCATCTCCCGGCCCCGAAATCTCAAGGTGACTTTGGTCTTGTCACCGTCCTCAAGAAATTCCACGAGCTTCCTGAGCTTGATCTTGTAATCGCCTTCCTCCGTCCCAGGACGGAATTTGATCTCCTTAACGTGCACCTGTTTTTGCTTGCGCTTCGCCGACTGGTTTTTCTTGTTTTGCTCAAACAAGTACTTACCGAAATCCATAATACGGCAAACGGGTGGATCGGCCATTGGCGACACTTCGACGAGATCCAGGCCTTCGTCCTTGGCCAGTGCAATCGCCGCGGCGATTCCCATGACCCCTGCCTGCTCACCGTCGGATTGAATGACTCGCACCTCGGTGGCCTCGATTTCTTCGTTGCGTCTTACTCGCTTAGTGACTGCGATACCAAAATCCTCCTGAAACTCATCGATTCCCGCCTGTTGCCAACCACGGCAGCACGCCGCATGCCAGCGGGACCGCGATTCTATATAGCCGTCCGCAAAGAAACAACTGGGGAAACAGCGTTTTCTTCAAAAAAATCAGGTGTTTTGTCGCCACAACCCAGGAATTCGGGCCAGCAAGACGGCCGGGGCGGGAATTGGTGGGCGATGGTGGTCTCGAACCACCGACCTCCACGATGTCAACGTGGCGCTCTACCCCTGAGCTAATCGCCCAATTCCCTTGTTTTGTGCCCTCGTTCGAATGCCCCTGAGCTAATCGCCCAATTCCGTTGTTTTGTGCCTTCGTTCGAATGCCCCTGGGCTAATCGCCAGGCTCCGATCGCAATACCCTGCCCGGGTCGAGGGGAGCCGTAAGATACTGAAGCCCCTGCCCTTGTGCAAGGCCTATCAGCCCGCTTTCTGGTCGGACAGGCCGAGGCCGAAATCGCGAACGATCTGTATTTCGTCGCGCAGCCTGGCCGCTTCTTCGAATTCAAGGTCCCGGGCGTGCTTGAGCATCTGTTTCTCGAGTTTTGCCGCCCGTTTCATCAACTGCGCCGGCGTCATCAATTCGTAGCGCGGCGTGTCGTCGGCCACCTTGCGGCGGCCCTTCTGGGGTGGCGGATAGGCCGATTCCATGATGTCTGACACCTGCTTGACGATGGTGGCCGGTGTGATGTCGTGCTCGAGGTTGAACGCAAGCTGGGTTTCCCGCCGACGCCCGGTCTCCTCGAGGGCTCTTTGCATGGAACCGGTGATGTTGTCGGCATACAGGATCGCCTTGCCTTTGACGTTTCGTGCCGCCCGGCCGATTGTCTGGATGAGGGACCGGTCGGAGCGGAGAAATCCTTCCTTGTCGGCATCGAGGATCGCCACCAGGGATACTTCCGGCATGTCCAGTCCTTCGCGCAGGAGGTTGATGCCTACCAGCACGTCAAACGCGCCCAGTCGCAAATCGCGGATTATTTCGGTGCGCTCGACGGTACCTATGTCGGAATGCAGGTAGCGCACACGAACGGCGTGCTCCTTCAGGTAATCGGTCAGATCCTCGGCCATACGCTTGGTCAGCGTCGTGATCAGAACGCGTTCGTTCTCGGCCACGCGCAGCCCGATTTCGGAAAGGACGTCGTCGACCTGCGTTTTCGCCGGCCGAATTTCAACCACGGGGTCCACCAGTCCTGTCGGTCTTACCAGCTGTTCGACAATGTTATCCGAGTGCTCTTTCTCGTAGTTGCCGGGCGTCGCCGATACGTAAATCGTCTGCGGCGACTGGCGCTCGAATTCATCGAAGCGCAGCGGCCGATTGTCCAGCGCCGAGGGCAGGCGGAAACCGTACTCGACGAGCGTTTCCTTGCGCGAGCGGTCACCCTTGTACATGCCGCCGAGCTGGGGCACCGTGACATGGCTTTCATCGATGATGAGCACCGCATTGTCCGGCACATAGTCGAACAGGCACGGCGGCGGCTCGCCAACGTTTCGGCCGGAAAGGTAGCGGGAGTAGTTCTCGATGCCGGAGCAATAGCCGAGCTCCCGAATCATCTCTAAATCAAATAAGGTTCGTTGTTCAAGTCTCTGAGCTTCAAGCAATTTATTATGCTTTCGAAGGTACTCGAGGCGATCTTTCAACTCCACTTTAATCAATTCGCAGGCTTCGAGCAGGCGTTCCCGCGGCGTGACGTAGTGCGTCTTCGGGAACACCGTCAGGCGAGCCACCCGGCGCACGACTTCCCCGGTCAGCGGATCGAAATACGACAATGACTCGATCTCGTCATCGAAGAGCTCGATGCGAACGGCGTCGCGATCCGAGTCCGCCGGGAAGATATCAATGACGTCACCGCGCACCCGGTAGGTACCGTGCGAGAAATCGAGTTCGTTGCGCTGATACTGCAGTTCCGCGAGGCGCCGCAAGATGGACCGTTGATCGATACGGTCACCCCGCACCAGGTGCAAGACCATGCTGAAGTAGGCTTCCGGGTCGCCCAGGCCGTAGATCGCGGATACCGTGGCGACAATAATGACGTCCGGTCGTTCGATCAGCGCCTTGGTCGCTGACAGGCGCATTTGTTCGATGTGCTCGTTGATCGACGCGTCCTTTTCGATGAACGTGTCGGAGCTTGGGACGTAGGCCTCCGGCTGGTAATAATCGTAGTACGAGACGAAATATTCCACGGCGTTTCGCGGGAAGAATTCCCGCATTTCGCCGTAAAGCTGGGCCGCAAGCGTCTTGTTGGGCGCGAGGATGATTGCCGGGCGCTGCAGCCGTTCGAGCACGCTGGCCACGGTGAAGGTTTTTCCGGAACCGGTGACACCCAGCAACGTCTGGCGGGCGAGCCCATCGTTTAGCCCCTCACAGAGCCCCTGTATCGCTTGACGCTGGTCACCGGCCGGCTCGAACCCGGACACCAGCGTGAGGCGATCACGTTCGTCAGCGAGCTTGTTGGGAAGGTCCCGGGATTCACGTACCATGAGCGTCGATTTCTTGGAGTCAATCGAGTGAGTTTATCAGTTTCGAAACGGATGGCGGCGGTCCGGCCGTCTCCCACCGGAGCCGTCCTGGCACTTGCCACCGAATTACGCGCCGCCGGTCGCGACATCCTCAGCCTCGGCGCGGGCGAGCCCGACTTCGATACGCCCGACCACATCAAGGCCGCCGCTATTGCCGCCATCGAGGCCGGCAAGACCAAGTACACGCCGATCGACGGCGCTGCATCGCTGAAGGCCGCTATCAGGCGCAAACTCGCGCGGGACAATCAGCTCGACTACCAGCCCGCCGAAATACTGGTTACCAGCGGTGCAAAGCAGGCCTTGTTCAACCTCTGTATCGCCCTGTTGGGACCCGGTGACGAGGCGATAATTCCGGCGCCCTACTGGGTCTCCTACCCTGACATGGTTCGCCTGGCCGGCGCCGAGCCCGTCATCGTTCCAGCCGGTATCGAGCACGATTTCAAGATAACGGCGGAACAGCTGGACGCGGCGATCTCGGCGAACACGAAACTCCTTTTTCTCAACAGCCCGTCGAATCCGACGGGCGCCAGCTACAGCCGCTCAGAGCTGCAGGAACTTGGGCAGGTGCTGGAGAAGCACCCCTCCGTGGTTACCGTGTCGGACGACATTTACGAACACATTCATTGGGCAGATGAGCCATTTTGCAGTTTCGCTACGGCCTGCCCGAAGCTCCGTGATCGCATCGTAACGACGAACGGTGTCTCCAAGGCCTACGCGATGACCGGCTGGCGCATCGGCTATGCCGCCGGCCCGAAATGGCTTGTCGACGGCATGAAAACGGTACAGAGCCAGAGCACGTCGAATGCCTGCAGCGTCTCGCAGGCCGCTGCGGAGGCCGCCCTGGACGGCGATCAGGCCGCGGTCACCGAGATGTGCGCGGCCTATAAGACCCGGCACGACTTCCTGGTGGCGGCGCTCAATGACCTTGACGGCATCGAGTGCCGTCCCGGCGAAGGGACGTTCTACGCCTTTCCGCGGGTCGCCGGGGTCCTCGAGCGACTGCGACTGGACACGGATATTCAACTGGTCGAGCGGCTGTTGAGCAAGGCAGACCTCGCCTGCGTGCCGGGCTCGGCCTTTGGAGCCCCCAACTACATTCGCCTGTCCTTCGCCTGCTCGATGGATTCCCTGGCGGAGGCGGTGAATCGAATAAAACGCGGCCTGGCGGCTTGACTTCAGCCGGGTGCTGGCCGAAAATTCCGGCCCGCATCGAAAGCTGCGGGACAATTCCCCGATAGCTCAGTTGGTAGAGCGATTGACTGTTAATCAATTGGTCCCTGGTTCGAGTCCGGGTCGGGGAGCCAAATCAGAGAAAAGGCCGTCGAATGACGGCCTTTTTTTTTTGTTGGAGAGTTACGCTCCTGGCACGCCGGCGCTCAGGCAGCGTGGATGGCCCTTAGCCCGACATCCCGGGCGAGACCCCGAGCTCCGCCCAGGTCGTCTGCAGCGTCTCGTCGACGGTACCGTCGCCATTCGTATCGAGTTCGATGGTTACGTTGACATTGTCGACTGCAATCAAACGCAGACTGCTGTTGGCACCCGATACAAGGAACTCTCCCGAACTCGGGTATTCGGCATCGAATCCCGTGAAAATAACGGGCGTCGAATAGCTGATGATGCCGGGAAGCCGGGTGCTGTCGAGCGTTCCGGAGGCACTCATGGTATAGGGAGCCGGCACGAGCCCAAGTTCAGCGGTGATTGCCGATGCATAGGCTGTCAGCAACTCCGATGCGGCGTTGGCGTCAATCCGCATCGAATTGCCGCGAAGGCTCGTGGACACTGTCGGAGCGTTCAAGGTATTCAGCGAAACCGTCGCGTCGCCGTCGCTGCTGCTCACGTCCTGTCCGTTTGTAACCTGGAACGATCGCAGTGTCAGCGTCACCGTCATTTCGAACAGCTCGTTCAGGAAGTCGCCGCTGAAGCTCTCTATATCCAGGCGCATGACACCGTCGATGACCTCGCCCAGGCCCTCGTCACAGGCATCGTAATCAATTTCGAAGAAATCGCCCGGGCTCAGTGTCGGCGTCAGCGGATCCGCGATGTCACCGGATATCGTTACGGTGCCGGAAGCTCCGCATGGCGTCGTTTCGGCCGGTATCGGAACCTGGGCCTGTCCGGTGCTGGTCTTCGCCGCGAGTGCCATTGCACCGCGGGCTTTGGCCACACCATCAGGCGCGCTGCCGACCAGCAGCGGTCCGCCTGAAAGCGAACCCAGCCCGCCGCTGGCATGCGCCGATTCGTAGGACACTTTCGCGACTTCCATCGCGTTGTCGGAGCCTATCGTAAGCGTCAGGTCTGGCGGTGGGGTCGCAGTAATTCCACCCCCGCCCCCGCCGCAGGCCGCGAGCAGCGAGAGTGCAGTCACTGGCAATAATTGGATACGTCGCATGGCATTGCTCCGACAAACGAAACTCGAGACTGATCGAGTCTACTCGGCCGCCGCCGGCGCTCCGTGACCACTCTCACAGTTCCGGCAATCGCCCCCGGAATCCGGATTGCCGGCAATTGCCAGCAATCGTGGCGCAGGAGAAGGGGTTGGACCGGTCCGCGACCGCCCATGTGTCCGGCTGCGGGCCATTCACCCCGGGCCGTCCGGGCAACGGCCATTGAGCCATGTGGACATAATGCCGCCCCACCCGTTCGCTCGATAGCCCGTCAAACCGTGCATCGCGGCTAAACGAGGACGCCTCGCCGGTACATTGCGAATGCATAAACAACCAGCGCAATGGTAACGACAAAGATAAGCGCCGAAAAAGCCAGCGAGAACGGATCGCCGATCACCTCGAGGCCATTCGACAAAACGAAGTTCTGAAACGACGTGATGAGCATTCCGACCAGCGACGCAACAAACACAGCCACGGCATGGCGGCGCCGGAACAACAGCAGTATGGCACCCAGGACCCCGCCCCATACCGCGACGGCCCAGGCGGCAACGGTCCACGAAGGCAGCCCGTAGAAGAACTCCAGTTGCTCGGGCGTGAACGCGCTCATGTACGCCTCGTTGCGCGTCTGTGTCATGACGTAGTCCAGTGCGCCCATGGCGCTCCAAAGCAGACCGACGACCCCGACGACCCACAGATGCCAGGGTGTCGCCTGCTTCACGATTTCATCTGAATCCTGCATGCCTTCCTCCCTCGTTGTCAGACAACACCAGCCAGCGGTCGGTCATGATGCTGTTCTTTTTTTATATATTTAACAACTATTTACTATATTTTATTAATGTGTTTTATAGAATCATTCCGCGCCAGGGAATTCCGCTGCGACCAGTATTCACCGGGCGGATCAATAATACAAACGAGGCACCGGCCATCGGGAAATATCGATGAACAAGAACATCTTCTTGTGCCGGGCCGTCGTGCTTGTTGCCTGCATGCCCGATGGATAAGACTGACTATCGGTGCAGGAGCCCTTCCAGGTGCTTCCTGAATAGTTCGCCCGTATCCGGATGCTCGAGGCCATAGGCAACGGTTGCCTGCAGGTAACCCAGCTTGCTGCCACAGTCGTAGCGCACGCCATCGAATGCGTAGGCGTACACGGGAATGTCTCCGAGCAGGGCGGCAATACCGTCCGTAAGCTGAATCTCGCCCCCGGCCCCTGCGCCAATGCGTTCGAGCTTGTCGAAAATCTCGGGGCGCAGCAGGTAACGGCCGACCACCGCTGAATCCGATGGGGCATTCGCCGGATCGGGTTTCTCGACGATTTCGGTGATACGCCCCCCGTCGTCGCCATCCACCGCAACGATGCCGTAGCTCGAAGTGCTCTCATGAGGCACGGTCTCAACGGCGATGACGCTCCCGCCATGGCGGGCATATTCGCCAGCCATCTGCGCCAGGCAACCCGGACTACCGGCGATAAGATCGTCTGCCAGGTGAACGAAGAACGGCTCGTTGCCGACCGCAGGCCGGGCACACAATACCGCGTGACCCAGGCCAAGTGGCTTGCCCTGGCGTATGTATATGCAGGAAACACCCGGCGGTACGATGCCCTGAACCGACGCCAGCAACTCGTCTTTTCCCGCCTCGACAAGCGCCTGCTCGAGTTCCACGTCACTATCGAAGTGATCCTCGATTGCGCGCTTCGAGCTGCCGGTCACGAAAACCAGCTTGCTTGCGCCGGCCTCGATCGCCTCTTCGACCGCGTACTGGATAAGCGGCTTGTCGACGACAGGCAGCATTTCCTTAGGACTGGCTTTGGTCGCCGGCAGGAACCGGGTACCCCGCCCGGCCACGGGAAAAACGGCTGCTTTCACTTTCTGGGCCACTCGATGCTCCGAATACGCTTGATCAGCGTCGGATCATAGCCAAAAGCGTCACGCTGCGTCATGACGAAGGTCACGTGACGGCCGCGCGGCCCGGGTGGGAGTCGCCTGATCTGTCGGCGCTGACCGAATGCGTAGGCGAACG
>JBFELT010000089.1:0-12525 GCA_041552015.1 Woeseiaceae bacterium
ACTCAACTGCCAAATTGCTGTAGTACAACGCAATCGCGTAATCGTCATCAACTTCTCTCGTGTCGTAATTGCCATTGTATTCGGCAGTATTGAAATCCACCACGTAGTCGCCTGCGAAATTGATATCTTTCCTTACTCCTTTTACCCGGACGTTGATGTGGTTATTCAACAGGATCATTTCGCCATCCGCTCGGAAGCTGGGAGGGATATCCACCATTTGGAATGTCAGGTCCAGGTTTGCCTCACGGGCGAGTGCGGCGAACAAGATCGAAAAGGAGAGGCAATTCCCCTGGCGATTCTGAAACGTCTCGATTGCGGTATAGGTAAGGTTTGGGTCGTAATCCAGCGTCAGGAAATCATCGTCTATCATGCCGCGGATGAGCTTTCTCAATCGTGAACGTGCCTGGGGGTCGCCTCCCACCTTCGCGGCGACTTAGTCACGCATTTGATCATTGAGCGCCAATACCTCATCTGTCCTGATGTCGGATACATCGATGTGCTCGCCAAACAACACCTCTCCGGACAGCAGATCGTCGGTTGAGCCAGGAGCGGTAACGACAAGCGGCGTACAGGCAACCAGCCAGATACACACGAGCACGAGTAAATGTGCAAATTTCATCAGGTCATTAAACCAACAATGCGTGCTTGCCTTCTGAGGTTCCAATCGTCTCCAGGGGCAGAGTGGTCGATGATACTACAACGAGCCTGGACGGCCGTTGGCTGCGGTCGGTATCCAGGCCGCCACCTCAACACTGCATCGGCGGCTATGGGGCCGCCATTTTATCGTCGACGAGGCTGCGGAGGGCCCCTTTTTGGTCAAACAAGCCAGAAATTGCCAGTGCCGGCGCTGCGGCTATCACCGAGAATCTGGGCTGCTTTCGATGCGGCATGAAGAAGCCGCTGAACGGGACCGTTTCGGCCGACCCGCATCGGCGGCATCGCAATACAGGGACGACTATCGATGGATACCACCAGGGAGAGGGAAATGACGAAAAAACTTTGCATACTCATAGTGTTGGTCGCGAGCCCGCTGTTTTTTCCGGGCGAAGCCTCGGCGGCGAGGATAATTCTTGATACGGTAACGGATAACGGGACGTCGATGACGGGGTGCAGAAAGAAGAAGACGTCGTCGTTCCTTACCATACCGAGCCAGAGCTTCCACTCCATGGGCATCGAGTCCACGCACTGGATCGTCAGGAACGGCTTCGTCGGAGGTATCCATTTCGGAGATAACTACGGATTCGTAATCGTCGGCGAGAGCAACGTGGTCGAGTCGGATACGGCGACGATCCTGCCGAGCTATACGGGCGCGCAGGTGCACATGGACACGGATTACTGGGCATTTTCCTGCGGGACGGCCGGGGGCCAGTTACGGGAAATCAATGCGCACAGGAAGGCATCGGATGCATGCTGACAGGAGGGTAAATCCATGATCAATTTCAGCAGGACTTCGCTAATTTCAATCGGGCTGGCGCTCGCCGCTTCGTTTCAGACAAGCGATGCACGCGAATCCAGTATCGAAGTCATCGTGCTCACCGACAACGCGGGGGACTCGGGCATCGAGAGTGAAGCCATGAGTAGTCGCAGGGGATCCGGTCGGCGCGACGAGATACGACAGCAGATTCTCGAGGATATCAAGAAACACCGCGCGGAAATGGCGGCAAACGGGTTCGTCGTGGGGAGGGACGCGATCATTTCCAGCAAGGACAGGTTTCCGGAGGAGCTGGTAAAGCACCAGGCTGTCACTGGCAATACCTACGACTCGGTGCTGCCTGACTTCGCCTATGCGGCCCGAAATCTCAACGACTCGCCGTTCGGCGAGGGGCGGCTGCTGGGCTTCATGCCCGTGAGGTCGGACGACAGTAAGATCCATGAAACGGTGTGGGCTTACGCGATGCCCGGCATCGGTCGTGTAATCGTCGAGGAGTTGAGCTACCGGACTATCCCCGATGTGACGATCAAGGTGGCGGAACCGTCCGGCAACATCCAGGTGAACGGGAATCCCGGAACCTACATGGTGATGACTGACGAGAAGGGAAAACGAGGCGTCACGACGATCGAATTCATGACTTCAGACAAGCTCTTTACGATTACGGTTTTCGCGGCCGTGAAGAGGAACAACAAACACTTCAAACGGTTGTTAACGCTCGCGGAATCGCTTTACTAGCCCTGGTAATTCCAGATCCGGCACCAATGAGACAGCAAGCAAAGTGATGAATTAAGCCTTGCCGTCAGTGCAGGGCCCCGCCTTCAGGTATTCCATGTCGGGAATAAAGCGCACCGTCAGGGCGCCATCCCGACATGGAATACTGAGGGCGGGGCTTGTGGCCGCGCAATGGAGTGCTGTTATCATCCCCGCCTTGATCCAGAGATACGAGGCTCACGATGATTCCGAATAGATTCCTGACTTTACTGGCCCTCACCCTTGCCGCCGGTTTCGCTTTTTCCGCCGATGAGGAAGAAAAGGACTGGGATGTCAATGCGATACCGGGTGAGTCGCGCGAGATTACGATCGATACGCGCAGCGGCTCGTGGATGAGTCTCGACGTCAGTCCGGACGGCAAATCGATTGCTTTCGACCTGTTGGGCGACATCTACGTGCTGCCGATCGATGGCGGCGAGGCGAGCGCGATCCAGCGCGGACTCTCCTGGTCCATGCAGCCGCGCTTTTCGCCGGATGGAAGCGAGATCGCGTTCATCACGGACGCGGGGGGCGGCGACAACGTCTGGATCATGAAAGCCGATGGCAGCGATGCACGACAGCTGACGAAGGAAGACTTTCGGCTCCTGAACAACCCGTACTGGTCGCCCGACGGCAACTACATCGCGGCCCGTAAACACTTCACGACGCAACGCTCCCTCGGTACCGGTGAGATCTGGATCTATCATCGCAACGGCGGAGGCGGCGTGGCCGTCGTTGAGAAGCCCGGCGAGGCGCATCAAAAGGAGCTGGGCGAGCCCGCGTTCTCACCCGATGGGCGCTACATCTACTACTCACTGGACCAGACGCCCGGCAGCACCTTCGTCTACGCCCAGGATTCGCACGGTGAGGTATTTGCCATTCGCCGCCACGACCTGGAAACCGGCGAGAACATCCTGTTCGTATCAGGCGCCGGCGGCGCGGTGCGGCCAACGCCCTCACCGGACGGGAAGCACCTGGCGTTTGTTCGCCGCATCCTCGGCGAGAGCGCGCTTTTCCTGAAAGACCTGGACAGCGGCGCCGAATACCCGATTTATACCGGCCTCGACAAGGATCTGCAGGAAGTCTGGGCCGTGCACGGCACCTATCCGAACATGGACTGGATGCCCGACTCCGGCAGCCTCGTGTTCTGGACAGGCGGCGGCATCAAGCGAATCGATATCGAGAGCAGGAATGTCACAGACATTCCCTTTCACGTACGAGACACGCGTAGCGTTTACGATGCGCCACGACCGCCAGTCGAGGTTGCGCCGGCGAAATTCGCAACCACAATGGTCCGCAACGCGGAGGCGTCTCCCGACGGTTCCCGCGTAGTCTTCGAGAGCGCCGGTCGTCTGTACATCAAGAGCCTACCCGACGGTGAGCCGAAGCGACTGACCAGCGATCCGACCGACCACTTCGAATACGATCCGACGTGGTCCCGCGATGGCCGGGATATAGCGTTTGTCACCTGGGATGACCAGGAGCTGGCGCAGGTGCATCGGGTAAGAGCGTCCGGCGGCAAGAGTACGAGACTGACCAGCAAGCCCGGCCATTACCACGGTCCGCGTTTTTCGCCGGACGGAAAGTTCATCGTGTTCGAGGCCGGCAGTGGTGGCTACCTGACGTCACCGAATTGGTCCATGAAGACCGGCGTGTTCATGGTGCCGACGGGCGGCGGCGACGCCCGTGAAATCACCAGCGATGGCAGCAACCCGCACTTCGGCCGGAGAAACGACAGGCTGTACGTGACCCGTCGTGGCGAAGCCGGTCGGTCACTGCTCAGCATCGATTTGTCCGGCGGGAAAGAACGCCTGCACGCGACCGGCAAGAACCTGTCGCGCTACGAAGTATCGCCGGACGATCAATATCTCGCGTTTCGCGAGAATTACCATATCTACGCGCTGCCTTTGCCACCCGGCGGCAAGCCGCTGGAGCTGGCGACGAGCGTATCGAGCGTCAATATGACAAGGGCGAGCGGCGATGGTGGCAATTATCCGCACTGGATCAAGGAGGGTAAGACCCTGGCGTGGTCGCTGGGCGCAACCCTGTTCGAGTCCGGTGTCGACAAGCTGTTCGTGCTGGCGGCCGAGGGTGATGACGATAACAAATACAAGGCGCCGACCAGGGGTGCATCGATGTCGATGCAGCTTGACGCCGATGTTCCCTCGACCGTCGTCGCGCTAAGCGGCGCACGTCTTGTCACGATGGCCGGTGCCGATGGTGGCATTATCGAGGACGGTGTCATCGTGATCGATGGCAATCGCATCAAGGCGGTCGGCGCGTCCGGCGCGGTCGAGATCCCGGCCGGCGCCAAGCGTGTCGACGTCAGCGGCAAGACCATTATCCCGGGCCTTATCGACGCGCATGCACACGGTCCGGCCGGCGTCGGTGTAATACCCGAGCAGAACTGGACGGCCTATGCGACGCTCGCGCTTGGCGTAACGACGGTTCATGACCCGTCGAACGATGCGACTGAGATTTTCGCGGCCGCGGAGATGCAGCGTACCGGCCAGATTCTCTCACCGCGTATTTTTTCCACCGGCGATATCGTCTATGGCGCACGTTCGACCTACTTCGCGGAAATAAACTCCCTTGACGATGCGCGCGAACACGTGCGCCGCCTGAAGGCACAGGGTGCGATGAGCATCAAGAACTACAATCAGCCGCGCCGCGAGCAACGCCAGCAGGTAACTACCGCCGCGCGGGAAGAGGGCATGCTGGTCGTGTCCGAAGGCGGGTCGCTGTTTCACATGGACCTGTCCATGGTCGCCGACGGCAACAGCACGATAGAGCACAACCTGCCGCAGTCCATGCTGTACGACGACGTGCTGCAATTCTGGAGCCAGACGAACGTTGCCTACACGCCGACGCTGGTGGTCACCTATGGCGGCATGAGCGCCGAAACCTACTGGTACCAGGAGACCGATGTCTGGAAGCACCCGATCCTGTCGGGATTCGTACCGCCGCATGTACTGCAACCCCGTTCGATTCGACGCGTGAAGGCGCCCGACGAGGACTACCATCATACCGACAGCGCGGCGACCGCAAAGTTGCTGGCGGATCGCGGCGTGCTGGTGAGTATCGGTGCGCACGGCCAGCGTGAGGGCCTCGGCAGCCACTGGGAGATCTGGAGTTTTGCACAGGGCGGCATGTCGCCCATCGAGGCACTGCGAACGGCGACAACGGCCCCGGCTAAAGCACTCGGCTACGACAGGGACCTGGGTTCGCTGGAGGTCGGCAAACTCGCCGACCTCGTCGTCATTGATGCCAACGTGGTCGAGGACATCTACCAGACCGACAAGGTGGACATGGTGATGTTGAACGGACGCCTTTACGACGCGGCTACCCTGAACGAGAAAGTGACCGGCGATCGCACAACGCAGCCGTTCTACTGGCAGTGAAAGAGCGTCGCGTGCGTGTTTTGCTATTGCTGCTGATCGCCGGGCTGACCGCAGCGTGCGTCGCCGGACCGCAAACCATGCCAGGTGCGATGACTCGCTATACGCTGGAGCATGACGGCCTGGAGCGTGAGTACTTCGTGTTCTTGCCGTCAGGCTATGGCAACGGCGAAGACTTTCCGGCGGCGATTTTCATGCATGGCTACGGCGGCAGCGCGACGGGCACCGAGGCTGAGCTGACTAACGGCCTGAACCGCTACGCGGAGCAGTACGGCTATGTCATGATTTTCCCGCAGTCGACCTGGTTCATGGCAGACGGGTCGTCGGAACAGCGCTGGGAGGTGAGCTCCTGGAACCACATCTCCGACGGCTACGACAGGGGACCCTCCGGGCCGATCTGCACGGCGGATGCCGAAAGTTTTCCGTGTCCGCCCGAGTGTGGAAATTGTGGACGCTGTGGCTGGGCATCGTGTCACGACGACGTTGGCTTTCTCGAGGCGCTGGTATTGCGCGTTCGCTCGGACTTTTCGATCAACCCGGGTCGCGTCTACGTGTCGGGCTTCAGCAACGGCGCGATGATGAGCAATCGCATCGCCTGCGAGGCTTCCGAGCTGTTCGCGGCGGCGGCGCTGATAGGGGGCCGCGTCGAGCCCGGCTTCGAATGCAAGCCCGAGCATGCACTGCCGCTGCTTCAAATCAATGGCGGCAAGGACGAAACGGTTCCCTACGATGGCCGCGTGAGTGACAGCGGCTATTTCTACGCCAGCGCCAGGGCCATCGCCGACGAGTGGAATGCCGGCGTGGTCTGCGCCGCGAAAAGCACCCCGTGGCTGCCTCCGTTTGGGCAGGACGCACTGCAATGCAGCATTGCCTGCGCCGGCAGCGACCGTGAGTCGATTGACTGCCTTTGGGCTGAAGGCGATCATCGTTGGCCCGGTACGCCGGGACCGCGCGGTAGCGACGGTTACTGCGTTACCGATTTGCAGGCGCACACCATGCCTGACCAGGCGATTTGCATAGCGCCGGATGCGAGCCAGGATGTCTGGGGTTCCCGGCTGTTGTTCGAGTTCTTCGACAGGCACGTGCGCGCAACACCCTAGGCAGGGCGCGCAAAGCGCGCGGCGTCCGGACAAAATGTCCGGCGCAGATCATCAGGACAAAAAAAATGACTATCAGCAAGCGTGACTTCATCAGGCTGAGCGCTGCGACAGCCTCCGTCGCCGCATTCGGAGCGGCAGCAAGCGGGGCGGGACATGCGGCTCCGGTACCGAAACTGCAGCCCATAACCGGTGACGCGGTGCCGATTTCGAAAGCAGAGCGGCTGGCCCGCGTGGCTAAAGCGCAGAAACTCATGGCGGACTTCAAGATCGACGCGATCCTCGTCGAGCCCGGCTCTGCGATGCTGTATTTCAGCGGCATCAGCTGGTGGCGAAGCGAGCGCCTGACAGCCCTGATCATTCCGAGGGAGGGAGAGATAGCGGTCGTTACGCCGTATTTCGAGGAGCCCAGCGTGCGTGAGTCCATGAGCTTCGGCGACGACGTAAGAACCTGGCACGAACACGAGGACCCGTTCGAAAGAGTTGCCGGTATCTTGCGGGATCGGGGTCTGCGCGGCGGTCGAATCGGGCTCGAGGATACCGTGCGCTATTTCGCGGTGGAAGGACTGCGGCGCGCCGCCGACGAATTCGAGATCGTTGCGGCGCTGCCCGTAACGCAGGGCTGCCGAATGTATAAGTCCCCTGCGGAAATAGCATTGATGAGGAAGGCCAGCGAAGTCACGCTGAAGGCATACGAGCATGTTTACCGTAGCCTGGACAAAGGCATGACGCCGGCGGACGTCAATGCGCTGATGCGCGGTGCGCAGTCCTCGCTCGGTGGTAGCGGCATCTGGAACATGGCCTTGTTCGGACCCGCGAGCGCCTACCCTCACGGCACGTCGATCGAACAGGAAATCGAAGACGGTCAGATCGTGCTGATGGACTGCGGGTGTTCAGTGCATGGTTACCAGTCAGACATCTCGCGTACCTTCGTTTACGGCGAGCCGAACAAGCGCCAGCGCAAGGTCTGGAACGCCGTGCGCAAGGGCCAGCAAATCGCATTCGAGACGGCCAGGCCCGGCATCGCGGCAGGCGAAGTGGACGATGCCGTGCGAAGCTATTATGAGTCACTCGGCTACGGACCCGGTTATGCGACGCCCGGCCTGAGTCATCGCACCGGTCATGGCATCGGCATGGACGGGCACGAAAGCGTCAATTTCGTGCACGGTGAGAGGACGCCACTGGCGAGCGGAATGTGTTTCTCGAACGAGCCCGGCATTTACATTTTTGACGAGTTCGGCGTACGGCTCGAGGACTGCATCTATATGACGGACGACGGACCCGCCTGGTTCACGCAGCCGCCGGACGATCTCGACAATCCGCTGGGCCGCATGGGGTAGCTGGCCGGGCCGCATGGACATCACCGAACTCGACAAGCTGCGTATCGTACTGGACCCGATCGGGCAGGCCGGCATCGCGCTGGCACTGATGATCGTCATGTTCAGCGTTGCGCTTGGGCTCCGCGTCGACGATTTCAGCTTTCTCCTGGAGAAGCCCCTGTTGTTCGCCGGCGGCGTCGTGACACAGGTGTTCGTGCTGCCGCTCGCGACCTTCGCGCTGATCGTGTTTCTCGCGCCTCCCGCTTCGGTCGCGCTTGGCATGATCGTGGTCGCCTGCTGTCCAGGCGGAGCGGTTTCCAACCTCATGACCTACCTGTCGCGGGGCAACGTCGGGGTTTCTGTCGCGCTTACGGCGACATCGAGTCTGCTGGCGGCGATTCTTACGCCTGCATCCATCCTCTTCTGGTCACACAGCTACACGCCAACCTCGAAGCTTCTGCAGACGCTGGATCTCAGTCCGTGGCTATTCCTGACGCAAACCACGCTTCTGCTGGCGCTGCCGCTACTCCTGGGAATGATCGTCGCAAACAGGGCACCAGAGGTCGCTGCCCGGATTCGCCGCCAGGCTATGCCGCTCGGCGTTACGGCGCTGATCGGCGTGATCGTTTATGGCCTCGTGTACTTCCGTGACATCCTGATTCCTGTATTGTCCATCATCGGCCTGGTCGTCCTGCTTCACAACGCCCTGGCATTTCTTACCGGGGCGGCTGCCGGTTTCGCGCTGTCCGGGAGGACGGCAACGCGCAGGGCGTTGACGTTCGAGATTGGCATTCAGAATTCCGGACTGGCACTGGTTATCCTCCTCAGTCAGTTGAAGGGGCTGGGAGGCGCGGCAGGTGTCGCCGTATTCTGGGGTCTCTGGCATCTCATCGCCGGAAGTATTCTCGTAATCATGTTTCGTATGTTGGACGGCAAAGGGCAGCTACATTGGCTCACGCAAAGAAAATAGACACCCGGGATTTCCGACGCGCGTTAAGCACCTTCGTGACGGGTGTCGGCATCGTAACGACGGTCGATCAGCAGGGCAGATATGTCGGGATAACGATCAGCAGCTTCAACTCGGTGTCACTCGAGCCGCCCCTGATTCTCTGGAGCGTCGGTCTCGACTCCATGAGCTACGATGCCTTCGTTGCAGCCGAGCATTTCGCCGTACACGTCCTGGCGCTGCATCAAACGGACCTCTGCGACCGGTTCGCGCAACGCAGTGAAAACAAGTTCGATGGCGTCGAGGTGGTCACGGGGCTGCACGGCGTCCCTCTGCTTGCTGACTTTGCGGCCTGTTTCGAGTGCAGCACGGAGCATGTCTATGCCGGCGGCGACCACAAGATCATAGTCGGAAGAGTGCATCGTGCGGAACAACGCAAAGCTGAGCCACTTATCTACTACCGCAGCAAGTTCCTTGGCATAGGCCGCGAGTCCGTGTAGCGACGGCCCGAGCAGCCTGCCCCTACAAACCGTTAATCTGCGGCGCGGTGAATACGAGGAACAGGCCCAGCAGGATGCCAACCCGGTAACTCCAGTCCTGCGACTTTGCGACAGGCTCTATGGGCGTGTCGTGTTCGTGATTGATACCGAATGCGACGATGTGGATCAGCGATCCGGAGACGAAGGCCTGCACCAGCGCAAGGCTGCGGGCTTCCGCGAGCTCGATCACCGGCGCGCCCAGCACGTAGGACAGCGCCGTCGCGACGCTGATCATCACGATTGCGCCGACAGCCACCGGCGTCCCGAGGCTGGGTCGCAACGACCACCAGATGGCCATTCCGACCGGGAGCCGGTGCAGGATCACCGCGTGTGCAAGATCGCTTCCCTGGGCGGGAAGCAAGGCGATGCCGTCGATAATCGCGTGGATAACGAGCCCCAGCGCGGCGAGCAGCAAGACGAATACATGCGCTTCGTGCAGGGCGCTGCGAAATCCGTGCTCGACTACTACGGGAAAAGCGAGCCCGAGCAGCAGGGAGATCACGGCAAGCGTGCCGCCAACGGCCAGCGCCTCGGGAATGATGTTGACGCAAATGATTCCGGCGATAGTAATAAAGATGAAGCCGTCCAGCACGTGTCGGGCGACGCGATTTCGACGGCTGAGCGCGTAGATTACCGGGCCGAGAAGCAGGGCAAGAATACTGAGCGCTAGGTTCATAGGGGCGGGGCCTTGTAGCGGGCGACTGTGATGGTGATCGGCCTGCGGTTAGAATACACCAATGTCTAGGAAAGGGACGTCGATCCGACTTGCAGCGATTCTGACCCTGTCTGTTCTAGTGCCGCAGATTGTTGGGGCGCACGGCGGCGTTGTACAGGAAGATGACATCTGCGTTATCAAGGTCAGCTATCTGCGCGCGCACTTCAAGGTATACCAGCCGCGCGTGAGTGGCCACGAACAATTCTGCGAAGATCTGCCGATTGCCTCTGAAAGCGTCTTCGTCATGGAGTATCTGCACGATGCGCTGGCAACGATGCCGATCGACTTTCGCATCATTCGCGATGTTACCGGCAAGGGACGTTTCGCGCGCCTGGAAGACATCGAGATGATCGGGGACCTGGATGACGCGACCGTCTTTTACCAGCCAGCGATAACCGAGCCGGACGTATTCACGGTCATCCACCGATTCGACGAGGAAGGCGATTTCATCGGCATCGTATCCGCGACGCAACCGGATACGCGGAAGGTGTATGCCGCCGTGTTTCCGTTCGAAGTCGGCTATACGGGTGTGGGCTACTGGCCTTTTTTCGTCGCGGCGCTGCTGCTGCTGCAGCTGCAATACCTGCTGATGAGCGGGCGATTCAAGCGCTGGTTCGGTAGGCGCAGTGCTGCCGTTTCCGCGGCGGTTCTTGTCGGCCTTTTCTTGCTGGCACCGCTCGATACCGTCGTCGCCGCGGATACCGAGCTTCGTGTCACGTACTCAACGCCGGCCGGTCAGCCGGAGATCAACAAGATACACAGTTGGGTGCTTCACGTTGAATCGAAAGACGGTCTTCCTGTCGAGAAAGCCGAAATCAGCGTCACGGGAGGCATGCCGGAGCATGACCATGGCCTGCCGACGCGACCGAGGGTGACCGAAGAACTCGGCGGAGGCGACTACCGACTGGAAGGCATGCGTTTTCACATGGGTGGTTACTGGGAGATAGAGGTCACCATTGTCACCGAACAGGTTTCGACGACCGTCGTTATTCCGCTGCAGCTGTGAGCAGGTATCCATTTCTCATCTGCGGCATCCTCATCGCTGCCTTTACCTCGTTGGCCGGGTGTCAGGACAGGCCCTCCGATCCGGCAGCGTGGACCGAAACTGAACTCGCCATCCTGAAGTCGCTGGCGCTCGACAGCCTTCCGCCACTGCCGCCGGACCCGAGCAACGCCGTCGCCGATAGGCCGCGCGCGATCCAGTTCGGCCGTGCCCTGTTTTTCGATCCGCGCCTGAGCGCGAACAATGGAATTTCCTGCGCCAGCTGTCACCAACCGAACCGGCATTTCAGCGACGGATTGCCCAAGGGCCAGGCGCTGGGGACATCGAACCGAAACACGCCGGGCATCATCGGCACTGCCTACAGTCCGTGGCTTTACTGGGACGGCCGCCGTGACAGCCAGTGGTCACAGGCGCTGTCCCCGCTGGAAGATCCGGAGGAACAGGGCAGCAACCGGATTCAGATCGTACGCGTCGTCGCGGCTGACGATGCGTATCGCGACGACTACGTATCCCTGTTCGGGCCCTTGCCGGATCTCGACGACCGCCTGCGATTCCCCGGGATTTCCGGCGCTGCACAGGGAGCGGAGTGGCAGGCGGCGTGGCTGGCAATGACGCCGGCGGATCAGCATGAAATCAACCGTGCCTTCGCCAACCTGGGAAAAGCGATTGCCGCGTTCGAGCGAAGCCTGATGCCGACGCAATCGCGATTCGACGAATTCGTCGCCGCCGTGTCCGGCGATGAAGCGGCGGCTGCTTCCTTGCTCAATGACGACGAACTCCGTGGCCTCCGACTGTTTATTGGCAAAGCCGGCTGTTTGCAGTGCCACAACGGCCCGCTCTTCACGAACAACGAGTTTCACAACACGGGGGTTCTGAGCGCTGCCGGGGAGCTCCCCGATAAGGGGCGCGTCTCGGGTGTGCGCGAGGTCACCCGGAACCCGTTCAACTGCCTCGGCGAATTCAGCGACGATCCTGAGCGCCGGTGTGCCGAACTCGAGTTCGTGAGAACCGGACCGGAGCTGATCGGGGCGTTTCGTACGCCGTCGTTACGCAATGTCGAATTCACCGCCCCGTACATGCATAAGGGCCAGCTCGCGACGCTGGCGGAGGTGCTTGCGCATTACAACGAGGCACCCGACGCCATGATCGGCCACAACGAGGCCAAGCCGCTTGGCCTGGGAAAAAGAGAACTGCGGCAGCTGGAAGCTTTTCTGCGAACCCTGAGTGGTCCCGTCGAAGGCTATCAATCGGACAGCATGTAGAGTTGCCAGAGATCTTTCTGGCTCATCCGCAGGAACGGTTTTATCGCGAGTAGGCCGGTCGCGC
>JBFELT010000090.1:0-12461 GCA_041552015.1 Woeseiaceae bacterium
GGGAGCACTGTCCGAGCGACTGAGACATCCGCGCACTCGCACCGCCGCTCCGACGTAAAGGCGAGCGCAGGGGTATCACACAAAGCGAGTTTGCGATCGTCGGCCCCGGCCGACGGGAGCATTGTCCGAGCGACTGGGATACCCCCGCGATCGCCGCGACACGCTGCACTGGAACGGCCCCCGAACGAGAAAGGCCCCGACGAGTCGGGGCCCAATTGTCGCATCCGGCGGGTGACGGCGATCGCCGTCAGCGCTTCGCGATCGGTACGTAGTCTCGTGAGGCCGCACCGGTGTACAGCTGTCGCGGCCGCGCGATCTTCATCGCCGGATCCGAGATCATCTCGCGCCAGTGCGCCGCCCAGCCGACGGATCGCCCGAGCGCGAACATCACCGTGAACATCGAGGGCGGAATGCCGAGCGCGCGGTAGATGATTCCGGAATAGAAATCGACGTTGGGATAGAGGTTCTTCTCGATGAAGTACTCGTCGCTAAGCGCGACCTGCTCCAGTTCCTGTGCCAGGTCGAACAGGGGCGTGTCCTTGCGATCGAGCCGCTGCAGAACCTTGTGGCACATGTCCCTGATGATGGTCGCGCGCGGATCGAAGTTCTTGTAAACGCGGTGGCCGAAGCCCATCAGGCGGAACGGATCGTTCTTGTCTTTTGCCTTCGCGACGTATTTCGATATCTGGCTGGGATCGCCGATCTCCTCGAGCATCTCGAGGACCGCCTCGTTGGCCCCGCCGTGTGCCGGACCCCAGAGCGCCGAAACGCCGGCGGCGATGGCGGAGTAGGGATTCGCACCGGAACTCGCGGCCATCCTTACCGTCGAGGTCGAGCAGTTCTGTTCGTGGTCCGCGTGCAGGATGAAAAGAAGATCGAGCGCCTCCGCCGCCACTTCATCAACCTCGTAGGGCTCCGCGGGAACCGCGAACAGCATGTGTAAGAGGTTCTCCGCGAAGTTCAGGTCGTTGCGCGGGTAGATGAACGGCTGACCGGTATTCAGTTTGTAGGCGGCGGCGGCAATCGTCGGCAGCTTGGCCAGGATCCGGTGCGCGAATATATCGCGGTGCGCCGGATTCGATGAATCCATTTCCTTGTGGTAGTAAGCCGACATCGACCCGACCACCGAAGACAGCATCGCCATTGGATGCGCGTCGTAGCGAAAACCCTTGAAGAAATTCAGCATGCCCTCGTTGAGCATGGTGTGCGTACGAATCGTATTGTCGAATTTTTCCAGCTGCGCCGTCGTCGGCAGCTCGCCATTCAGTAGCAGGTAGGCGACCTCGATAAAGCTGGAGTTGGCCGCCAGCTGCTCGACCGGGTAGCCCCGGTACATGAGGACGCCCTTCTCCCCGTCGATAAACGTGATGTCGGACTCACAGCTGCCGGTTGCGACGAACCCGGGGTCATAGGTGAAAACCCCCTGTTCCTTGTACAGCTTTGCGATATCGATGACGTCCGGACCGGTCGTTCCTTTCCGCACCGGTAGCTCGGTCTCGGTGCCGCTCGGGCTGATCAGGCGATATGCATCGTCGCTCATCGTAACTCCTTCAGGATAAACTCAAACAGAACAGGAGGAGCATAGCAGAGCTCCGCGACCTGGGGAGTCGTGGAAGAGCGCAACGCACAACCTTGGAAGGGCTGCCAGGATGGCGGCCGGTCCTGGCTTACTTCGTGCTCGCCGCGGAACCCATTCCGTACTTCTTGCGGAATTTATCGACGCGACCGCCGGTATCGACGATCTTCTGCTTTCCGGTATAGAAGGGGTGGCAGGAGGAGCAAACCTCGATAAGAAGGTCTTCACCGAGCGTGGAGCGCGTTGTGAATTCGTTGCCACAACTACAGGTGACCTTGATGGCTTTGTAATTGGGGTGAATGTCGGCTTTCATTTTGACTCTCCGGAACGCACTGCTTGGCGAAAAGGCCGCGTAGGATATAGCGAAGCGCCTGCCGCCGCAAGCCCGCAATCTTATCCACAGAACCTGTGGATAAGACTGTGGATGCAAATTGAGTGGATGCCCTAAGGTGCGGATTTTCAAGCAGGCTTGTCAATATGACTAATTTGTGTCCACTTTTGTTTATTCAATAAAATCAATTGCTTAAAACCCTTTTACAACACTCCGAATGAATTCCACCGCCTGATACACTGAAATTTAAGGCGCGCGCGAGCCCTTGTGCATAAATGAACACCCTGGAAACTTCCGGCACCGCCAGGAGGCTGGCCGGGAAGTCCCGCAAGTCCGCGCTAGGCCTGTGACCCGATGGCACCGTTTCGCTGCTTGTCCGGGAGGAATTCGGCCTGCAAATCGTTCAGAAAACGGCGCCCCAGGGTCGAGGGCCGCCAGGCCCCGTCGGAATCGCGCGACACCAGCCCCCTCGCGCGGACCGAGCTCATGGCCGCCGCGAGTTCGTTGGCACCGATCCCGGTCGTCTGCAGGAAAACGTCCTCGGCAAATCCTTCGGTCAGACGCAGCGCGTTGAGCATGAATTCGAAGATCAGGTCCCGCTTCGCCACGGGGAAGAGCTCCGTCGCGACCTCGCTGCCCTCGAAGGTCTTCATGTACTGCAGCGGGTTTGCCGGCTTTATGTAACGAAACACGCCGCCGGCGTCGCTTACCTTGCCGTGCGCTCCGGCCCCGACGGCCAGGTAATCGCCGAACAGCCAGTAGTTGAGATTGTGTCGGCAATGCCGCTGCTTCCGCGCATAGGCCGAGACTTCATATTGCTGGTAGCCCTCGTCGGCCAGCAGCGCCTGGCCGCGATCCTGCATTTCCCAGGCTTTTTCGTCGTCGGGGAGGCCCGGCGGCGGTCTCGCATAGAAAACGGTATTGGGCTCCAGCGTCAGCTGGTACCAGGAGAGGTGTGCCGGCTCCAGCGCGATCGCCTTGCGGAGATCGTCGAGCGCGGCTTCGATGGTCTGGCCCGGCAATCCGTGCATCAGATCGATGTTGATGTTGTCGATGCCGGCTTTGCGTGCTTCGTTGACGGCATTCACGATGTCCTGGCTGCCGTGAATTCGCCCGATTCTCTTCAGCAGCTCGTCATCGAAGGACTGACCTCCGAACGACAGGCGATTGACGCCCGCATCCCGGTAGCCCGCCGGATCGCCGCACTCGACGGTGCCGGGATTCGCCTCCATGGTGATCTCCGCATCGTCGGCGACATCGAAGCGGGCACGAACGCCGTTCAGCAGGCGGGCTATTTCCTGCGGCGAAAACAGGCTCGGCGTTCCGCCGCCAAGGAAGATGCTTTGTAGCTCCCGGTCCGAGGCTCGCGGCGCTTCACTTTCGAGGTCTCGCAACACGGCGGCCAGGTAGCGCCCGCGCGGCGCGCTGTCACCCGCCGCGTGCGAGTTGAAGTCGCAATAGGGACACTTCTGAACGCACCAGGGGAGATGAACGTAGAGCGACAGCGGCGGCGTCATTCGATGCGCTGCTGCAGCTGGCGGACGAGCGCGCGCAGCGCCTTGCCGCGATGGCTGCGGGCGTTCTTCTGTGCCGGGCCAAGCTCTGCGGCGCTGAGCCCGCTGTCCGGGTCGAGGAATACCGGGTCGTATCCGAAACCCCCTTCACCCCGGCGTGCCCGCAACACGCTGCCGCGCCAGACGCCCTCGGCAACGATTGCCTGCGCCTGCCCCGGCATCACGAAGGTCGCAACACAGTGAAACGCGGCGCCACGCGCCTCGTCGTCGACGCCGGCGAGCTCCTGCAGCAGCTTGTCGATGTTCTCGTCGTCCGTCGCATCGGGACCCGAGTAGCGCGCGGAAAAAACACCGGGCCGGCCACCGAGCGCATCGACCGCCAGCCCGGAGTCGTCGGCGATGGCAGGCAAACCGGTCGCATCGGACGCATGCCTGGCTTTAAGAAGTGAGTTTTCGGCGAAACTGGTGCCGGTCTCCTCCGCGTCGCTGACGCCAAGTTCCGACTGCGCCACGACGTCGATAGCCAGTCCATCGAGCAGGCGCCTGATCTCGGCGATCTTGCCGGCGTTGCCGCTGGCCATGACAATTTTTGCCGGCGCGCGAATCACCGGACTGCGGAGCGTATGGCCTCGTTCTGCGCAACGATAATGTCGTCGATACCAAGACGCGCCAGGCCTATCATCGCGCTGAATTCGTCGTCGGTGAATGCGTGTCCTTCCGCGGTGCCCTGCACCTCGATGAAACGGCCCGCGTCGTTCATCACGATGTTCATGTCCGTTTCGGCCTCGGAGTCTTCATCGTAGTCGAGGTCGAGTACGGGGACCCCGCGATAGATGCCGACCGATACGGCGGCAACCTGCCCGTGCAGCGGATTCTTCTTGAGCTTTCCCTTCTTCTCGAGTCGCTGCATGGCAATCGCAAGCGCTACATAGGCGCCGCTGATCGATGCCGTTCGCGTGCCGCCGTCCGCCTGGATGACATCGCAGTCCAGCATCACCGAACGCTCGCCCAGCGCGTCGAGGTCCATCACCGCGCGCAGCGAACGACCGATGAGACGCTGTATCTCCAGCGTTCGCCCGCCCTGCTTGCCGCGCGATGCCTCGCGTCCCGAGCGGGTATGCGTAGCGCGCGGCAACATCCCGTACTCGCCGGTGACCCAGCCGCGACCGCTGTTGCGCATCCAGCCGGGTACCCGCTCCTCGATACTGGCCGTGCAAAGTACCTGCGTGTCGCCGAACGCGGCGAGCACGCTGCCTTCTGCGTGTTTCGTGAAATCGGTGACGAACTCGAGTTCGCGCATTTGTGAAGCTTCGCGGCCGCTGGGGCGCATAAGTGTCTCTCCTGAAAACGGCCGGACGATGGCCTGGCTAATCGCCCAGCCACCTTAACGCTGTGCCGGTCGTATTGTCACTGTATGGAGAGTTCACGCTCAGCGCCTTCAAGCTCAGCGCCTTCAGGTTTTCCACCAGGTTGTTTTCGCCAGGCGCAGCGATTTGCGCCATGTCCTCGTCACTGAGTCCCGACCACAAGCCGTCGGAACAGGCGAGCAGTACGTCGCCCGGCGCGAGCCGGATCTTCCCGGTAATGCTCATGTCCGGAACCGGCGAGTCGCCGCCGATACAGCACTCGACAAAATTTCGCATCGGATGATCCTTGGCCTGATCCTCCGTGATGGCGCCTTCCTGAATCAGGACCTCGACGTGGCTGTGATCACGCGATCGCCTCTGCACAGAGCCGTTGCGAACCTGGTAAATGCGACTGTCGCCGATGTGCGCCCAGAAGGCACCGTTCTCCTGCACGAGGCAGACGGCGCAGGTTGCTCGCGGTCGAAAATCGACGGCGAGCTCCTGGCCCAGGGCGACCACTTCATCATGGGCGCGGGCCAGTGCCGAGTAGAGGAAGCCCTGCGGATCGAATAACGGCAGCGCAGCCGCCATGAACAGGTCCTGCACGATCTTCAGCCCCGTCTCTGCGGCCTTGGCGCCGTCCGAGTGCCCGCCCATGCCGTCAAATACCATCATCAACGCCGCATCCTCTGCGACGACAACGGCAGCCCTGTCCTGGTTGTCCTGTCGGTCTCCCAATGCAGAAACTTTGGCGTATTCGATCTTCATGATTCTACGGCGGTGATGATTGGCCTTCGGTGTGGACCACAGCTTAGAATGGCCGTCCTCATAAAAATGTGACCCAGGCGACAGACTGTGGCGTTGCCGGGAGAAGGATGTCGATGTTACACAGTATGACAGGCTTCGCGCGAGAGTCGGTGGAAACAAGCATCGGCACGCTGACCTGGGAGATCCGTACGGTCAACCACCGTTATCTCGATGTGCAGTTCAAACTGCCCGAAGACCTGCGTCCGAAAGAACAGCTGTTCCGTCAGCAGGCAAGCAAGAAGCTGGCCCGTGGCAAAGTCGAGTGCGCCCTGTTTTTTCGCCGGGAGCACAACCAGGAAAACGAGCTGCAGCTGGATACGGAGCTGGTCGAGCTGATAGGCCACCGCATCTCCGAGCTGACCGCGAAGCTTCCCAACGTCGCCGCCGCGAACCCGATCGAGATCCTGCGCTGGCCGGGCGTCATCATGCAGAGCGAGCTGGACACCGAACCGCTGTTCGAACACGCCTCGGCCCTGCTGGAGAAAACGCTTTCGTCAATCGCCAGCATGCGCGCCAGCGAGGGTCAGCGCATAGCCGAGATGCTCGACTTGCGCTGTGCCGATATCGCGGCGATCGCCGGTAGCGTCCGCCGCCGCATGCCCGAGGTCATGGCGGCAACCCGTGCGAGACAGAAAGAGCGCATCGAAAACCTGAACATCGAGGCGGATCCGGCGCGCCTCGAACTGGAGCTCGCCCTGGTGGCGCAGAAGCTCGATGTCGACGAAGAGCTCGATCGACTGGAGAGTCATCTCGTGGAAATCCGCGACGGCATCAAGGCGGGCAAACCGGTAGGCCGGCGCCTGGACTTCCTGATGCAGGAACTCAACCGCGAGGCCAACACGCTGGGTTCCAAGTCTGCCGATACGGAAACCACAAAGGCCGCCGTCGACCTCAAGGTACTGATCGAACAGATGCGCGAACAGATTCAGAACGTCGAGTAGGCGATCGTGGCAGGCAAGAACGCAAAGCTGTTTGTCATCGCCGCACCATCCGGGGCCGGCAAGACAACGATCGTAAAGGCGCTGGTCGCGCGCAACCCGGAACTGAAGTTTTCGATTTCCTACACGACGCGCCAGAAACGGCGTACCGAGGTCGATGGCGTCGACTACCTGTTTGTCGACGTCGATGAATTCGAGCGGCTGAAGAAGACGGGCGAGCTCCTCGAGTTTGCCGAAGTGTTCGATAACTATTACGCCACCAGCCGCAGCCAGGTCGAGAAGCACCTGGCCGACGGTGAGGATGTCATCCTGGAGATTGACTGGCAGGGCGCCAGGCAGGTTCGCGAATCGATGCCCGAATGCATCAGCATTTTCATATTGCCGCCGTCGCTCGAGGAACTCGAACGGCGATTGCGGGACCGGCGGACGGACAGCCCGGAGGTCATCGAACGCCGGCTGCGCGACGCGCTCGATGACATGGCCCACTGGGATGAGTTCGACTACGTCATCATCAACGACCGGCTGGAGCAGGCCGTTGCCGATCTCGAGCACGTCCTCCAGGGCTCGGGCGACGCCTGTGCGCGTAGCAACGTGGGGCTCAGGCGCGTGGTGTCCAGGATCATCGGCTAGTGCCAGCCTCCGGGCTATATAACGTTTGATTATATAGAGTCGCGGGCCGGGCGCCGACCGGGCACACTCTGCGCCCTTGAGCGACGCCACCACTCCGGCGGCCGCCACTGACAGGACGATGACTCATGGCCAGGATTACCGTCGAGGATTGCCTCGACAATATCGAAAACATATTCGAGATGGTGCTCGTCGCCGCCAAGCGGGCGCGTCGCATCGCTCACGGCGCCGATCCGATGGTCGAACTCGAGAACGACAAGCCGACCGTGCTCGCTTTGCGCGAAATCGCCGAGGGTCACATCACCCCCTCGATTCTCGAGGAAGTCGACCAGCCGGCCGTCGCTGATTTGATGGGCTCGGCAGAGCCGGCGGAAGACATTTTGCCGGTTCGCGGAATCTCGATCGGCGACTAGCACAAGTCTCCCTGGCAACGGGGTCCGTAGCGGCCCGACTTCTGTAACGACGGGCTCGCCGCTGCGCGGTTATTACCGCTATTATCAGGGCATGGACTACGCAGCAACGCTTTTCTCCAGGTTCCCGGGTATCTCGAAACGAGACCACGGACTGGGCAGGCTTGTTGAAACCCTGAAGGGCTATATGCCCGAAGAGCATGTCGCAGAGGTCATGAAAGCCTACGCGTTCGGCGCGAGCGCCCACGAAGGACAAACGCGCAAGTCGGGCGAGCCCTACATCACGCATCCCGTCGCCGTCGCCCAGGAGCTGGCCGACATGCGCCTCGATGCGCAGGCGATCTGCGCCGCTATCCTGCACGACGTCGTCGAGGATACCCCGGCCTCTTTGTCCGAGATCGAAGAGCAGTTCGGTCCGGAAGTCGCTCAGCTGGTCGATGCCGTCAGCAAGCTCGACCAGATTCAGTTTCGCAGCCGCGCCGAGGCCCAGGCGGAAAGCTTCCGCAAGATGATGCTGGCCATGATCGAGGATATCCGCGTCATCCTCGTCAAGCTCTCCGATCGCTTGCACAACATGCAGACACTCGACTCGATGCCGCCGGCAAAGCGGAAACGCATTGCCCGCGAGACGCTGGACATTTACGCGCCAATCGCGAACAGGCTCGGCATCAATCGCATGAAGATTGCGCTCGAGGACCTGGGCTTCATGCATCTGTACCCCTATCGCTACCGCGTCCTCGACAACACGCTGAAGAAGAGCAAGGGCACCCAGCGCCAGATCGTCAAGCGAATTTCGGAAGAGTTCAGCAAGGCACTCGACGAGGAGGGCATCTCGGGCCAGGTGATCGGCCGTGAGAAACATCTCTACAGCATCTACAGGAAAATGGCCGAGAAGAAGCGGCCGCTCGCGGATATCGTCGACGTTTACGGGTTTCGAATAATCGTTGACGACGTAAATACCTGCTACCAGACCCTGGGTCTCATTCATGGCCTGTACAAGCCGATGCCCGGTCGTTTCAAGGACTACATTGCGATTCCGCGAATCAACGGTTACCAGTCCCTGCACACGACCCTGTTCGGTCCGAAAGGCATGCCGCTGGAAGTGCAGATCCGCACGCGCGAGATGGATCGCGTCGCGGAGTCGGGCGTTGCCTCGCACTGGATCTACAAGGCCGACGAGAAGACGGACGCAACACCGCAGCGGCGTGCGCGTGAGTGGCTGGCCAATCTCGCCGAAATCCAGCAGTCCGGTACCTCCGAGGAGTTCCTCGAAAGCGTCAAGGTGGACCTGTTTCCGGACAAGATCTATGTGTTCACGCCGAAGGGCGACATCATGCCCTTGCCGAAAGGCGCGACGACGGTGGACTTCGCCTACGCGGTACACACCGATATCGGTGATCGCTGTGTCGCGGCGAAGATCGATCGTGGACTCGTGCCGCTTCGCACGCCCCTGCAGAACGGCCAGACCGTGGAGATCATCACGGCGCGCGGCGCCAGGCCCAACCCGAACTGGCTGACCTTCGTGAGATCGGCGAAGGCGCGTACGGCAATTCGCAACCACATGAAGAATCTTCGCTCCACCGAATCCGTCGACCTGGGCAAGCGCCTGCTCGACAAGTCGCTGAAAGACCTCGGCTCGTCCCTGCGCAAGGTCGGCAAGGTACGCATGGCCAGCGCGCTCGAGGACCTCGGACTCAACAACACGGCGGAGCTTTTCGAGCAACTCGGACTCGGCGAACGGCTCGCGCCGCTGACCGCTCGCATACTCGTCGGCACCGATGCCGCCGGCGAAACGGACCACAAAGCCGCGAGCCTCGTCATCGCCGGTACCGAAGGCATGGTCGTCAGCTACGGCAAGTGTTGCTACCCGATTCCGGGCGATGTCGTCATGGGCTACCTGACGGCAGGGCGGGGCGTTGTAATCCACCGAAACACCTGCGGCAATCTCAGCAATTTTCGCAAGCAGCCGGAAAAATGGATCACGGTGTCCTGGGAAAAAGACATCGAGATGGAGTTCTCGTCACAGATCCAGGCGGAAACGCGCAATCGCACCGGCGTACTGGCCGAGGTCGCGGCAACCATCGCGGACTGCGGCTCGAACATCGAACAGGTCGAGGTGCTCGGACGGCACGACGACTGCTCCGTGCTATCGTTCCTGCTGACCGTCAAGGACCGTACCCACCTTGCCAGGATCATGCGCAGCGTGCGCAAGATGCCGAACGTAATGAAGGTTACGCGCGACTGCGCGTAGTTCGAAACCACACCCAGGAAGCGACAATGAGCAAGCAGGCAATAGAAACCGGCAGCGCGCCCTCCGCAATAGGCACCTATTCGCAGGCTGTGCAGAGCGGCAGTTTCGTCTTTCTTTCCGGGCAGATTCCGCTGGTCCCGTCGACCATGGAAATGGTCGATGGCAATTTCGAGGCGCGCGCTCGCCAGGTTTTCTCGAACCTGAAGGCGGTTGCCGAAGCGGCCGGCGGCACACTTGCCGACGTCGTCAAGGTAACCGTGTTCCTGACCGACCTGGACAGGTTTGCGACCGTGAACTCGGTCATGGAGGAGTTCTTCGAAAAGCCCTACCCGGCTCGCGCCGCGGTCGGCGTTGCCTCGCTGCCGAAAGGCGCGGACGTCGAGGCCGACGCAATCCTGGTCCTGTAGAAAGCCCGGCTGCCGCGTTCGAATCGCCCGCGGCGGCAGCTGAAGCGCACGTATTGTGGATCTGCATTCAAGCTTAACGTCTCTCAAGGGCGTCGGACCGGCACTCGCGAAGAAGCTCGGCAAGCTCGGCCTGTTTCGCGTCGAAGACCTGCTTTTCCTGCTGCCGCTGCGCTACGAGGATCGAACGCAGCTGGTACGGATCGGCGCACTGAGCGCCGGGCAGCGCTGCCTGGTCAGCGGCGAGGTTTTGCTGGCCGAGACCGTCTATCGGGGACGGCGCAATCTTCTCGTTCGCATCGGCGATGGCAGTGGCCAGCTAACGCTGCGCTTTTTCCATTTTTCCCGGCAGCAGCAGGCGCAGTTTCAGCCCGGTGTGACGCTGACCTGCTTCGGCGAGTGTCGCCGCGGCAGCAGCGGTCTGGAGATGATTCATCCGGAGTACCGCATCCTCGGCAAGAACGACGCGGCGGCGACCACCGACGCACTGACGCCGATCTACCCGGCGACGGAGGGGGTACAGCAGGGGCGCTTGCGTTACCTGACCGACCAGGCGCTGCGTTCGATGCAGGAGACGCCGCCGGTCGAGCTGCTTCCGGGCGCCGTTACGCAGAAGCTGGGAATGCCCTCGCTGGCGGACGCCATTCGTTTCCTCCACCGGCCTCCTCCGAACGCCGATGTCGCGGAGCTGTTGCAGGGCACACACCCCTGCCAGCAACGACTCGCCTTCGAAGAGCTGCTGGCCCATTACCTGAGCCTCAGGAATCTCCGGGCTCTCGCCCACAGCGAAACGGCCAAGGCGCTGGTCGGCGACGACACACTGATTCAACGCTTCCTGCATGCCTTGCCCTTCGAGCTCACCGCTGCACAGGCGCGAGTCATGCAGGAAATTCTCGACGACCTGGCGATGCCGCATCCGATGATGCGGCTCATCCAGGGCGACGTGGGTTCCGGCAAGACCGTCGTCGCCGCAATCGCCTGTCTGAAGGCCATCGGCTGCGGCGTGCAGGCTGCCATCATGGCGCCGACCGAAATCCTGGCCGAGCAACACTGGCGAAATTTTTGCGATTGGTTACGCCCGCTGGGTATCGAGCCGGCCTGGCTCAGCGGCAGCCAGCGCGCAGCGGCGCGGCGGGACTCGCTCGAGGCCATCGCCGATGGAAGCGCGCAGCTCGCCGTCGGCACGCACGCGCTCTTCCAGGAGGGCGTTGCATTCAAGGACCTCGCGCTGGTCGTTATCGACGAACAACATCGCTTTGGCGTTCACCAGCGCATGGCGTTGCGCGACAAGGGCCGCTCGTCCGGCGGTCACCCCCATCAACTGGTGATGACGGCAACACCGATACCGCGAACCCTGGCGATGGCCGCCTATGCGGACCTGGATACTTCTATTATCGACGAGCTTCCGCCCGGTCGCCGGCCGGTCTCGACGATTGCTATTCCCGAAACGCGGCGCTCCGAGGTCGTGGAACGCGTGCGCTCGGCCTGTGCATCGGGCCAACAGGCCTACTGGGTGTGCCCGCTGATCGAGGAGTCAGAGCTTCTCGACTACCAGGCCGCCGAGGCGAGCTACAAGGCGCTGACCGAAGCATTGCCGGAGCTCCGAATCGGGCTGGTTCACGGACGCATGAAGCCGGCGGAAAAAGAGCGCGGCATGCGCGCTTTCAAGGAAGGCCTGATCCAGCTGCTGGTTGCGACGACCGTGATCGAAGTCGGCGTCGACGTTCCGAACGCCAGCCTGATGATCATCGAAAATGCCGAGCGCATGGGCCTGTCCCAGTTGCACCAGCTGCGCGGACGCGTTGGACGCGGAACGCGGCAAAGCCACTGCGTGTTGCTGTACAAACCGCCCCTGGGTCGCATCGCCAAGGAGCGCCTGGCGGTGTTGCGAGACAGCAATGACGGCTTCGTCGTTGCACAGCGCGACCTCGAACTTCGCGGACCCGGCGAACTGCTGGGGACGCGCCAGACCGGCCTGCCCGACTATCGCGTCGCCAACCTGGTCCGCGACGCCGAGCTGATGCCGCAGGTACAGATCACGGCGGAAAACCTCCGGCAGACCGAACCGGCAACGGCCGTCGAGATCGTTCGCCGCTGGCTTGGCGACGCCGGTCGCTACGGCAAGGTGTAGGAGCCCCCGCAAGGTGCACGAGCCTGCGAGGTGTGGGAGCCCCGCAGGTTGCGGAAGCCTGCAAGGTGTAGGAGCCCCGCAAGGTGCACAAGCCTGCGAGGTGTAGGAGCCCGCCCTGGCGGGCGA
>JBFELT010000091.1:0-12362 GCA_041552015.1 Woeseiaceae bacterium
GATCGATCTCACGCGACTCATCGACATCGAGAAACCCAGCATGCGTATCGGCTACAGCCTGTCTGCGGGGAGCGGTGAGTTGACACAAGCCGTCGAACGCGTCGTTTGCTGAGGCGCAAGGGCGGGATTGCCCGGACTACCCTCGATCGGCTGCGCCCGGCGCCCCGAAGGTTTCACTCGAAATTGTCGTATTCAGCATCGGTTCAGACAATTTTCACCTGACATTAAGGGCCGCGGCGATAGTCTACCTGTGAAAACAATGGATTGTTAATCAGGAGTACGTCATGGATATCGTTATTGCCGCTGAGAAATCGACGATCGCCCAGCTAATGGCCGATCACGTACGCCGCATGATTCGTCCGGAAGATATCAGGGTTACCGAGAACCCGGACGAGACCGGTAGTTTCTATATCGATCTTGAGTGTGATCATTACAAGCTCACACCCGGCGGTGAGATTCTTGCCGACGAGGTGCTGCCGCTCGACTAGAAAATGCACGGCATCCCGTAGTCTCGGCCGGACGAAAAGAGCAGCGACAGCTCGGAGCGGATTTACAGGAGTGGCGGGACCGGCAGCAGGGCAGCGAACGGTCAGCCGCCGGCTCGTCGTCGTTTTACCTTGTCGTCGTACATGCTGGAATCCGCTTCGGCCAACAGGCTCTCGGCGCTGCTGTGGCGATCAGGATCGAATGCGATAACGCCGACACTCCAGGCGAGCTTGTTGCGGATCTCGCAGTCGGTTTCCGACGCCAGTTTCTGCAGGCGATCCAGAGCGGACTCCGCGCCCCCGCGGGAATTACTCAGGAGAACGGCAAATTCGTCGCCGCCCAGACGGCCGATGGCGTCCGCGGTCCTGAAGCACTTGACGAGTAATTTGGCGAAGTGCCGAAGCAGTTCGTCACCGGCCGCATGCCCAAAGGTGTCGTTAACCGCCTTGAATCCGTCGAGATCGAAAAAAGCTATCTCTGCGACGGTACCGGTGCGGCGGCACAGCGACAGCAGGCGATCTGCGACAAGATGAAATCCACGGCGATTGGCGATCTGGGTCAGGTCGTCGACAGTGACCTGGGAAGACAGCCGGATTTCGTCTTCCACCATCTTCGCCAGGTCCGTCAGCGCCTCGATGTCATCGGCCGAAAATTCGCGCGGCTCGGGGTCGATAATGCACAGCGTACCGATAGCAAGACCGTTTGGATCCCTGATCGGGCACCCGGCGTAGAAGCGGATATGCGGGGGGCCGCTGACGAGGGGGTTATCCGCGAAGCGAGAATCCGCGGTCGCGTCGGGAACGACGAATGCGCCCGGCTTCAGGATCGCGTGGCCGCAAAACGAGATGGCGCGGGAGGTCTCGCAGGCTTCCAGGCCCTGTTTCGACTTGAACCACTGTCGGTTCGAGTCCACCAGGCTGACGAGGGCAATCTGCACGCCGAACAGGCGTTTCGCCATGCGGGTCAGGCGGTCGTAACGTTCCTCCGCCGGCGTATCCAGGATGCGCAGGGAATGCAGGCTCATCAATCGAGCCGTCTCGTCTAGCGGTAGTACTGGTTCTTGCACAGGGCGTGATCTCAAAGCGAGGACAGCCAGGGTTATCGGCCACCGACCCGCGAACTTTAGCGCGCGCCGTTGCGAATCCGCCCGAGCCGATGCTCAAGATATCCACGAAACGGCCGATGAGAGCCTAGTAAGCTATTGATTCCAGTGAGAGCCCCGAGTGAAATCGCAGATCGTCCGCCGTACGTTCGCCCTCGCCACGCTGAGCCTGTGCGTGTGGGCGCCTGCGTTCGCAGGCAGCGGCACCGCGGAGGCCCCGTTTCGCTTCTATACGGTCCTCGATGGCCTGACGCAGTCCAACGTGGTCGATATCGAGCAGGACCAGGCGGGCTACCTCTGGTTCACGACGGCGCGGGGTCTGAATCGCTACGACGGCCGGGAGTTCGATCAGTATACGATCGCCGACGGGCTGCCCAGCAATTCGCTGACGGCGCTACACATCAGCCATACGAATTCGGTCTGGGTCGGTGACGCTAGAGGCGGCATAACGGTCATTCATGGCGCGCGAGTCGTGCACAGCATCAAGCCGCCCGCCGGCATGACCAGGCCGGTCCTGGATATCGAAGTGGTCGGGGGCCGAAGGTTCGCCGTGATCGAAGGTCACGGCATCGTCGAGATTACGACCGACGCGGGGGAATTCGTCGCGCAACACCTCGTCGGCGACAAATCCATGGCAATCACCGATCTGGCGGTACATGGCAACGATGTCTGGGCGCTGTCAGCGAGCGGACTGTACAGATTCCGATTTGATTCTGAACCGGTCCTGGAACCAATGAACGAGTCGGTTCGGCGCATGCACATGGATCGAAGCGGATTGCTATGGCTGGCCGACAAGGCTGGTCGAGTCGGTAGCTGGCAGGATGGCTCGTTCTTGCCGAAAGTCACCATCGACTCCGAAGATCCGATTGTAGCCCTGGTGACCGATCGGGACGGGCTGGTCTGGGTTGCAACACACGACGAGCTATTCAATTTTGACAGCCGCGCCGAAGCGTCAGAGTACATCGGCTTGGAAGTGCGGAAGTACTCCGGCATTGACGATATTACGTCGATGTTCATCGACCGTGAGAATTCGCTCTGGCTTTCCAGTGGCTCTCGCCTGATTCGCTTTCTTGGCAATCGTTTCGAGCATTTTCGACTGCGGACGCAATTCGACTCCGAGACCGTCTGGGCAATCAGTGAGGACAGGCGGGGCCGCTTCTGGTTCGGGACAGAATCCAAGCTCCTGCTACGCAATCCCGACGAGTCGATTTCTGTCATAGGCACACAAGCGGGCATTCCGAAAGGCACGGTTCGGGACATCGTCTCCGACGAAGCGGGAATCCTGTGGATTGGCATTAGCGAGCACGGGCTTTACCGACTCGACGTGGACGCGATGCTGGCGACCCACATACCGCAATCCGAACAAGCGAGTATCCTGGATGTCGATATCGCGACAGACGGCTCCGTCTGGTACTCGACCATCGGCAGCGGGGTTTTTCGCTACGATCCGATTCAGGGTTCACTCACTACATTCGAAGCGCCTGAAGGCACATCAATCTATACGCTGGCCACCTCGAGCGACGGCAGCGTCTGGTACGGCGCGGACGAAGTCGGCCTGGTGAAACTCGTGCCACGGTCGGACGGTAGCTACGAGCAGAGGAACATCGGCGGCCAGTCTACCGCCAATGACGACGTCTACGAATTCGTTCGCCTGAAACCGGGCATGGAGGACGGCTACGAAGAAGTCATGCTCGACCCGGAGGCGGGCCTGCCCAAGCGACTGTTCAATCATATTGCATTGACCGGCCCCGACTCGGCCTGGATTGCCACCGAGGAGGGCGGACTGTATTACTTTGATGGCAGCCGCTTCACGGATTATGGAGAAGTGACGCCGCTGAGCGACCAGACAGTCTACCTGGTGCAGCCCCTGGAGAACGGCAGTATCGTCGTCGGCGGCGAACAAGGTCTTTATCAGTTCATGCCTGGCGCGCCGGGTGTTGCACACTACAATCCGCAAACAGGCTTCATCGGCATGGAGACAAACGTTCATGCCAGCTTCATGGATTCCAACGGCGCACTCTGGATTGGCACGGTCGACGGTGCCACGCGCATGGATGTTTCCCAGCCAATGCCACGGCCTTTCGATCCGACTCCGACGATAGTGCGCGTAGAAACGCAGCTCAGCGGCCGGCAAATTCTGAATAGTGAAGAAATCGAACCGAGCGAGCTCGGGGCGCGCATCGAATTCGCAGCCATCTCGCTACTCAGTCCGCGAGGTATGCAGTACAGCTTCAAACTCGATGGTGTGGATGCAGAATGGGGTTCGCCGACCAGCAGTCGCTCTGTCAGCTACCCGAGGATCCCGCCTGGTTCCTACGAATTCGTTGTGCGCGCGCGTTATCCGGGCGGAGAATGGGGGGCTGAGGTTGCGCGTCATCGCTTTACCGTATTGCCGTTCTTTTGGCAGCAGCCGTGGTTCATTCTGGGGTTGTTTCTCGCAGCCGTTCTGCTGCTACGCGCGTTCATGCTCTACCGAACCAGGAATATCCAGTGGCTGAACGAAACCCTTCAGGCGCAAGTCAAGGAGCGCACCCGGTCAATCGATAGCGCCCGTCGAGAGCTCGAGCTGAGCAACGAGCGGCTGTCGCAGGAAATCGACGCGAGGGCCGAGGTCGAAACGCGGTTTCTGAACGCCTTCGAGAACGCGCCGATCGGTATGGGATTGCTGGATGCCGACGGCGTTCTTTTCGACGCCAACCCTGCATTGAAGAACATGTTCTGGCCGGCCTTGCTGAATCGAAAATTTTCCGACACGATTTGCGAGTCCGACCGCGAGCATTTCGAAGAACGCTACGAGATCGTCGTCAAAACGGAACTCGCGAGCCTGCACGAGGAATTGACCTGCATAGGACCGACGGGCGAGGAAATCCGCGCAGTCATCAATCTCTCTGTCGTTGCCTCGGAATCCGGGGAGTTTCTCTACAGCGTACTGCAGGTACAGGACGTTACCGAGTCCATGAAGCTGACGGTGCAGCTTGAGTATCAGGCAAGCTACGACGAGTTGACAGGGCTGTTGAACAGGCGCGCTTTCGAGACGCAGCTCGAACGCGCGTGGGAAAACAGCACGGAACACGAGAAGAAGAGTTACCTCATGTTCATGGACCTTGATCAGTTCAAGGTGGTCAACGATACGTCGGGGCACACCGCCGGCGATCAACTGTTGCGCGCTGTCAGCGAAATACTGAAAGACAGCGTGCGCAATGACGACATCGTTGGTCGACTCGGCGGCGACGAGTTCGCCATCATTCTCTGGGAATGCCCGACGGAAGTCGCGCGGCGAATCGCCGAGTCGATTCGTCAGAGCATAGAGAACTTTCGATTTCATTGGGACGTCGAGACGTACCGCATCGGCGTGAGTATCGGTGGTCTCCCCATCGACCCGGAAGTTGGCGACATCAGTGAACTTCAGCAGCTCGCCGATGCCGCCTGTTACGCGGCCAAGGAGGCAGGCCGTAACCGGGTCCACATGGTATCCGGTGAAAAAGACTCGGCGCGCGTACATCGCGGCCAGGTGCGTTGGGTACAGCGGCTTCGAGAGGCAATGGACAACAACCGGTTTGCGATTTATGCGCAGCCAATAATGCCGACTGGTGAGCAGATCGACGAACGGGAGAGTCTCGAGATACTTCTGCGGCTTCGAGATCCGGAAACCCGCAAATTGATTCCACCCGGGGCATTTCTGCCGGCTGCCGAGCGCTACGGCATGAGTGTGGAACTCGACAAGTGGGTTATTACCAGTCTTTTCAACATGCTGTTTGTACACCATGCTTTCGAGGTCGTGCACCGAAAATACTGGATCAACCTGTCGGGCAGCAGCGTCGGAGACCGCCGCTTTGCGGAGTTCCTGAAAGGGGCTGTCGAGAGGTCGCCGTTGCCACCTGGCACTATCAATTTTGAGATAACCGAGACCTCGGTAATCAGAAACATTGCCGAAGCGAATGAGCTGATTTCGTCTTTGCGCGAGATGGGTTGTCAGTTCGCACTGGATGACTTCGGGAGCGGTCTGTCATCGTTTACGTATCTCAAGAACCTGCCAGTCGACATCGTAAAAATCGACGGCAGTTTTATTCGTGATTTGATGCAAGATGAGACCGACCGGATTTTCGTCAAGTCGATAATCGATATCGCGCACACCTTGAATATCAAGGTAGTCGCCGAATTTGTCGAGACCGAGGAGACGCTGCAAGTCGTTCGCGAGCTCGGGGCCGACTACTTCCAGGGATTCATGACCGGAAGGCCTTTCATTTTCGCTCCGCGATTCCCGCAAGTCGCCACACCAGACGTTGATCAGACCGCCATTACTATCAAAGCAGGTTGAGGGTAACAAATGACCGCCGCAACAGGGATTTCAGATACCGCCGCCAATTTGGCCAAGTCAATCATGGCATTACCGCCGCTGCCCGCAACGGCACAGGAGATATTGACCTGTTTTGGCGATGAGTTTATCGATGCCGGGCGGGTCGCTTCCGTTGTCGAGGGAGATGCGGGTATCTGCGCCAAGCTGCTCGGCCTCGCCAATTCCGCGTATTTCGGCCTTTCGGAGCCCGTCAATGACATCGAGCAGGCGATCTCTCGGGTCCTGGGCGTCGATACGGTGCGCTCGCTGGTCCTTGCCATGGCCATACAACACTCCTTCAACAGCAAGAAGTGCCCTGCCTTCGATGTCGGGCGTTTCTGGCTGATGTCCCTGATGACGGCGGAGTGCTGCAAGAAGGTCGCGGCGGCGGACGAAAGCTGCGAAGTCGCAGAGCGCGACCTCGCATACTCAGCCGGTCTTTGCCACAACCTCGGGTTAATGGCGCTGACGCATATCGAGGCTGACCGCAGTTGCCAGGTGCTCATGCACAACGACGAGAAAGTTGAGTCCGGCAGCCTCACGCGCTGGTTTCAGGAAGAATTTCAGACGGATCACAAGGTCATGACGGCAGAACTCGCACGGCTATGGTCGCTACCGGCGCCGATGATCGAGGCGTACCGCTACAGGTCTCTGCCGAAAACACCGTGCCAGCATCGCCTCGGCCTGGTCGTCAGCGCCGGCGTGACGGCGGTTCAGAATGAGGAACTTCCGGTAGAGCAACGCCTCAGTCTGCACCCCTGGTCCGAGGTGCTGGGAATCCCGGCAGACGACATCCAGAGCATGGCGGCCCTTGGCGAACGCCAGAAAGATCGGGTGCAGTCGCTGGCGGGGCGCCTGACGCATTGAGGGCAGGGCATGAAGCATGCCTCGAATCCTGCGCGGACATTGAATCGTGAATGAAACCGACGACAAGTCACTGCTGATCCTGGTCGCGGACGACGACCCCGAGTCTCGCTGCTTCCTCAGGAACGGGCTCGAAGAGCGTGGATTCAGGGTCGATGTCGTTGAGGACGGAGCAAAAGCCCTGGCGGCCTTTATCGAGCAAGGTCCGGAACTCGTGATCCTGAATACCGAGTTGCCGGGTCAGAACGGAATGCAGACCTGTGCCCAAATTCGGCGGTTGCCGGGCGGTTCCGATACCTCGGTACTGATGATGTCGGAACGCGATGACCCGGAGACGGTCAGGCTGGCCTACCGCGCGGGGGCTTCTGACTTCATTAGCAAGCCCATAAACTGGCCCATCTTTACGCATCGCGTTCGCGGTATCCTGGATGCCAGCAGAAACTACCGCAACATGGTTGCCATTGAAGCGAAGAATAGCGTCCTGCTAAACGCAATACCGGACGCATTTTTTGTCCTCGCGGATGACGACCGGGTCTCCGACTATATACCCGGCAAGTTCGAGCACTCGCTTGTCCGGGCCGATGCTCAAGTCACCTGCCTCGGCGACTTCCTGACGAAGAACGTGGCAGCGGCCTGGCGAGACGCGCGCAACTACGTGGCGTCCAACAAGCAGCCGACGCGCATCGAATTCTCCGTCGATCACGGTCAAGAGAGCGCGAGCTACTATGAGGCGCGATTCGTACCCTATGAAGACCGGCGTACACTCGTCCTCGTCTCAGAAATCACGAATCGCAAGCTTTCCGAGAAACGCATCCGCCGACTCGCGTTCTTCGACACCCTGACAGGCTTGCCCAACCGGCAGTCGTTTCGTTTGCAGCTGGAGGGCATGATCGATGCGGCCGATGAGCGTCGATCCAGGTTGGCCGTACTGTATATCGACCTCGACAATTTCAAGCGTATCAACGACACGCTCGGTCACACCGTCGGCGACGGTGTAATCAATGCCATCGCCGAGCGTCTGACTGGATCGGTACGGGCCGGGAATGCAGGTAACAGCAGTGACGAGAGACCTATTGGCGTGGCGCGCCTGGGCGGGGATGAATTTGCCTGCGCCATCGGCGGTTTTGACGACGACAACGTGCTTTCTGCGATCGCAGAGAGGATTGGCGATCAGCTGCGGCGAGCGGTTGTCTACAAAGGCCATGAGTTCGTAATCACCTCCAGCATAGGCATATCGGTGTATCCGGACGATGCGGACAACGTCGAGGACCTGTTGAAAAATGCCGACGTCGCCATGTACCAGGCAAAGGATGCCGGCAGGGACAGCGTGCGTTTCTATTCGGGCACGCTGGCCATCCGTTCACTGCATGGACTGGCGCTCGAAAACGATCTTCGTCGAGCCCTGGAGAACAACGAACTCGAACTGCACTACCAGCCGAAGATCGATCTTAAGACCGGCTGTCTCGTCGGTGCCGAAGCGCTGGCAAGGTGGCGAAACGAGGACGGAGAGTATGTGCCACCGTCGGTGTTCATTCCGATGGCGGAAAAGTCGGGACAAATCGTGCCGCTCGGTGACTGGGTGCTCAGGACGGCGTGCAGGCAGGCACGAGACTGGCAACAGGAGACAGGCATTGCAACGCGTATTGCGGTCAATATCTCCAGCCAGCAGTTTTACCAGAGCAACCTTCAGGACACCGTAATGAAGGCGCTTTTTGAGGCCGGTGCGAAACCGAGCCTGCTGCAACTCGAGCTGACAGAGAGCATCCTGATGCGCGATGTTGACCGTACGATAGCGACGTTGGAGTACTTGAAGAGTACCGGCATCACGCTGGCGATGGATGATTTCGGTACGGGCTATTCGTCGCTCAGTTACTTGCGTCGTTTTCCGATCGACGTTCTGAAAATCGATCGTTCCTTCGTCGTCGATATCGAGCAAAGCGATCATGGTGCCGCTATCTGTGCAGCCATCATTGCCATGTCGCGACAACTGGGCCTGACGGTAATCGCGGAGGGCGTGGAAAGGACTCAGCAGGTTGATTTCCTGCGTTCGCACGGTTGTGACGAGATCCAGGGCTTCCTCATCAGTAAGCCGATTCCGGCAGCCGAGTTCCACAAGAATTTCCTCAGCAGGGCGAGCCTGCCTTTTCTCTTCGAGTCATCGAGATAGCAGGGAACGCCAGCGCAGCTACTGGTAGCCGCGCGCCTGAAGTCGAAATAGATGGGCGTACTGGCCATCTTCCGCCAGCAGACTTTCGTGGTCGCCGCGTTCCCGGATACGACCATTCTGTATTACGACAATCTGCGCGGCCGCGCGCACCGTCGAAAAGCGGTGCGAGATCAATATCGTCATCTTACTGCTGCTGGCCCTACGAAAGTGCTCGAACACGGCGGCTTCCGACGACGCGTCCATCGCCGCGGTCGGTTCATCGAGCACCAGGATATCGGCCTCGGACCTCATGAAGGCTCTCGATAGCGCGATCTTTTGCCACTGGCCTCCCGACAATTCACGCCCGTCTTTGAACCAGCGCCCTAGCTGCGTTCGGTAGCCTTCCGGCATCTCGTCGATAAAAGGAGCGGCCAGGCCGGTCGTTGCGGCCGCCTTCCAGCGCTCTTCGTCGCCGATGTGTCGAACGTCGCCGGCGCCGATATTTTCACCGACCGAAAACTGGTAACGCCCGAAGTCCTGGAAGATGACGCCAATTCGCCGTCGCAGCGCTTCGACGTCCCACTCCTTGAGGTCCAATCCGTCCAGTAGTATCTCGCCTTCGCTAGGTTCGTAGAGTCGCGTCAGCAGCTTGATCAGTGTCGTCTTGCCAGATCCGTTCTCACCGACCAGCGCGAGGCTCTCGCCAGGGCGCAACTGCAGGCTGATATCGCTGAGCGCGTCCTGCGCGGCGCCCGGGTATCGAAAGGACACGTGTCGAAACTCCAGGCCTTGCTGCGGGTGCGGGCCGTGCACGGCTTTGCCGAGCCTGACAGGAACGGGCTGCTCCAGGTACTCGTACAGGTTCGACAGGTAAAGGTTGTCCTCGTACATGCCGCTCACAGAGGTCAGAATGGCGGCAACGGCCGACTGACCCTGACGAAACAGCACCAGGTACATGGTCATCGCGCCCAAAGTGATGGTACCGGCGATGGTTGTCAGAACGATCCAGCCGTACGCGGCGTAAAGCGCGGCGGTGGAGATCAGGCCCAGCGCAAAACCCCAGGTGTCGCGACGCAGCGTCAGGCGGCGGTCTTCCACAAAGAGTTTCTTGAAGATGTCCCTGTAGCGTTGCAGGAGTCGGGGACCAAGTTGAAAGAGCTTGACCTCTTTGACGCCATCCTCGCGCGCGATCACCGTCTCGAGATACATCTGCATGCGTGTATCCGGCGAGCGCCAGCGGAACAGCCGGAAAGCGTCTCCCGAGAATTTGGCTTCGGCAAAAAACGAGGGCAATCCGGCGCCGATGAGTATCACGACGGCCCAGGGTGAAAAGGCGAACAGCAGCACCGCGTAGCTGGTCAGCGAAATTGCGTTCTGTACGAGTCCGAAGGTTCGCGTGACGAGACTCAGCGGTCGGCTGGATGCCTCGCGCCGAGCCTGGGTCAGTTTGTCATAGAATTCGGAGTCTTCGAAGTGGCTGAGTTCCAGTGTCATGGCTTTCTCGAGAATCATGACGTTGACGCGCTGGCCAAGCAGTGCGCGCAGCAGTGACTGGCTCGCAGAAATGCCGCGCTGCGCGCCGGCGACGGCGGTTACAACCAGGGCTTCGAGGGCGACCAGTTTCAGCACGCCGACGGTGTCAGGCTCGTCTGACTGCATCGCAGCAACAACGCCATCGACGATGAGCTGACCGATATAGGCAATAGCGGCGGGCAGAATACCGGCGCACAGGGTCAGCACCGCCAGTGTGATGGTCAGCGCTCTGCTTGTCGTCCAGACCAGTTCGATAGCACGGCTGCTGTAGCCGAAGACGCCCAGGCTGCGGCGCAGCAGGCCGACAGAAGTGTTGGCGGATTCAGGCATCTCGTGGCGGCAGGGAATCGTTGCGGGCGGTTTGCTTTGTTACTCGTCGTTGCCGTGGAGCAGGCACATTTCTCTCCTCGTGTTTTGCATTCCATCCGGAACACCGCTGTGTGGCCACGCGGAATTCCGAGACACGTTCTATCCGGGATCGCGCCTGCTGCACCAGGGCCGGTTCACACTGGTTTGGCGAGGGTCTAGAAACCTGTGGGACAGGACACTAAAATACTGGAAACAGGGAGCTTGTGTATGACGATTACGATTTCCGGATCCGGTATTAAGGCCGTATGTCTGCTTGCAGGGCTCATGATGCTGCCGCCTGCGCTGGCTTCAGAGGCGGATAGCCTGACGTCAATGCTGAACGATTTCCTCGCCGCGTCGCACAAGGCGACCGCCCACGAGAGCTTCTGGGCGGACGATCTCGTCTACACCTCGTCAAACGGCACGCGCTTCGGCAAGGCCGAGATCCTGAGCGGGTTTTCCGCGGCGGATTCTGCGGAGTCGCCGCCCGCCGTCGTCTACTCTGCAAGGGATCTGGATGTTCGCATATACGGCAGCGCCGCCGTCGTTGCATTCAGGCTGGTCGGCACGCCGGCCGATGGCACGGATGCCTTGGAGTACTTCAATACCGGCACCTTCCTGAAGCGTGAGGGCGGCTGGCAAGTCGTTGCCTGGCAGGCAACATCGATTCCCCGCCTGCCACCTGCCGCCGAGTAGGCCAGCGAACCCCGGCGCCGAGGCTTTTTCGGATGAAGCCGGGCCGACTTGCGTGTCCGGACCCTGCGCCAAAGCAACATCCGTAATACCCCTGATGTGCCTCGCGTAGACCGTGTCTATTATGATCGACCATTATGGCTAGCAACGATCTTACACAGCGCGCTGACCTGACGCGCCACGCCCGGGGTACGGGAGCGCTTCGCACGCGTCGTCCCGACTACGTCGATTTCCTGCCGCCCTGCAACGATGCCTGCCCGGCCGGCGAGAACATCCAGGCCTGGCTAGCGCTGGCCCAGGCGGGCGAGTTCGAAGCAGCATGGCATGAACTCGTAGACAACAACCCGATGCCGTCGATTCACGGGCGAGTCTGCTATCACCCCTGTGAGGATGTCTGTAATCGCGCTTTCACCGACAGCTCGGTCAGTATTCACGCGGTGGAACGTTATCTCGGTGACCTGGCGCTGGAAAAAGGCTGGCAGTTTGCCAAACCCGAGCTAAGCACGGGCAAGAAGATAATGATCGTCGGCGCAGGCCCAAGTGGTTTATCGGCTGCTTATCACCTGGTCCGGATGGGTCACGAGGTGGAGATCCGCGAAGCAGGCCCGCTGGCTGGTGGCATGATTCATTTCGGGATTCCGGCCTATCGCATGCCAAGAGACGAGCTGAAGGCCGAGATCAAACGTATCGAAAACCTTGGCGTGAAAATAACCCTGAATCACCGTGTCGAAGACGTGCTCGCCGAAAAAGATGCGGGTGGTTTCGACGCCGTGTTCGTCGCCGTTGGTGCGCACATCTCGAAGAAGATCGAAATCCCGAACCGCGACGCCGGCAAAATTCTCGACGCAGTAAGC
>JBFELT010000092.1:0-12361 GCA_041552015.1 Woeseiaceae bacterium
GCTCAAAGGCAATTGCCTGATTCGCGTGCCGGTTGCCGCGAAGATCGCATTGCAGATCGCCGGCATTGCTGCCGCAATCGGTGGCTCGCCCAGTCCTGTCGGAGAATTGTCGCTCTGGATGAAATGACTCTCGACGTCCGGTGCCTGATCGATGCGTAGCAAGCTATAATCGTTGAAGTTGCTTTGCTGCGCAGCGCCATTGGCGAACGTGATCTCGAGTCGTGCTGTGCTGAGGGCGTCGACGACAGCTCCCTCGACCTGGTTCCTGGCACCACTCAGATTCAGAATCGGACCGACGTCGACGCCCGAGTAGACTTTCTCCACCGTGACCTTCGAATCCTCGGCAATGACTTCTGCCACGTGTGAAACGAATCCGCCATGGTCGAAATGGAATGCCATACCCATACCGCGGCCCGGTTCGAGGTCGCGCATTCCCCATCCGGCCTTGCTTGCAGCGAGCTCGAGCGTCGCCCGGGTCCGTTTCAGGTCCAGTGGCGGCTCGCCGAAGGAGCGCGAGAGCAGGTCAATTCGGAATTCGAGCGGGTCTCGTTCGGCCGCGAGCGCGACTTCGTCAAAGAAACTCTGGTACGCCCAGCAATAGGCAGAGTGGCCCGGCGAACGCCACGGTCCCGTCGGCACGTTCGTTTCCACAAGCGACTGACGCAGTCGGAAGTTTGGCACCAGGCCTGCCGGATAGTGGGCCGGCGAGAGGCCCGCTCCGGAAACAGGTTCCCCGTTGTTCCCGAACGTGACGAAGTGGTGATCGAAAGCCGCCATCCGGCCGTCGTCGTCGATGCCGGCCCTGAAGTGATGCCAGGCGGCGGGGCGGTAGAAGTCGTGGCGCATGTCGTCCTCGCGGCTCCACTGCAGTTGCACGGGTTTGCCAACTTCGCGAGCGATCCATGCACATTCCACCATGAAGTCGTTCCTGAGACGCCGGCCAAAACCGCCGCCTATGCGAGTCAGATTGACGTGAATTCGTGATTCCGGAATTCCGAGAGTCTGCGATATCAGCTCGCGTCCCGCCTTCGGGTTCTGCGACGGTGCCCAGAGTTCGAGCTTGCCGGAATCGTCATACCGTGCCGTGCAGTTCTGTGGCTCCATGTTGGCGTGCGACACGAACGGGTAGTAGTAGGATGCTTCGACGATGCGTCGGGACTTCTCCAGCGCGCCATCCACATCGCCGTCCGCGCGCAGTGTTTGTCCGGCCTCGCGGGCCATTGCTTGTGCCTGCCGTTCGTAAGCAGCGCTGGAGTCTGAATGCGCCGCTTGCCAGTCGACCCGCAACTGCCTGCGGGCCGACTGAGCTGCCCACCAGCTGTCCGCGACGATGGCCACCCCGGGCAGAAGGCCGGTCTGATCGTCGGTCCCCTCGACAACGAAGGCGTGGGTAACGCCGCGCTGCGCGCGAACCTGGTCGACGTTGGCGTTGCGAACCCGGCCGCCGAAGGTCGGACACTTCTCGTAGACGGCGTAAAGCATGCCGTCCAGCCGGGTATCGCAGCCGAACAGGGATTGACCCGTCACGATCTTCGGATTATCGACGCCGGGCACGAATGTGCCAAGCAGCTGGAAGTCCTCCGGCCGGCTCTTGAGCTTCAGCTCGGATACGTCCGGAACCGGTAGTGCGGCGGCGGATTCCAGTAGATCCGCATAGGCAATCGCCTTGCCGGAATCCTTATGCATAATCGATCCCTGGACGGCCTGGCATGCCGAGACGGGCACGCCCCAATGCGCCGCTGCTGCGGATTTCAACAGTTCGCAGGCCGCCGTTCCGGCGATACGCAGGTCGTCCCATCCGTCCGGCGTTCCCCGGCTGCCGCCGATTACCTGGCGGCCGTAGCGGTCGTCGAGCGGCGCCTGTTCGACGCTGACGTTCTTCCAGTCGACGTTAAGACACTCGGCGACGACCATCGGGAAGGCCGTCTTGACACCCTGGCCGGCCTCGGGATTCTTGCTGACAATGCTCACATGCCCGTCGGTATTGATGCGCACGTACAGGTTCGGCGCCCACGTTTCCTTGACGAGACCCTTGGCGCGCGATGGGCTGCTGTACGCCACGCCGACGACGAGTACCCCGGACGCCAGCAAGGAGACTTTCAGGAAGGCGCGGCGATCGAGCCTGACGTTGACACCTGAGCTGCTCATGCGTCACCTCCCTCATCCGCGGCGTATCCCGCCGCCCGCTTGATGGCCTTTCGGATTCGTGGATACGTCCCGCAACGACAGAGCACCGCGGACATGGCGGTATCGATGTCCGCATCGCTGGGGTCTGGATTCCTGGCCAGGAGGGCGCTGGCGGTCAGAATCTGCCCGCCCTGGCAATAGCCACATTGCGGCACGTCTTCATCGTTCCAGGCTCTCTGCACGGGATGCCTGCCGGTCGGATCGAGGCCTTCGATCGTGGTAACCTCGGCGCCCGTTGCGCTGATGGCGGGCAAGACGCAGGAACGCATGGGTACGCCATTGAGCAGCACAGTGCAGGTACCGCATGTACCGATGCCGCAGCTGTACTTGGTGCCCGTCAGGTTCAGTATGTCTCGCAGTGCCCACAGCAAGGGCATGTCGGGTGGCACGTCGACGGTGTGATCGGCACCGTTGATCCTAAGGGTAATTTCGCTCATATTGGCGCCCCTCTTGAGACATTCGCAGTTCCCCAAAAAAGAATACGCCCCGCGATAAAGGGTTCCTATCTCGGTAAACCGAATGCCAATGGGTCGCTGCGAGGCGACACGAGACGATTCCCCGAAATGAATCCGCATTTCGCTGCAATCCCGACAGCATGACGATGTGACGCCTACTGGAGTAAATACTGGAATGAATACCTGGACCACCAAGGATGCTGCGGAGCTCTACCGAGTCGACGCCTGGAGCGATGGTTTCTTTGCCGTCAATGACAGTGGTCACATCGAGGTTCGACCGTTTGGCGACGATCAGCTGACGATTGACATCAATGACGTCGTTGCCGAGCTGGGCCAGCGCGGTGTGCGTTTTCCGGTGCTGCTGCGGTTTCAGGACGTGCTGCGCGCCAGGGTAAAGAGACTGAACGAGGCGTTCGCCGGCGCGATCCGCGAGGCGGGCTACCAGAACGCCTACCATTCGATTTACCCGATCAAGGTGAATCAGCTGCACGAGGTCGTCGAAGAAGTTCTCGACGCCGGCAGGCCTTACGGCCTGGGACTCGAATGCGGCTCGCGGGCGGAACTCGTAGCGACATTGGCGCACCTCGAGTCGGATGAGACGCCGCTGATCTGCAACGGCGTCAAGGATCGCGGGATGCTGAGCCTCGTGCTCGACGCGCAGGAGCTCGGCAAGAATGTCATCCCCGTGATGGAGAAATACGCCGAATTCCAGGAACTGATGGATCTCGCCGATGCGCGCGGCGTCGCGACGCAATTCGGCGTGCGCGTGCGGCTTCGGACCGCGGGCGCCGGCAAGTGGGCGGACTCGGGCGGTTACCAGTCGAAGTTCGGCATCTCGTTGCCGGAACTCATGCAGGTCGTGGAACGGCTGGAGAACAGCGGCAAGGGACACGCGCTGAAGTTGCTGCACTTTCATCTCGGCAGCCAGATTTCCTATATCACGCAACTCAAGCACGCCGCGCGCGAGCTGGCACAGACCTATGCAGAGCTGATCAACGCGGGCTTGCCGATCCGATATATCGACGTCGGCGGCGGCCTCGGCGTCAATTACACCGGCGCCTTCGAGGAGGGCAGCATCAACTACAGCCTGCAGGAATATGCCAACGCCGTCGTATCGGCCATCAAGGACGTCTGTGACGATCGTACGGTGCCACACCCGACATTGTTGTCGGAAAGCGGCCGCGCGATGACGGCGCATCACTCGGTGCTGGTTGTAGAGACGCTCGGCGCTTTCCAGAAGGACCGTGCCGAGGCGGACGTCCCGCTTCCCGGGGATGCGCATCGGACCCTGCAGCAGCTAAGCGACCTACTCGCGTGGTTGCGTTCGTCGGCGCAGGGCGAGGTCGCCGTCACCCGGCTGATCGAGGCCTACCACGAAGTCATCGAGATTCACGAAGAGGCGCAGACGCTGTTCGGTATGGGTTTCCTGTCTCTGCCGCAAAACGCTCTCATCGAGCGCATGTACTGGAGCAGTTGTGCGGCGATACTTCGCGGGCTGGTGGCCGCGAAACCGGATCCCTTGCCGCCGGAGTTTGACGAGCTGCAGGAATTGCTCGTCGACCAGTACCTCGTGGACTTCTCGGTATTCCAGTCGGCGCTGGATCACTGGGCGATCAATCAGCCGTTCCCGATCGTGCCACTCGATCGCCTGGACGAACGTCCTACTCGCCGCGCGATTCTCGTGGACCTGACCTGCGACTCGGACGGGCGCTTTACACAGTACGTTTCGTCCAACGACGACAAGAAATTCATCGAGCTGCATCCGCTCGAGCCGAATGCGCCGTACCGCCTCGGCATCTTCCTGATGGGCGCCTACCAGGACATCATGGGTGACGCGCACAACCTGTTCGGGCGCGTCAGCGAGGCGCATATCTACGGCTCTTCGGAAGAAGACGGCAACTTCTGGATTGAAAAAGTCATTCCCGGCACCAGGGTCCAGGACATCCTCGCGCAGGTGCAGTATTTTCCGAACGATTTGCAGCGCCGGATGCAGGGTCTCATCAAGCAGAAGATCGAGAGCGGCACGATCCGGCCGAAACGCGGCATCGAGATCCTCGACAATTACAGGGCCTCGTTCGACGAAGAGACGTATCTCGAGAACATCCCCGCGGCCACGAGCGACTAGTAATTATACGAAGCGGCGCGGGACCGGAGTTATCGCGAATGTCAGCTCGGCGGCAGGCACGAGACGGGATCGGGCAGCAGCAGCAATCAGGCCGTGGCAGTCTCGAAGCGGGAGGTGGACTCCTGCGCTGTGTGGACGGTGTCTAAGGTCGGGTCCCTGGCCACAATGACCGCTTGTCGCCTCCGGGTCTGGGGTTCCGCATACGCAGGAGCAATCTCTACTGTACGCCTGCAGACGTGAGCCCGCAAATCCCCGAAAAAAAAGGCCGCCAGGTTCCGGGACTCCTGCGTACTCGTGTCTTTCAATAAGCGATTTTATAGGATGTTGCAATCTAAATATTCTGTCATCTCGATAGAGTATTTGCGCTCTAATAGGGCGGCTACAAGCCATATCTCTCACTCTCTAGGGGAAGATTCAATGCGCAAACAATCAATACTCTTACTTGCCGTGTTAGCGGTAGGGATGTCACCCATGGTGCCATCCGGCTCGGCCCAGGCCCAGAGCGAGCCCAGGTCGAATCAATTCTGGTGGCCTGAATACCTGGACCTGAGTCCGCTCCGTGATCACGGCGTCGAGTCCAACCCGCTGGGCGACGACTTCAATTACGCGGAAGCGTTTGCTGGCCTCGATCTCGACGCGGTGAAAAAGGACATCGCCGCGCTGCTGACAACCTCACAGGACTGGTGGCCGGCCGACTACGGAAACTACGGGCCGTTCTTTATTCGCATGGCCTGGCACAGTGCCGGCACGTACCGCACCCTCGACGGGCGTGGCGGTGCGGGCGGCGGTCAGCAGCGGTTCGAGCCACTCAACAGCTGGCCCGACAATGCCAACCTGGACAAGGCACGACGTCTACTCTGGCCCATCAAGCAGAAGTATGGGCGAAGCCTTTCCTGGGCCGACCTGATGATCCTGACCGGCAACGTTTCGCTGGAAACCATGGGCTTCAAGACCTTCGGCTTTGCCGGTGGTCGAGAGGACGACTGGGAGGCTGACCTGGTGTACTGGGGGCCGGAAAACAAGTGGCTCGACGACAAGCGATACGAGGGCGACAGGATGCTGGAGAAGCCCCTGGCCGCGGTGCAGATGGGACTCATCTACGTGAATCCGGAGGGCCCGAACGGCAACCCGGACCCGCTGCTTGCCGCCAAGGATATTCGCGAGACGTTCGGCCGCATGGCGATGAACGACGAGGAGACCGTCGCACTGATCGCCGGCGGGCACACCTTCGGAAAGAATCACGGGGCCCACAAGGTGGAAGACTGCGTGGGGCCGCAGCCTGCGGCCGAGGGTCTGGAGCAACAGGGCTTTGGCTGGGTCAACAAGTGTGGCAGCGGCAATGCCGGCGACACGATTACCAGTGGCCTGGAGGGCGCATGGACCACGACCCCGGCCCAGTTCAGCATGAACTACCTGCAGAACCTGTTTGCCTTCGAGTGGGTGCAGACGAAGAGCCCCGCCGGCGCCATCCAGTGGATCCCCAAGAACCCGGCGGCAGCGAACCTCGTACCGGACGCTCATGATCCGGCCAAGCGGCATGCGCCCGTTATGCTGACGACGGACCTTTCGCTGAAATTCGACCCGAGCTACAAGAAGATCTCGGAGCGTTTCCTCAAGAACCCGGAGGAGTTCGAGCTCGCCTTTGCCAAGGCGTGGTTCAAGCTGACGCACCGCGACATGGGTCCGCGCGCCCGCTACGTCGGCAGCGAGATTCCCGAGGAAGTTTTGCTGTGGCAGGACCCGGTGCCCGCGGTCGATCATGAATTGATCGACGCCGGCGACATCGCCAACCTGAAAGCGAAGATTCTTGACGCCGGATTGAGCGTGCCGCAACTGGTCAGAACCGCCTGGGCATCCGCCTCGACCTTCCGCGGCACCGACATGCGCGGCGGCGCCAACGGCGCGCGTGTTCGGCTGGCGCCCCAGAGCGACTGGGAGGTCAACAATCCGGACGAACTCGAGAAAGTGTTGAAGCGGCTGGAGCGCGTCCAGAAAGACTTCAATGGCGCGCAGAAAGGCGGCAAGAAAGTGTCCATGGCCGACCTGATCGTGCTCGGCGGAGCGGCGGCCATCGAGAAGGCCGCCAGGAGTGCCGGGCATGATATCCAGGTGCCGTTTGTACCGGGACGCAGCGACGCCTCCCAGGCACAGACGGATATCGAGTCTTTTGCGGTGTTAAAGCCGACAGCGGACGGCTTCCGGAACTATTTCGGTGAGGCCAACTACCGGTCACCGGCTGAAATGCTGGTCGACAAGGCAGACCTGCTGACGCTGACCCCGCCCGAGATGACCGTCCTGGTCGGTGGCATGCGTGTCCTGGATGCGAATGCCGCAGCCTCGAAACACGGCGTATTTACCGCCCGGCCCGGCGCCCTGAGTAACGATTTCTTCGTGAATCTGCTCAGCATGTCGACGCAGTGGACGAAGTCGGAGAAGATGCCGGGAATCTACGAAGGCCGTGATCGCGTTTCAGGCAAGCTCACGTGGACCGCAACGCCGGTGGACCTGGTCTTCGGCTCGCATGCGGAGCTTCGTGCCCTCGCGGAGGTTTATGCGGAAGCAGGCGGCGATCAGAAGTTCGTCAGTGACTTTGTCGATGCCTGGACCAAGGTGATGACACTGGATCGCTTCGATCTTCATAAGGGCAAGTCTGAAGAGATGCTCGCAAGGCGCTGAAATAGAATTAATATATTCGGCGGCGAGTGTACCTGATCTCGCCCTGGCAACAGGAACGGCGGCGTTGAATACGCCGCCGTTTTTTTTTGTGGTCAGCCGCCGGCGTCAGCTAGAGGGCAGGGTCTGCCGTACTCTCGGAACCTTCCTTCGTTCCTTCGGCCGCCGGGAGAAGAGGCGCCGAATACGAAAAATCGCGGCAAAGAACGCGTCTTCGATGATGTCCAGTATCTTGATCAGTGTTTCCATTCATTCAGACTCTAATTCAGATGCTCGTGGGCAATACGAGAGCCCTGTATCGCGAATTCTACGCCTGCTGATCAAGCAATTCACGGGTGTTCGACATAATCTAGTCGCGCAGCGATGTGTAGATGCCTGACTTCTTGGTCGAATTTCGAAAAAAGGCTCGATGCCACTGGTCGTACACGTGACGCCTCTCCGGGCAAGAAAAACCGCCCACGTCGGCTTGTCTCATGTCTCACCGATTCATTCGAGCCGTTTTCGATCGCGATCCGGTTTGTAGATGTAGCCAGTCGAGATTGAGGCGGATACGTGGTGCTATGGGACAGCTGGATAGCGATGGGCCTGATCTCGGCGGCCGCTTGGGGCCTGTCCTGCGTGATCGATGTCTGTTTCGTCGGCGAGGGCGTCTATCGCGAGCCACTCGACGGCCCATTGATCGCAGGTCTCTTCTGTATCCTGCCACTCTTTCTGAGTGGCGGAGCTGGCATCGCGCTCGACGTCGATCCGGGCGTAGTCGCTGTCGCGTCGCTGGCCGGCATTTGCTACCTGTTACACGTCTACTTTTATTTCAAAGCGCTCTTCGTCTTGAACGACGCTTCCAATGCCGAGATATTCAACAACCTGAGCGTGCTTTTCGTGCCGCTGCTTGCGTTCGTCTTTCTCGGCGAAGTGCTGAATCCGGTGCATTATTTCGCGATCGGGCTTTCTCTCGCAGGCGTCTTCGTGCTCATACGATTTCAGTTGTCCACGCTGACATGGATGGTGTCGGGTCTGCTCGGAGTTTCTGTCCTGTTCATTTCCCTGGCGATGGTCATGCAGGCCTGGGTGCTGCGGATTGTCAGCTACGAGGCGGCGGTTTTCCTGTTCTCGTCTGCCGCGTTTGTCAGCGTACTTTGCGTGCTCGCGGCCGCAACGCGCCTGCGGCGGCGAGTTCTCCGACTCTGCAAGCGCTTCGGCCTGTTGTTCGTCGGCGTGCAAATCCTCGAACTGGTTGCCGTGCTTGGCTCGCAGCGAGCGACCGACATCGGTCCGTCCGTGTCGCTCGTGGCGCTGCTGGAATGTTCCTTACCGCTATTCGTCATGACCTTTAGCTGGATGCTGCTCAAAGCTTGCAATCATTGGCCGGCCTCCAACAGGAGCGGCGTGCGCTCTGCGCTGGTCTCGCAGACGGATGCTTACCCGGCGAAGCTGCTGTCGATGGTTCTGATTGTTGTAGCCATCGGGCTGGTACGAATCTGACGGCTGTCAGACCCGTAACGTATCCGAGGATCTTACCAGTCGACTCGCAGCGTCAGTACGACGCGTTGGCCCGTCGCCTGATTGCCGTAAATCGATTCCGCCGAGTCAGTCGTGTCGACATACGCGAGCGATACTTCGGTCTTGCCCATAGAGCGCGCCAGCGTGGCCTCGGAGTACGCATACGCGGAACCGTAGGCACCGCTGACATCGTAATGACCGTAGGCGACGTGCAGCGTGGTTTCGGCCGGGAGCTCGAATCGTGCGGCCAGTCTGTAGAGCATACTTGCAGCGCCGCTGCCATCCACGCTGTCGCTGTAGGCAATCGTGGCGCCATATCGATCGGCGTACCAGGCCGACGCCATTAGCTCGTCAAAGTCATAACTCGTGTAATCGGGCATGCCGGGAAAAAGGTAGCGAACAAAGCCTACGTCGATGCTCCAGTTGTCATCGATTTCCCGGCCGTAACCGATGGCCAGGTCAATTTCGTGGCTTGCACCGTCATCCGGTTCTCCTTCGGGCGTGAAGTCCACGTTGGATCCCCAGGCATAGGCATAGAAACCGGAGGCCAGGCTAAGGTCGATGGACGCATGCACAGCGTGGCTGCCCATCGTCTGGGAGACGCCACGAAAGGTGTAGTCGGAGCCGATACCCAGGCTCGCCGACCAGGAGCGATCCGCGGCCCCCGCGGCGGCCGGTACGGACAGGGAAATGAGCGCCATCGAGGCAAGTATGCAACTTGATTTACCCGGCCCCCGCGAATTGTCGGTCATACTCCAAACCCCGCTTGTCGTGTCCTCTCTGTAATGACAAACCGGAAAAGCCAAGGAAAAGAGGTCATTAATTCGTCCGGGAGGGTGAGCCTTTTTGGGCGGCTATCCGGTATGTCCTAATGGGGTATACCGTTTACTGCGTGACGCAATAGCAGGCCGGAATCGCCACCGCAATTATCGCTATACTTGAACCGGTAACATTGAGGCCGGCAACACCCTGGAGTCGTTTTTGACTGAGCCGAGGGACATCACGCAATTGTTGCAGCTCGCGTCGGCAGGCGATCGGAAAGCCAGTGATGCGCTGTTCGACTCGGTCTACCACGAGCTCCGCACGATCGCGCGTTCGCATCGTCGCCACTGGCGTGGCAACGAAACCATGAATACGACGTCCCTGATTCACGAGGCCTACCTGAAACTCGCTGGCGGGCGGCTCGCCGACTACAGCGGCCGGTCGCATTTTTTCGCAACGGCATCAAAAGCGATGCGGCAAGTTCTGATGAATTATGCTGAACGAGTCTCCGCGGCGAAGCGGGGCGACAACCCGATTCGCGTAACGCTCTCCGGACTCTCGCTGCATGAGGAGAATACGATTGAGGATCTCCTGCACATCGACGCGCTTCTCAAGAAACTGGAGCGGAGCAATCCGCGGCATTGCCAGCTTTTTGAGTGCCGGGTCTTCGGTGGCATGACGATCGACGAGACAGCGGCCGCTCTCGACGTGTCTGCGGCGACCGTGAAGCGTGACTGGACGCTGGTCAGCGCGTGGCTGTTCAGTGAGATGAAGGAGGGTAAAGAGCGGCCGGGAGCGGCAATGCATCCATGATTTCCGAGCGTGCCGCCGAAATTTTTCACGAGGCCAATACGCTTGCGCCGGATACCCGCGCCCGGTTTGTCGACAGATCGTGTGCGGGAGACGAGAGACTTCTCCGCGAGGTCCAGGCATTGCTTGCGGCAGCGAACGAATCAGAGGCCTATTTCGAAAAGCTGGCGGGACGAGTGGGGCTGGAAGCGCTTTCGCAAGAAGACGAAGCACTACCGGCAAACAAGGTCATTGGACAATGGCGGCTTCTGAAACGCATTGGACGCGGCGGCATGGGCGCTGTCTACCTGGCCGAACGAGCCGACGATCACTATGAACAGCGCGCGGCACTCAAGATATTGCCAACCGGACTCGACTCCGATCAGGCGCGCGCGCGCTTCCTGGTCGAGCGGCAGATTCTTGCCAGGCTTGTGCATGACAATATCGCGCGCTTGCTGGACGGCGGTGTCACCGACGACGGCGTGCCGTATTTCGTCATGGACTACGTCGAAGGGCTGCCCATTGATGAGTACTGCAATGAACATCAACTGGGCCTGGAAGCGCGCTTATCGCTCATTCTCGACGTCGCCCGCGCGGCGCAGTTCGCGCACCGGAATCTGATCATTCACCGTGACTTGAAACCGAGCAATGTGCTGGTTGCAGAGGGCGGCAAGGTGCGCCTGCTCGATTTCGGCATTGCCAAAATGCTGGAACCGGATACCGGAGCCGCGCATCTGACGCAGCTGGTACAGCGACCGGCGACCCCGGCATTCGCAAGCCCGGAAATGCTCCGCGGTGAGCCCGTCGACGTTACCGCCGACGTCTACTCGATCGGTGCGCTGATGTATGTACTGTTCACCGGGCGGGTGCCGCTGAACTACGAAGGTCTCAGCCTGGCGGAGATGTACGATCACACATCGAATGTCGTGCCTCCGCCTGTCAGCAATTTCAATTCGAAACTGCAAGGCGACCTGGATGCCATCGTGGCGAAAGCCCTTGCGAAGGATCCGCAAGAGCGATACGGATCTGTCGAGAGCCTCGCAAACGATATTCGAAATTACCTGAATGGCCTGCCGGTAACGGCCAAAGCCCCATCGTCATTTTACAGGACACGCAAATTCCTCATGCGGCATCGTCTTGGTGCGTCATTCACCGTATTTGCCATTGGCGCGCTCATTACTATTGCGGCACTCGCCGTCAGCTCCGCGATAACGGCTGACCGGCAGGCTCGTGAGATCGCACTGGAGCGCGATCGCGCCGAGCGCATCGGCGACTTCATCGCCTCCATATTCAGGGATGCCGATCCCTACACGAGCGACGAAACCGCGCCACTGTCGGCGATTGATCTCTTGCGGCAGAGCGAAGAACGCCTGGATACGCGCGCGTCGATCGACGTGTTGACGCGCATTGAGCTGTTCATCACGCTGGGACAAAGTTATTCGGGATTGCAGGACAATGCGTCGGCCATTCGGGTCCTTGAAAAGGGTCTGCGACTGGCCGACGAGTCCGGCGTCGGCGATCCGGCTGTTCTGGCGAACGGTCGCTATTGGCTTTCCCAGGCCTACGGTTATCTCGGGTATGACGACCAGGCCCTGGAGGCGTTGGATACGGCCGCCGAAACAGTAGCGGGCCTGGGTGAGTCAGGTGAGGCGTTGCGCAATGAAATTCCCTTACAACGAGCGGCCCTCTTGCTGCACAAAGGACAGGGCGATGAGGCTGTCGACGTTTTATCGGCCCTGATCGAAAAACTCGAGCGCTCTGACATCGGGAGCGGTATCGAAATGGCACAGGCACAGCAGATGCTCGCCGTGTCCTATCGGCGCGTCGCTCGAGTAGACGAGGCGCTGATCGCCGCGCGCAGGGCGCGAAA
>JBFELT010000093.1:0-12249 GCA_041552015.1 Woeseiaceae bacterium
GGCAAAGACCTGGAGGCCGTGGTGATATCCGGTTGGCATGATCTTCCGTTAGCGCGCACGGACGTACCCGGAACGCTAAGCGATGCGCGGCTTCAGACTGACATTCAGTCGAGTATCTGGAAGGCCGATTCGCAACGACGCTGGTCGTGCGAACGGGAAGTCCTGCATGCCACGCCGATCAGTATTGACGAGAGCCGGATACTGTCCCGCCTGCCGGATGAGGCGCAGAAGCAAGCACGCCGCGACCAGGCGGAGAACACACTGCTTGCCGAGAGTTGGGCGGTCAGGAGCTGCGGACAGGAACTCGTTTACGAAGTGCTGCTGTCCGCATCGAAGACAGGCGGTACGGATGTAATGGTGTTCGAAGCGTCCGGTCTGCCGAGCGTGCCATCCGGAGAGTGAGTGGGTGACAGGGTGGCACGTTGCGACTAAGCTGTTCGTCACATCCTTGCCGACCTGAGTGAAAACAAAATCATGATCCACAATGCCCGATCAGCCGCGTACCGGTCGCGATCTGCCGTCCCCGTTATTTCCAGGGTTTTCATACTCGTACTGGTGACTATGGGGCTGCAATCCTGCGCGGGACTGTCCCCCGGCTACGAAACACCGACCGTTACCGTCAGCTCCTTCAAGGCGCTGCCGTCCGACGGCGTGATGCCGGCCTTCGCCATCGGCCTGCGCGTCACCAATCCGAACCGCGAGGCGCTGAAGCTGCAGGGCGTCGCCTACACCATCAAGCTCGATGGCCACGAGGTGATCAAGGGTGTCGGCAATGAGCTGCCGGTCATCGAAGCTTACGGCCAGGGCGAGTTCACGCTCACAGCATCCGCCAACCTGTTTGCGGGCATCCGTCTCGTTACCGATCTGCTGAACAGCAACAGGGATACGTTTCCGTACGAGCTCGAAGCGAAGCTCGACATCGGCAGGTTACGCCCGGCATTGCGCGTCAAGGAATCCGGCAAGATCAATCTCAGCGGCGCCACGTCACGCTGAGTCACCCATTTCGACACGCTACCCGAGTCCATCCGTATCGGGCGGCTACTCTGGCGACGGCAAGCGGATCGGCCTCTGTTTGTCGGCGCGGCCGGCAGGGATTCGAATAGCGATTACCGTGTTGTCATAGCCTGTCGGGATTAGCGCAAGGTTCAGCTTGGCGGCATAACCATGATTGGCGCTGCTGATGCCTTCGCCCGCCAGGATCTCGATATCCTCATCGCTTCGATATCGAACGAGCGGGCCGGCGACCGGTGTGATTTGCAGTGTGCCGTCCGCTTCGATCTCGATGCCGTCGATATCGGTCAACCACTCGGGACCTATCGTCTCCACGACGTCGGTCTCGAGGTTTATGCGCCATAGTCGTTTGCCGCCGACGTACAGGATGTCGCCATCGATCTCGATGCCGTTGGCGCCGTCGAATTCGAAATCGCCAGTCAGCCGCGACTGCTTCCCGTCCGTTGTACGCCTGACCACCTGGTGTCGGGCGGTGTCAGTAACGTACACGGTGCCATCGGCCGCGACCGCGACGTCGTTGGCCACGGCGGTATCCAGTGCGATCGTCTCCAGCAGCATGTAGCCCGGCCAGCGATAAATCTTCACCTGGTTGTTATCGACAACATGGAGCCGGTCACCAGACATTGTCATGCCAAGTGGCGCATCGAGCCCTTCGAGAACGCGCCAGTCAACAGGTTCTCCGTCTGCGTTCAACAGCGTCAGGAAACCGTTGCCCGTTTCACGGAAGTCGCAGACGTTCGACACCAGCAGCGTATCGTCGGGCAAGGCCAGAACCGTTTCCGGCTCACAGAACTCCCCCTTTGCGACCCAGGCGACGTCGGCCTGACTGGGCGCCGGCGCCGCAGCTGCGAGGGCACTACCGACGAGGAACGGGACGAGGGCAAGCATTACACTGGTTTCCTTTCAATAATGTGTTTCGAAAAATTGCTGCGAAGCCTGAACCAGGAGCGGGCTAATCTCGGAGGCCGGCCTGGCGCCGGTCGTATGCATCGCTGTAGCGAACAATGCTCCAGGTTCCGAGCCTGTCGCCATTCTTGAATTCTGTGCCTCGCGCCGTTACCTCGAACATCGCGTTACCGATTTGCTCCGCCCTGACGGCGGCACCGACAGGGGCGAAGAACCAGTACAGGATGTCCTGACCGAGATGCGCTTCCTCCTCCGTCGGTCCGATGTAGTCGGGTCGGTACGCAATGACGCGGAGATTGGTGTCTTCAGCCAGAGCGAACAGGGTTCGCTCGGCACGCACTTTTTCTCGTGCCCACATCGCGCTGGAGTCCTCCGAGATATCGCTCGAGCTGATGTAATGAAACGATATGCCGGGCTTGTCGCTGACCCCGGTCCACTCGGCGACGAAGCGCGCCGGAAAGTCGACATGAATCATGCCATAGGTCTTTTCGTCGACGCCGACGGAACTGATGCCTATCGCCCAGTAGACCGCATCGGCCTCCGCAATCTGCTCACGTACTGTCGAGTAGTCGAGATAGTCACTGTGCAGGGTCATACGTATCTTGCCGGTCGCCACGCCCTCTTCGATGCGCGGCGTTACACGCCGTGTAATGACATGAATCGTGGCAATCTCGGGATTGGCGAGAGCCGCCTTCAGGATGCCGTCGCCGGCCGTTCCGCTGGCCCCGAATATTGCTATGGTCGCGTAGCTTGCCGTCGGTCCCTCGAAAACCGCGATCGAGTCATCTCTCAGCGCCAGCATGATTGCCCCGTATGCATAGACCAGCGCGAACAAGGCGAGCGGCACGAGGAGAAAGGTTCGCAGGCGTGGCATCTTCATGAAGGGATGATAGCAGCCCCCGATAGCGACAAGCCGGCAGGAGGTGACAACTGCGAATTGCTGTAGACTCGGGCACCATGCTGGGCTGACTTTTGCAGGTTCTGTTGACGACATACCGGAAACTCTGCGCGCTTGTTTTCTTGCTGGGTCCGTTCGGGGCATCGTCCGCGCAGCCGATCCAGCAATGGCTTGAATCCGCCTGTGACGACTGCACGACACGCATGGAATCGCAGACAGGCGTGTACATCCTGGAAAAGGGCGAGGAAGCCCTCGTCGGTCGCGCATGGCTGACAAAACACGCGGCCCGCTCGATCGATGTGCAGTATTTCATCTGGAGTACCGACAACATCGGCGTGCTGGCCGCCGAGCAGCTGTTGAGCGCCGCGGAACGCGGTGTCGCGGTCCGAGTGCTGGTCGACGACTTCATCATCGATGCACAAGACCGAACCCTGTTGCTTCTGTCGGCTCATGCAAACGTGCAGATCCGGATTTACAACCCGAAATTCGTCGTTGGCGTCAGCTGGTGGGGCAAGCTGAAGAACTCGATCACGCAGTTCCGGGCCGTCAATCAGCGCATGCACGACAAGACCGCGATCTTCGATAGCGTTGCCGGCATTACCGGCGGTCGCAACATGGCCGACGAGTACTTCGACTTCGACCACGAGTACAACTTCCGAGACCGCGATGTACTCCTGCTCGGTTCCGCCGTGAAGGACATGCAGGTGAATTTCGACGAATTCTGGCACAGCGAATTCGCGATCCCGGTCGAGCGCATCCTCGAGGACGACATTTACGATATTTCCGGCGAGGATGTCCGCCGCCGATCTGCGGAGCTGCATGCGTACGCCCGCGATCCCGGCAACTTCGCGCCGCAAATTCGACAGGCCATCGACACGACGCCCCGCTACTTCCCCGCTCTCTTGCAGGCGATGGTGTGGTGCGACGTTCTATTCGTAAGCGATGCGCCGGGCAAGAACGACGGGGCATCCGGTCTCGGCGGCGGCGGCGAATTGACGAACCAGCTGATCGCTGCCGTGCGCGGCGCGAGGAAATCGATACTGATTCAGTCGCCGTACCTTGTGATGCCGGAGGGCGGCATAGAATTATTCGGGAATCTCATCGAGCGAGGGGTCAGAGTCCGCATATCGACCAATTCCCTCGCCTCCACCGACAATATTCCGGCGTTCGCCGGCTACGCATCGCAACGCCGTGACTTGCTGGCTGCCGGCATCGAGCTGTTCGAGTTCAAACCAAGCCCGGCAATACAGGATCAGCTGATCGAGCGCTACCCGCACATTGCCGGCAACAACCCGGTTTTCGCAATCCACGCGAAAAGCATGGTTATCGATGACGAAACCATCTATATCGGAACGTTCAACCTGGATCCGCGATCAACGAACCTGAACACCGAGGTCGGGGTGCTGATCGAGAACGAGATGCTGGCCCGCCAGCTGAGCGACAGCATCGAGATTGATATTCGGCCCGAGAACAGCTGGCATACGACACCGGACTTCAATCCCGACTCCGAGGTTGGTCTCGGCAAGCGTCTGGGCGCATGGATTATCCGACTGCTTCCCATCGAGCCCGTTCTGTAAGACAAAAAAACCGCCGCGGTCGGTTGACCGCGGCGGCCGCTCTGCACTTACCTTCCTGAGTTACTGGTTTCCCAGAGCGATTTGGCCCTTCTGCTTGCCGAGGCTGTCGAACCACCTGGTGAAGCGCAGCTTGATGACGACACCATGCCGGTCAATGACCGAGCCCAGGGCAATGGCGCTGGCGCCGAATATCGCGAGGTCTATCCAGCTGCTGCTGAGGACCAGTTGCACGACAGCATCGAAGCCGAACCAGGCGCCGGCAAACGCGGTGACAATACCGGCAATCGAGGTGAGCGGTTTCCTGCCCGCAACGCCCCAGAGCAGTAACAGCACGCCGGCCGCCAGGCTGAGTAGCGCCGTCAGCGCACTGGGCGAAATCGCCACACCGAAAGTGAAACTCAGTGCAACGAACAGGCTGATGGACGCGCCAATAATCCTGGCCAGTGCGCGACTGTCGGTGCGGCGCACGATGTCGAGCGCCAGCAAGGCATAGACCGCGGCGAACAGCGGAGCCTTCAGTCCAGTTGCAATGCCCGGCGCGAATGCGTCGGTGACCGCCAGTGCCACGGTCATCGCAATTGGCCACGACAACAGCTCGAGGAGCAATGCGAGTCGCGCACTGCGGCCTGGAAACAGTGACGCCTGGCGCGCTGTCAGGAACAGCACCAGCGAGACCATGGCAACCATCAGGCTATCGACCTGGTAGAAATACATGCTGCGGAACAGGATGATACCGAGCGGAATGTACAGCGTCGCAAGCGCGAATTTGCCCTCTCCTGTTTTCAGCGCACGATCGCCCTGCGTCAGCCTGGCCGTCACATACAGCGCATACAACACGCCGAGCAGGCCGACGGTGCCGGCTGCCATCGAGCTGCGAATCGGCAGCAGCAGTAAGGCGTTCACCAACAGGAAGTGCAGCGATAGCATTTTCGCCGAATGCCGCGCCATGATGGCGAAACAGATCAAGGTCACCGGCAACAACACCACCATGGCGCCACCGAGCGTAATGCCGATGTTGGCCACGTCCTCGATACGCCAGCTGGCATAACCGGGGTATGTGGTAAGCCCACCGTCCCACTGGAACACGGAATACAGCAGTGCGCCGAGAATCGTAAAGTTGGCCGGAACTGACACGAGCGCGAGACCGAAGAATATGCGTGCACCCTTGGTCTCTTTCACCACGTGGCTCATCGCGAATCCGGCGGCCGCCAGCAGACCTGTCTGGGTCAGCAGCAACAGGTAGCGACGAATGTCGTTTCCATCGTTCCATCCCTGCAGCAGAAACACAGACATGGACGCAAGGATAACCCCGGCACCGAGTATGCGCAGCGCCTCTGAAAGCGTGGCGAAATTTCGCAGCGACTGCATGACGCCTTCAACACTGAACGCGGAACGCGACGTCTCGAACGTCGGACCATTGTCGACGGTTACGTAGTCTCCGTAGCCGTCCCCAACTCGGGCGTTCATGACGACTGCTCCTCATCGGTCTTCAACAGCACGCTGAGCTCGGCACGCAAATCGGCCGTATCCTCTTCGGCCAGGAACGCGGTCTCCAGCGGATCGGGTGTCGTAACCGCACCCATGAGAATTTCCGTTTCGCCGAGATTGATCTCCCAACGATCAAAGGTGTCCTCTATTTCGCCATAGGAGACGCCCTCGATGTTGTTGATGGTACGCATCGCCTCCGCGACAGACTGCCGTGAGCGCATCATGTTGCGCTGCTGGGCGACCTCACCGATGCGTGCTTCGATCTTTTTGACCTGTTCGGCAATGCGGGCCTCGAGTTCGTCGTGCTTCTCGATCGAGTCCTTAAGCGTGTGCATCTGCATTTCGCAGTCCTTGCGCCGGCGCAGGCACTCCAGGGCCCTTTCTTCATCGCTGGCGCCGAGACTCCTGGCACGCTCGGTCCAGCGCGATGCGGCAAGCTGCAGACTGCTGTAACGCGTTTTCAGGCTGCGCCCATCCTTGCGAACGCGCTCCAGGCGCACCCTCGATCGGGCCGCGGCCTGCTGGGTGTCACGCAGCGCGGCATTGATAATGGCGTCGTGGTTCTCGACCTTGCTCACGGCGCGGTCGACAGACGAGGTGATGCTCGTCGATATTCTACGTATCAGGCTCATGACAGCTCCTTACAGAATGGTTTGTGCAGGACGGAGCCTGGGATATGGTGTAATATTTCGCAACTGCTTTGACGAAAGTTGGACTGTATGGACTTTAAGTATAATTTTTTGATACTGGTTGGCGAATTATGACAAGTTCTACTCGAATCATCGACACGCTGAAACGGCAACTGAAGGTTCGTGGCATCACCTACAAGGGACTCGCGGAGTACCTGGATCTGTCCGAGTCGGCGGTGAAGCACATGTTCTCCACCGGCAATTTCTCGTTGCGGCGGCTCGACGATATTTGTGCCGTACTGGAGCTGGATATCGGCGACCTGGTGGATATCAGCGAATCGCATCGGCAGAAAATCGAACAATTGTCCGAAGAGAACGAGCAGGAGATTGTGGCCGACCCACGCCTGCTGCTGGTCGCCTATTGCCTGGTCAACTACTGGAGCTTCGACGAAATAATCCAGCGCTACGACATCTCGCCGCAGGCCGGCCTTAAGTACCTGCGAAAGCTCGACCGCATGAGAGTCATTGAATTGCAGCCGGGGGATCGCGTGCGCCTCCTGGTTGCGAACAACTTCGGCTGGCGTAAGAACGGCGCGATCGAAAAGTTTTTCAGAAGCCGCGTGCAGACCGAATTCTTCAGTCACGATTTCCAGGACGACAGCTCCATCCGCATCGTCAAAAATGGCATGCTTACCAGGAAGAGCCAGCTGCAGCTGATCGAAAAGCTCAAGGCCATCGGCGAACTCTTTGACGATACGACCTGGGACGAGCGCAAGCTCTCGGCAACCGAGCGGCGCGGCACGACCATGGTGCTGGCGATACGCCACTGGTTCTTCGAAGGCTTTCGACACCTCGAGCGCCGGCCGGGATGACGCGCCCCGACCTGCAGATGCTCGGCAATACAACACGAACCCGGGGAAAACATGACTAGTCTCGTTAACGATCTTCATCTCGGCAGGCTATTGCAGGTTGCCGGGCTCTGGTCCGTGATCGGCTGCGCGCTCCTTGCGGGCTGCCAGGCGACGCCCGCAAGACAGCAGGCTGTCCCAACGGGAGCCATGGTGGCAACGGCGCACCCGCTCGCGACCGGCGCAGCCGTGGACATACTGAACCGCGGCGGCAACGCGGCGGATGCGGCCGTCGCGGCCGGATTCACGCTTGCTGTCGTGGAGCCGTCGATGAGCAATCTTGGTGGCCGTACGCAGATTCTGTTCAGGTCGCCGGACGGTCAATACGAGGGCTACAACGGCATGACCGAAGTGCCGGCCGCCTACGATCCGCCGCAAGAACCGGTCAGCCAGGGCTACCAGACCGTTGCGACTCCCGGCGTTGTGGCCGCCCTCGCCCGCCTTCATGCAGAACATGGCTCATTGCCCTGGTCGGTCCTGCTGCAGGGGCCGGCACGGATCGCCGGTGAGGGCTTTGCCTTGCTGCCGGGCGCCGCGGCTCGTCACGAAGACGGCCTGGACCGCTTCAGGGACAATCCCGGGTTTCAGCAGGTCTTCATCGAAGCCGACGGCAGCGCCTACGACACTGGCGACGTTCTGAAGCAGCCCGCCCTCGCGACAACGATCGCGCGTCTCGCCGACGCCGGTGCGGACGACTTCTACCGGGGCGAGATCGCGCAGCGGATCGCCGCCGACATGGCGGCGAACGGCGGCTTCGTAAGCGTCGAGGACCTGGCGTCCTACCAGGTACTGGACGGCCGCATTATCACGACCCGGTATCGTGGCTATGACGTTCATTCTCTCGCGGCGCCGGCTGGCGGCGGCCTGGTCGTGAAGGCACTCAACATCCTCGAGAATTTCGACATCGCGGCGCTTGGCGAAGCGCAGTGGGCGGCCGTCATGAACCAGGCGCTGGCGATCACCATCAACAGCATGGCCGACGACCGGGCAGAGCTGGACCTCGCTCGCGTCGCCGACAAGCACTGGGCATCTCAACAGGCGGCGACTATCCGGATACCGCCGGCGGCAACCATTCCCGCTGTGAGCGCGTCGCCGACGGCAAGAAGGAAACCGCCCGCTTCGGCCACCGACTGGATTGGCAGTCAGTGGGGCTCAGACAGCCATCACACGTCGCATTTCACCATCGCCGACTGCGACGGACGCGTTGTGAGTATCACCCAGACAATAGGCCCCCTGTTCGGCGCCAGGGTCATCACGCCTGGCCTGGGGTTCGTCTATGCAAGCACCATGGGCAGCTACCTGTCGGCATCGGATCAGGCGCCAGGTTCGCGCCCACGCACCACCATCGCCCCGACTGTAGTTAGCCGCGATGGAGAAGTGTTACTGGCGCTCGGCGCCGCCGGCGGAATTCGTATCCTGTCGGCGATCGTACAGACGATCTCCAGGCACCTGGACCAGGGGCATGATCCAGTCACGGCGGTGGCATTGCCAAGAGTGCACCCGGTACGCGAGGAGACGGAATCCGGTGAGCGCATGACGTATGCCGAACGAATGAATCTCGAGATGACCCCCGAACGGGGCTGGCCGATTGCCGTGGCGGATGCGCTCGAGGCGGCGGGCTTCCAGGTCACGCCGGTACAACGGCATGCGGCTTTCGGCCGGGTGCACCTGGTCGCCAGGTCCGGCGACACCTGGCAGGGCGTTGCGGACCCGGACTGGGAGGGCAGCGCCAGCGCTGCCAGCTGCGGGCCTCGTTAAACGCTGCCTGAGTACGTTGCGCAAGTCGAATCTCGAGACAAGTCCCGGTGGAGTTGTGTGAGAATGAAGGCAATGAATATGTTCTTGAGTCCCCTTTACCTCGTTTTTTTCGTCGCCGCCGCGGCAGAACCGCCGGCGGTGACGGCTCCCGACGACATGGGCGCCGTCGAGATCATCGAGCGCGCCTACGAGCACGCCGGCGGCGATGAATGGGTCAGGCCGACGTCACTCCTGATGGAGGGCTACGGCCTGTTCTGGAAGGGTTCGGAGGCGTTCCTGCGCTACGAGCCGTACCGCATGTGGCGGGTGTACCCGAAGGTCAAGGACGACGCCCATTCGGCCGATGGCCGCGTGCGAATCGAAGCGATGATGGATGGCAAGGCGGTCTTCCAGCTGGCCTTCGACGGCGCCGACACCTACGACCAGGATGGTCGACTGGATGAACAGGCGAACTCGGAGCAGTGGGCATCGAATTTCGGTTTTGGCGTTATTCGTCATGCGCTCGACGACGGCTACGCGGTGGCGCGTCTGCCGGATGACTACGTGGATGGCGCGGCCGCCTATACCGTGCAGGTAACGGATCCGGCCGGCGGCACAACCTTGTTCAACATCCGGCAGTCGGATTTCGCCATCGTCAGCGTAGGCTTCACGACGCCCCGCGGCTGGCATCAGCGAATCTACTCCGATTTTTTTCGCAACGAGGAAGGTGGCTGGCTACAGCCGGGCCGGGTGCGTCTCTTTTACAACGGCGTAAAATCGAACGAAATCCACTGGACGAAATTCGAACTCGGCCAGGCGTACCCGATCGAGCTGTTTCAGCTCGGCGATTAGCGCTCTTCGTAAAACTCCAGCGCTAGGCGAAGCCGCCGAGCGCTTTCCGCAGATCCTGGAGAAAACGGCGCAGCGTGCCGGTAATGAGCGCGAACTCCGCATCGAGTCGTGCCAGCGGATCGGCGTGGTGCTCGCTATCGTCGTCCATGCCGAGGAGGCGCAGCTTGGAGATCACTCCGTTTTCATTCAGCACACAGCTCATGATGTTGTCGTATTCGATCGCCAGGTGCGTCAGGCGCATGCCGTGTGCGACGTGATTGCGGATGCTGGCGTCGCTGAGGTCGAATGCGGTCCACCGCACGACCGAACTCGCGTCTCCGAGATCCTGCATGCGGCATTCACGACCCAGCGCAAACTGTTTGGGGGCGCCATTGAGGAAAATCGCGGCAAGCAGCTCGTCGACCGGTTTCTTGAACTGCAGCGGCCGGATGTTTATGCCATCCAACGACGCCTGCAGGCGGCGCAGGAAACGCTCCGCAGCTGCGTCGTGCAGGACATCCAGGCCGATGACTTTCTCCTTCAGGTCGTAGTAGCCCCAGATCTTGTCGGATTTGAGCATCGCCTTGGGCATCAGTTCGTCGCGAGCCTCGGCCTTGAGGCGGCGCTTCTCCCGCGGGCTCGGCGCCTCGTTCATGCGTTCACGGTATTCCCCGATGCGTAACTCGAGTTCTTCGGCGATAACCGCATGCGGCAGCAGGCGCGACTGGCTGCGCAGTCTGAACAGATCGGCACCGTTCACACGACGTGCGAGCGAGTCGCTGCTCTCCGCATCGACAGCTACGAAACCGGAGCTGCGCTCTGTCAGCGGGCCACAGGACTTGAAAGCGGCGGACGAGAGTTTTTGCGACAGCGCTTCCTCGCTTTCCGACCATTTGCCTTCGATGCGATAAAAACGGACGTTTCGAAACATGGAGACCATTCTTGTACGGCGGGCGGCGCAGTATCCGTATTTTGCCGATCAATGTCACGGTTGAAATCTGCCCGGAACCGTGGGCCAGGAAAATACATTGCGGTTCGGCCCCGGCTTCATCAGGCCTCGAACGTAGTGCGTCCCCCGAGAATAGTCCGACGAACTTTTATGCCGGCAATCGAGTCGGGGTCAACCTCATGCGGGTCTTTTTCGAGAATGACAATGTCCGCGAGTTTTCCTGCCGTTAACGAACCTTTGATGTTCTCTTCGAACGAAGCATATGCACCGTGCATCGTACAAATCCGCATGGCTTCGGTGACCGAAACGCGTTGGCTCGGCCCCCACACCCGACCTTGCGAGTCCTTTCTGGTTACCATGCTCTGGATGGCCATCATGGGTTCAAAAGGCCCGGGCGTGAAATCGGAAGCTGGCGCAACGGGAATGTCATAGTCCAGAAAGCTCCGATGCGCGAACATCGACTCCATCATGTCCTCACCATACTCGAGCCACTTGTTACCATGGTAGTGTGCGTAGGTGTAAAAGGGAGTGGGAACGACACCGGCCTTCTTGATACGCGTCAATAGCGAAGCGTCGACCAGCGAACAATGCTCAATCCTGAATCTCGGGTTTACGCCGGCCCAGTCTGCCAGGACACGTTCATACGCCTTTAACACGCGGTCGATCGCAACGTCACCGTTCGCGTGGATGCCAATTCGAAAGTTATGCGCTACTGCATCATCGACGGCTGCATCGATTTCCTCCTGCGTCATGGTCAGGATTCCATAGTCGTCGGGGCGGCCGTCGTAAGGTGTGCTGCGACTCATGGTCCGTTCCGATGCCGATCCGTCCGCCGCGAACTTGACGGCGCCGATACGCAACATGTCGTCACCGAATCCCGATGCCATTCGGGCAAGCTTCAGACCTTTGTAGACGTCGGTGTCGCCGAACGGCATGAAAGACATGCGATAGTGCATGTCGCCGGCTGCCCGGGCATCCTGGTAAGCAACGAAGTCATCGAGCTGACCCCAGGCGTCGGTAGTTGAGGTCAGTCCGGCGGCCGCCATGCTTTTCGACGTGAGCAGCACAGACCGGTGCCTTGCGGCCCGGTCAACTACCGGCCAGTTGCCAACTTCCTGGAAGGGCCGCATTGCCGATGGTTCTGCAATCTTGCCGGTGAGTTCCCCGTCTTCACGGAAGTACTTGCCGCCAACGGGGTCCGGCGTATCCGCTGAGATGCCCGCAAGTTTGAGCGCCTCGGTATTCACAACGGCCGTGTGACCACCGCGGTGGGTAACGAATACAGGATGACGCGGCACTACGGCGTCAATGTCCC
>JBFELT010000094.1:0-12094 GCA_041552015.1 Woeseiaceae bacterium
GCGCGGAGATGCCAAAAATTTGTATCTTCTGAAAAATGCAAGCGATCAGGCCCAGGTTGGCGGCAAGACCCGCACCGATAGGTTTGAGCCGGTCGGGGATTGGAAGCCAGAGGCTGCACCAACAGGGGATGCAGACACGGAGACCGACACCTGGCGCCGGACTGTGGACACACACCAGGCCCGCGAGCGCGATGCTATCGCGCAAATGGCCGTTGCCGGATTGTGACGGGGAGAACTCGATGTATGCAGACTTGATGACGAAAAGCGACGCGTTCCGCATTTTCTGCTTTGGCCTGCTGGCGGCGTTCCTGGCCGCCTGCTCGAACCCCAATTCCCCCGAGGCAACGCTCGCGATCAAGGGTGCGCGCGTCTGGACCGGCGATTCGACGCAGGCCTGGGCCGAGGCGGTCGCCGTGCAGGGCGATAAGATCATCGCGGTCGGATCGACGGCCGAGATCGACAAGCTGATCGGAGCCACTACGGAAGTGATCGTTGCGGACGGCGGCATGCTGGTCCCGGGTTTTATCGACACTCACGTTCACTTCCTGGATGGCGGCAGCACGCTGGCTTCGGTGCAGCTGCGGGATGCCGCGACGCCGGAGGAATTCACGAAGCGTGTTGCCGACTTTGCGCGCAAGGTCGAACCCGGTGAATGGATCACCGGTGGCACCTGGGACCACACGAACTGGGGCGGCGAGCTGCCCAATCGCGCCTGGATCGACTCGGTGACCCCCGACAACCCGGTCTGGGTGATGCGGCTCGACGGTCACATGGGTGTCGGCAACTCGCTGGCTCTGCGGCTGGCCGGGGTAGATGCCGAAACACCGGACATCGCCGGCGGCGAGATCGTACGCGATGCGGACGGCAGGCCAACCGGCGTCTTGAAGGACAACGCAATGGATCTCGTCCTCGAGGCGATGCCGGAGCTGACGGACCGCCAGCTGGACGAATTCCTGGAAGCGGCGATGCACTATGTCGCCAGTAACGGCGTCACGAGCGTGCACGACATGTACGACGTCACTTTCGAGAGCTGGCGCAGCCTCGAGACCTATCGGCGTGCGCGGGCAAGTGGACGGCTGATAACGAGGATCTATGCGGTCACGCCGCTGAGAGATTGGGAAAAGCTCAGCAACTACGTCGCGGGGCACGGCCGCGGCGACGAATGGCTAAGGATCGGCGGCGTCAAGGGACTCATGGACGGCTCCCTGGGCTCACACACGGCCGCCTTCCTCGAGCCCTACTCCGACGCACCGGACGACAGCGGATTTCTGCTTGCACCGCTGGACGAGGTGCGGGAACGGATCGCAGGCGCCGATGCCGCAGAACTGCAGCTAAACGTTCACGCCATCGGCGACAAGACGATTCGCGACTTGCTGGACATCTACTACGACGTCGAGAAGGCCAATGGACCCAGGGACCGGCGCTTCCGAATAGAGCATGCCCAGCACATTCACCCGGACGATCTGCCGCGCTTCAGGATCCAGAACGTTATTGCCAGCATGCAGCCCTACCATGCTATCGATGACGGTCGCTGGGCCGAAAACGTCATCGGCGCCGAGCGCATAAAGACGACCTACGCATTCCGTTCCCTGATCGACAGCGGCGCGCATGTCGCCTTCGGCAGCGACTGGTTCGTGGCGCCGGCCTCGCCGCTCGAGGGTATCTATGCAGCGGTAACCCGGCGCACGATCGATGGCAGGAATCCCGATGGCTGGGTGCCGGAGCAGAAGATCTCGGTTCAGCAGGCGCTGCGCGCCTATACCTATGAGGGTGCCTACGCGGCGTTCGAGGAAGACATCAAGGGTACGCTGAAGCCGGGGATGCTGGCCGACATGGTGTTGCTCGATCTCGACCTGACCGCCATTGAAGCGCCGCAAATTCGCGATGCACTGGTATTGAAGACCATCGTCGGCGGACGGGTGGTCTTCAGCCGGTAGTCGTCAGAGCGGGTGCTTCCGGAATGATAGAATCGATGCCGTGATGCGATACTTCAAGCGACTGCACGACGGCTGCGAGCCGCCCGGCCTCGAACGGGCGATCTTGCGGCGCCTGCCAAAGGCCTTGATTGTCGGCACCCTGATCCCGGTGAGTCTCTCGGGACTCGTGCGGATCATGCCACGGCCCGCAGGTGTCGATGCGGCCAAGGCAATCCTCGACGTGGACATCTTCGCTTTTGCCAGCGCCCTGACCCTCTGGGCCGCCGTTTTCACGGTGGCAATCGGCTGTATCGTCGTTGTCATCATGAAGGGCCCGGCCTATGTCGCCGACGCCTACCCTGTAGCGCACGCAAACCGGCCCCGGGAAAAAAACGACGATGATTCCGGATCGGCGTACGACGCAACGACGCCGTCGCCCGAAGCGGAAACTTTCAAGAACCAACACCGGGGACGCTAGCCCGAATATTTCACCAGTTGGCGCGTAAGATCGGTCAAGGATTTGATTGGCTGGGGAATTTTCCGAGCGAGCGAAATAACGGTGTCTATTGCCGAGGGAGGAAACTACTCAGGCAATCAAAGACTCAGCGAAAGCGCGTCATACTAGTGAAATATTCGGGCTAGGCCGCGTCTGCCGCGTCTCCCGCCGCCGGGTCGTAGCCGAGACTGGGTGCCAGCCACCGCTCGGCATGGGCAATGCTGACGCCCTGTCGCCGGGCATACGACTCGACCTGGTCACGCCCGATCTTGCCAACCGCGAAATAGCGCGCGTCAGGGTGCGCAAAATAGAAGCCGCTGACGGCCGCCGTCGGGTACATCGCGTAGGACTCGGTGAGCCGCAGACCGATGTTGGCCTCGACATCGAGTAGCTGCCACAGCTTGCTCTTCTCGGTGTGATCCGGGCAGGCCGGGTAGCCCGGCGCAGGCCGGATTCCGCGGTATTTTTCGGCGATCAGGTCCTGGTTCGTCAGCACCTCGTCGGCCGCATAGCCCCAGAATTCGCGGCGCGTGCGAAGGTGCATGTATTCGGCGAGCGCTTCGGCAAGGCGATCGGCCAGGGCCTTGAGAATAATCGCGCTGTAATCATCGTGCGCCTTCTCGAAGCGTTCGACGTGCTCGTCGATCCCTATTCCCGCCGTAACCGCGAAACCGCCCAGGTAATCGACGCGTCCCTGATCAGCCGGCGCAATGAAGTCGGCAAGACAGGACTGGGGATGTCCGTCCGCTTTGGCGCGCTGCTGGCGCAGGTGTACCAGGCGCTGCGCCACCGTGTTGCGCTGCGGGTCGGCGTAAACCAGGACATCGTCGTGATCCGCCGAATTCGCGGGATAGAATCCGATCACCGCGCGCGCCTGCAGCCATTTCTCGTCGATGATCCGGTCCAGCATTGTCGTCGCATCATGAAAAAGTGACGTGGCTGCCTCACCGACGGTCTTGTCGCTGAGAATCTGCGGGTACTTGCCGTGAAACTCCCAGGCGTTGAAGAACGGCATCCAGTCGATGAACTCGCGCAGGACCCCGAGATCGATATTGTCGAAAACCCGGTTGCCCTGGAACCCGGGCTCGGGCGGCGAATAGCTGTTCCAGTCGCAGGGGTGCTTGCGCGCACGTGCCTCGTTGATCGACAGCTGCGGCGAAAGCCGCTTCTTCTTGGAATGCTCGTTGCGGCGGCGCGCATTGTCCTTTCGTGTCTTCGCGATCAGTGTCGCACAGGTATCCGGTTCCACCAGTGCCTGTGCCACGCCGACCGACCGTGAAGCATCCTTGACGTAGATGACCGGTCCCTCGTAGCGGGGCTCTATCTTGACCGCCGTATGTGCAGGCGAGGTCGTGGCGCCGCCGATCAAGAGCGGCAGCGTGAAACCGAGGCGCTGCATTTCACTGGCAACGTGCACCATCTCGTCGAGCGACGGCGTGATCAGGCCGGACAGCCCAATGATATCGGCCTTTTCGCGCTTCGCGGCCTCCAGGATCTTGTCGCAGGAAACCATGACCCCGAGATCGACAACTTCGAAGTTGTTGCACTGCAGGACCACACCGACGATATTCTTGCCAATATCGTGCACATCGCCTTTCACCGTGGCCATGATGATCTTGCCATTGGAGCTTATCTTGCCGCCCTTCTCCTCCTCGATATACGGCACCAGGTGGCCCACGGTTTTTTTCATGACGCGGGCCGACTTCACAACCTGCGGCAAGAACATCTTGCCCTCGCCGAACAAGTCGCCGACAACGTTCATGCCGGCCATCAGCGGGCCTTCGATTACGTCGAGCGGCCGATCCGCAGCGAGCCGCGCCTCCTCCGTGTCTTCGATAACGAATTCGTCGATACCGTTGACCAGCGCATGTTCCAGGCGCTTCTCGACAGCGTTTTCACGCCAGGACAGATCCTGCCCCTTGGCGACAGTACTGCTCGCCTGCCCCTTGTAGTTCTCCGCCACGGCCAGCAGATTGTCGGTGCCTTCGGGATCGCGATTCAGGATGACGTCCTCGACCGCGTTGCGAAGATCCTCGGGCAGGTCATCGTAGATGGCGAGCTGCCCCGCATTGACGATGCCCATGTCCATGCCGGCGCGAATCGCGTGGTAGAGAAACACGGAGTGAATCGCCTCGCGCACGATGTTGTTGCCACGAAACGAGAACGACACATTACTGACACCACCGCTCACCAGCGCGTGCGGCAGCGTTGCCTTGATCTGCCGCGTGGCCTCGATGAAATCCAGGCCGTAACTTGCATGCTCCTCGATACCGGTAGCCACAGCGAATATGTTCGGATCGAAGATGATGTCGGACGGATCGAAGCCGACCTTCTCGGTCAGGACCTTGTACGAGCGCTGGCAGATACCGACTTTCCTGTCGATCGTATCCGCCTGCCCCTTTTCGTCGAAGGCCATGACGATGACCGCCGCACCGTAGTCGCGGCAAAGCTGCGCATGCTGAATAAAGGCGGCTTCGCCTTCTTTCAGGCTGATGGAATTCACGACCGCCTTGCCCTGCACGCACTTCAGGCCCGCCTCGATAACCGACCACTTCGACGAGTCGATCATGATCGGCAGGCGTGCGACGTCGGGCTCCGAGGCAATGAGATTCAGGAAGGTCACCATGGCCTTCTCCGAGTCGAGCATGCCCTCATCCATGTTGACGTCGATGACCTGCGCACCGTTGTCCACCTGCTGGCGTGCCACGGCGACGGCCGCCGTGTAGTCGTCCGCCTCGATCAGGCGCCTGAATATGGCCGATCCGGTGACGTTGCAGCGTTCACCGACGTTGACGAACAGGTCGTCGGGACCGATGTTGAACGGCTCCAGTCCCGCGAGCCGGCATTTGACCGGCAGCGTCGGCGGGCGCCGCGGTGCGCTGCCGCGCACGGCCTCGCCGAGCGCGCGAATGTGCTCCGGTCGCGTGCCGCAGCAGCCGCCGACCACGTTGACGAGCCCGCTACTCGCAAACTCGCCAACAACGGCCGCCATTTCCTCCGGCGACTCATCGTATTCGCCGAACTCGTTCGGCAGTCCGGCATTCGGGTGCGCACTCACGCGCGTGTCCGCCACGCGCGACAGTTCAGCAACATAGGCCCTGAGCTCACTGGCGCCGAGCGCGCAGTTCAGGCCGATCATGAACGGATTGATGTGCCGCAGCGAGTTCCAGAACGCCTCGGTGGTCTGGCCCGACAGAGTGCGTCCCGACGCGTCCGTGATGGTTCCCGAAATCATGACGGGCAGTTCGACACCGCTCGCCCTGAAGCTGCGCTTCAGCGCGACGATCGCGGCTTTCGCATTGAGCGTGTCGAAAATTGTCTCGATCATCAGGAAATCGACGCCACCTTCGATGAGTGCGCGCGCCGCGGTCTCGTAGGTATCGACGAGTTCGTCGAACCGGATATTGCGGAATCCCGGGTCATTCACGTCGGGCGAAATCGACGCCGTACGATTCGTCGGCCCGAGTACGCCAGCCACGAAACGCTGCACACCGGTCTTCGCGCTGTGCGCATCGGCCAGCTCCCGCGCAATCCTCGCCGACGCCATATTGAGCTCGGCAACCAGCGACTCCATGCCGTAATCGGCCATCGACGGCGCGTTCGAGTTAAAGGTATTGGTCTCGATAATGTCGGCACCGGCTTCGAGAAACTGGCTGTGAATCTCGCGAATCACCTCGGGCCGCGTGATCGACAGGAGATCGTTATTGCCCTTCAGGTCGCGGCCGAAATTGGCGAATCGTTCGCCCCGGTAATCGTCCTCGCCAAGGCCGAAGCCCTGGATCATCGTACCCATGGCGCCGTCGAGCAGCAGGATCCGCTCGTCGAGCGACTGCATCAGGGTTTCTATACGCTGCTTGCGTTCCATCGCCTTGTCCTTACGCTGCCGCTTGCTTTGAACGCACGCCGAGCGCATGGCATATCGCGTACGTCAGCTCGGAACGATTGAGGGTATAAAAATGGAATTCATTGATACCCTCCTTCTGCAGTGCCCGGACCTGTTCGATCGCAACGCTCGCCGCGATCATCTGCCGGGTAGCCTCGTCATCGTCGAGACCTTCGAAACGATTTCGCAGCCAGTCCGGCACGCTTGCACCGCACATGTCGGCGAAGCGTTCCAGCTGCGGGAACCGCGTGATCGGCAAGATGCCGGGTACGATCGAGGACTCGATTCCGGCAGCGCCGCAGCGATCGCGAAACCGCAGAAACACGTCGGTGTCGAAGAAAAACTGCGTGATTGCACGTGACGCGCCTGCTTCGAGCTTGCGCTTCAGGTTTTCCAGGTCGAATTCGGGGTTTGGCGCCTCCGGATGCATCTCGGGATAGGCGGCAACCGAAATATCGAAATCGGCGATTTTCGTCAGCCCTTCGACGAGGTCGCCCGCATAAGCGTATCCATCCGCGTGCGGAACATAGGCACCGCTGCCTTTGGGCGCATCGCCGCGTAGCGCCACCAGGTGACGAACGCCCATGTCCCAGTACTCGCGCGCGATATCGTCGATCTCGCCGCGGCTCGCGCCGATGCAGGTCAGGTGCGGGGCGGGCGTCAGATTTGTATCACTGATAATACGCTGCACCGCCGCGTGCGTGCGCTCCCGGGTCGATCCGTCGGCACCGTAAGTCACCGACACAAACGCAGGATCGAGGTCAGCCAGCCGCTGGATAGACGACCACAGCGTCGCCTCCATCGCCTCTGTGCTCGGCGGGAAAAATTCAAAGGACACGGATGGCCTTTCCACGGTGTCTGTCGTCATGTGCCTGTCTGCCTGCTTCATGCCGCGGCACTTCTTTGGTCGGCGGGCGTTGCAACGGCGAGCAACCAGTCGGGATCGCGCTCGGGAATCAGCCGTGGGCGTGCAATGCGCATGCCGGTCCTCGCCGCCCAGTCGGTGAAGTCCTGTTTCAAGTCCGCGATGTCGTCGTCGATGAGCGAGGCGAGCAGCAGGATACGGCCGCCCGGCCTGAGCAGGCGACGCGCCTCGGCCAGCGCTTTCTCCGGCTGCACCGCACCCGTCAGTACGTCGTCCAGGATGATGGTGTCGAATTCGGCGTCCGCGAAGGGCAGAGCGTGCATGTCGCCCTGCCGCAGCGTGCAATTGGGCAGGCCTGCCAGCAGCACCTGCGCGCGCGCGAGTCGCCGTGCCGCCGGGTCCGTATCGACACCCACGACACGATGCGCCCGCGAAGCGAGCAGCTTCAACAGGCGTCCCTCACCGCAGCCGATATCCAGCAGGTCGCCCAGCGCATGCGAGACCGTCAGCGCGAGCAGCGCCCGGTGCAACCGTCGGTCCGAATCCGACGCCGGCGCCGCATCTTCATGCGCACGCAGTTCACGCAGTCGCTTCCGGTCCCTGGCGAACTCCGGCTCGTCCTCCGGCAAGAGCGCAAGCAGGCGGCGGCGGACGACCGGGTCGCCATCCTTCATCGGCACCCGGTAGTAGACGAAGTGGCCGTCACGAAATCGGCGCAACAGATCGACATCGCAGAGTTGCTTCAGATGCTGCGAAATCCTCGGCTGGCTCTGGCCGGTAACCGCCGTCAGCTCTGACACGCTGCATTCGGCCGCCGCGCACAGGGATACGATCCGAACCTTGACCGGATCCGACAAGGCCTTGAATTGCAGCAGCAGGTTCTTGCTCGAGGGTTTCATATAAAAATATAACGATTAATGCATATTTACTGGACGACAGTATAACGCACTGTTTCCGGTTGCACCAACGGGCCGCTCCACCCTGCCCCCCCCTATTGAACAGAATCAGGGCCCCTGACCACGTTCTCGACGAACAGCCGTTCGACGTCCACCGCATCGAATCGCCGTTCGCGTCCGCAATACTCGCAGATGACCTCGATGAGGCCCTCCGCTGCCAGCGTTGCGCGCGCCTCTGCTTCGCCGAGTATCTTCAACACGTCCTCGGTTCGCGCCCGAGAGCAGCGACACCGGAAGCTCACAGGGCGGGATGCGTAGACGCGCACATCGTCCTCCGCAAACAGCTTGCCGATCAACGACAGGCCGGCATCGCCTTCGAAGTCTCGGCGGTTGAGGGTTTCGGCGAGGTAATGCAGGCGATTCCAGTCATCAGGGTCGATGGGGTGGCCCGGTACCTGCTGCAACAGCACACCGGCGGCCAGTTCTGCGTTGGCGACCAGCGCGATATGACTGGGCACCTGCACGGAACGCGAGAAATAGTGTTCGAGACTGGCCGCCAGCGACTCCTCGTCGATATCGACGATGCCCTGGTACGGCCGCTGTCCGTTGTCCACGGTAACGGCACAATGGCCCTGTTCAATGAGCTCGCCGAACTTCTCGGCATTGCTTTCGGCGCTCGTCGCGGCCATGCCGCGAAGATCGAGATTGCTGGTGCACTGCATCACCAGCATGCGCAGATCGCCACGGCTTTGAATCTGCAACGTAATAACGCCGTCGAACTTCAGACTCTGCGCAATGAGGCCGGTCGCGGCGGCGGCGTGGCCAAGCGTCTCGGTCACCAGCGCATTGTAGTGATGGTCGCGCAGCATGCGGCGCCACGAGCGCGACAAATGAATGAGTGCGCCCCGTACCGGCAGCGTTTCGAAGCCGAATGGAATAACCGTGTCGGCGGAAATGCCAGCGTACTGATCCACTAGTCGCCGAGTTTTTCTTTGAGAATCCGGTTGACCTGGCCGGGGTTTGCCTGGCCCTTGGTTGCCTGCATTACCTGCCCGACGAAGAAACCCATGAGCTTGTGTTTTCCCGCCTTGTATTCCGCGACCTGGCCAGGATTCGATGCAATCACCTGCTCGACCACGGCCCCGATAGCCGAACTGTCGGTAATCTGCTTGAGGCCCTGGGATTCGATCACAGCGTCGGCGTCTGCATCGCCCTCCCACATCGCCTCGAAAACCTGCTTGGCGATCTTGCCGGAGATCGTGTTGTCGTGGATACGCGTTAGCAGCCCCGCCAGCGCCTGCGCCGACACCCTGCTGTCACCGATCTCGAGGCCATCCCGGTTCAGCGCGGCGGACAGGTCTCCGATGACCCAGTTAGCGACCAGCTGCGGCTTCGCCTCCGTGGCGGCGACCGCCGCCTCGTAGAAATCGGCGGTTGCGCGCGACGCGGTGAGCAGGTCGGCGTCGTCTGCCTTCAGCCCGTACTCATCAACGAAGCGGCGCTGCTTGGCGTCGGGCAGTTCCGGCAGCTGTTTGCGAACGGCCTCGATGTACTCTGCGCTGATCTCGACCGGCAAGAGATCCGGGTCCGGGAAGTAACGATAGTCGTGCGACTCTTCCTTGGAGCGCATCGAACGCGTCTCGTCCTTGTCGGAGTCGTAGAGACGCGTCTCCTGCACGATCTCGCCGCCGTCTTCGATGATGTCGATTTGCCGCTCGATCTCGAAGTTGATGGCGCGTTCGACGAATCGAAAGGAGTTCAGGTTCTTGGTCTCGGTGCGCGTGCCCAGTGTTTGCTGGCCCTGCGGCCGCACCGACACGTTGGCGTCGCAGCGAAACGACCCTTCCTGCATGTTCCCGTCCGAGATACCGAGGTAACGCACGATCGTGTGAATCTTGCGCATGTAGGCGACGGCCTCTTTTGCCGAACGCAGGTCCGGCTCGGAGACGATCTCCAGTAACGGCGTGCCGGCACGGTTCAGGTCTATGCCGGAGGAGCGATCCAGCCCTTCGTGAATCGACTTGCCCGCGTCTTCTTCGAGATGCGCGCGTGTGATACCGATACGCTTTTTATTACCCTCGTCATCGTGAACAAAGAGTTCGCCATGCTCGACGATCGGCAGTTCAAACTGGCTGATCTGATAGCCCTTCGGCAGGTCCGGATAGAAGTAGTTCTTGCGTGCAAACACCGATCTCGGCGCAACCGTCGCATTCACCGCGAGCCCGAACATTGTCGCCATGTGCACGACTTCCTCGTTCAGAACCGGCAGCACGCCCGGATAACCCAGGTCGACCAGGCATGCCTGCGTGTTAGGCGCCGCGCCGTAGGCTGTCGATGCGCCGGAAAAGATTTTCGACCGCGTGGCGAGCTGCGCGTGAATCTCGAGGCCAATGACGACTTCCCAGCCAGAGCGCTTCACCGGAAATCCTCCGGGCAAGCCTTGTGAAAATCGGTGTGCTGCTGGTACTGATGCGCGCAACGCAGCAGCGTCTCCTCCGCAAAATGCGCTGCGACCAGGTGCAGGCCAACGGGTAAATTATCAACGAAGCCGCAGGGAACCGACATCCCGGGCAATCCGGCGAGGTTGGCGCCGATCGTGTAGATGTCGTTCAGATACATCGTGATCGGGTCGTCGACCTTGTCACCCAGCCTGAACGCCGGTGTCGGCGAGGTCGGGCCCGCGATCACGTCAACGTCGGCGAATGCTGATCGGAAGTCGTCGGCGATGAGGTGGCGCACCTGCTGCGCCTTCAGGTAGTAGGCGTCGTAATAACCCGCCGACAACACGTAGGTGCCGGTCATGATGCGACGTTTGACCTCGTCGCCGAATCCTTCACCGCGGCTGCGGCAGTAAAGATCGAAAAGGTCCTCCGCGTTCTCCGCGCGATGACCAAAGCGCACGCCGTCGAATCGCGACAGGTTGGACGAACACTCCGCGGGGGCAACAACGTAGTAAGTCGGAACGGACAGGTCGAGATTCGGCATGTCCACTTCGACGGTCGTCGCACCCAGGGACTCCAGCACCGCGATCGCATCCCTGACGCGCTCGCCGCATTGCGGGTCGAGGCCTGCGTCGAAATGCTGCCGCACGATTCCGACCCGCAGCCCCTTGATCGACTGACCGAGCCCTGCCACATAGTCGGGCACCGGCTGATCGATCGAGGTGGAATCCCGCTCGTCGAAACCGGCCATGACAGCCAACAGGCTTGCGGCATCCTCGGCCGTGCGCGTGATGACGCCGGCCTGGTCGAGGCTGGACGCGAACGCGATCATGCCGTAGCGAGACACCCGCCCGTAGGTGGGCTTGATCCCTACTGTCCCGGTCAGCGCGGCCGGCTGGCGTATCGAGCCGCCGGTATCGGTTCCCGTCGCGGCCGGCGCGAAGCGCGCGGCTACCGCCGCCGCCGAGCCCCCGGACGAGCCACCGGGCGAGTAGTCGACATTCCAGGGATTGCGAACCGGACCGAAATAACTCGTTTCGTTCGATGAGCCCATCGCAAACTCGTCCATGTTGGACTTGCCCAGTACGACGGCGCCGGCGCCGGCCAGCTTCTCGACGACCGTCGCATCGTAGGGCGATACGAAATTGTCCAGCATTCTGGAGCCACAGGTCGTCTTCACGCCGCGCGTGCAGAAAATGTCTTTGTGAATGATCGGCAAGCCGTTGAGCACACCGGCCTTGCCCGCTGCTCTTGCCTTGTCGGCGGCGGCGGCGGCCAATAGCGCCTCGTCCGACGTCACCGTGATGAACGCGTTGAGTTTCGCGTCCAGCTCGCCGATACGCGCAAGCAGGGCCTCGGTCAGTTCGACCGACGTGAAATCGCCGCGCCGCAGCCCCTTTGCGAGCTCGGTCATCGACTGCGCATACAGCACGTCCGGCCCGCTGCTCATTCGATCACTTTGGGTACGAGATAGAGACCGTCGGAAATGGCTGCCGCGTTCTCCTGCAGGTGATCGCGTTGATTTACCTCGGTGACCTCATCGGGCCTCAGTCGCTGGGCCGCGTGTAGCGGGTGCGCCATTGGCACGACGTCACGC
>JBFELT010000095.1:0-12094 GCA_041552015.1 Woeseiaceae bacterium
AACTCGACGTTTTCGGCGCCGGCTGCCGCCAGGAGATCGTCCATGAAGTGGGGCTTCGAGGTCGATTCGCTGCCCGGCCCCTGATCCTTCTCCGGGAAAATGTGGCGCGGACGCGTGTACATGCAGCCGTAGTAGTTGGCGACCTTGATCCCTTCGAGCGAATTCTTGACCCTGGCATTGAGCCCGTCCTCGCCAATCGCATCCTTGATCCAGTCGAGCGCGTGAATGGTCTCGACCTGGCCGGACTCGTAAGTCTTGTGCCCGGCTTTCTTCGAGAGGCGATCAACCACCTCGACCGACTCGGGGTCGTGCTTTAGATCGTATTCGGCCTTCTTCAAATTGTGGTAGCAGCCATTGCACGGCGCCATCACCACATCCATGTCCATCTCATTCGCCGCCGTCGACATCACCCGCGAGGACAGGTAAGTCTGCAGTTTCGGATCGACGTTCTTCACCTCCATCGCGCCGCAGCAGTTCCAGTTCTTCACCTCGACCAGGTCCAGCCCGAGCGCCTTGCCCACGGCCTTGGTCGAGCGGTTGTAGGAATGGCCGCTACCCTCCAGGGCACAGCCCGGGTAGTACGCTACTTTCTTGTACTTGTCTTTTGTCGTCATCGATCGGGAGTCCTTGTCAGGCCGCGTCGCGCTTGGCGGTTTCGATCAGTTGGGCAAGATTGAGCGCGTGCTCCTGCTTCTCATGCTGCTCTTCTATGTATTCCTGCATCGCCGCCGACGCTTTCGACCAGTCGCTCGTGCGCGGGGCGACCAGCGTCGCGAGCCCCATGCGCGTCAGCATTCCGACCGGCAGGCCGCTGATCATTCGCCTGACCATTTCGACCATCCAGGGCTGCAGCAACTTCTGTTTGGTTCGCGCGAAGAAGCGTCGCATCGTGCGACTCTCTTCGATTTTGCCGGTCGCGAGCACCTGCTCGGTGAAGACCTCGTCAAAAATCGTCGAGGGTGACTTCGGCGTATGCCCTTTTCTCTCCAGCCAGTGCGCCGTCGCCTTCATGACACCCTCCGGAAAGACGTCGCGCGGGCAGGCATAGGTGCACTTGTTGCAGGACACGCACTGCCAGATGATGTCCTTGTCGCGCAGCAGTTCCGACTCCATGCCCATGCGGATCAGGTAGATCCAGTAGCGCGGATTGAAATCGGGGTTGACCTCGTTGACGGTGCAGGCATTGGTGCAGGAACCGCACTGCCAGCAGCGGTGAATCTGCTCACCACCCGGCAATGCCGCGATTTCATCCTGCAGCGACTCGTTGTAGTCGGCGACAACACGCGTCTTGATGAACGTGCTCCAATGTCCGGACACATCCACGCCATCGAGTACCATCTGCTCATGGGTCTCGAGGTTTTCGGGGCGGATAAGGGATTTTTCATGTATTGGCATTGAATTGTCCGTCTAGTTCAGCGCACTGTTGTCATCGAGAACAAAGGCTACGCCGTCGATGGATTTGAGGCGTGTCCTGCCACTGCCCGGCTGCACGCCGTCGAGACCCAACAGGCGACGCGTATGCTGCATCGGGTCCTCCGGCGCGGAAAAATCGACGCGCAGGTAGCTGCCGCCCTGCTCGCAAATGTACTGCGCATAGACCTGCGCGCAGAGCACGTCGACGTAAAACAGCACGTCCCGGAAGAATCCGTTGTCGCTGAGGAACTGGCTGAGTTCTTCGCGCAGCATCAGGTAGGTGCCAAAATTGTCGGCAACCTTGATCGTCATGTGATCGACGTCCTCGCCGTGCCAGATTTCGCGTATCACGCCGGTATTGGCTTTCGCATCCCAGACCCAGCGATTCATCAACGGCACACGCTCCGGATCCGCGTTGTGCAGCAGTTCTACCGCCAGGTCTCGGACCCAGCGATGCTTCTTGTCATTCGGGAAGCGATCGCAAAATCGGCCGATGCGATTGTCGATGTGATCGTCTTCGCGAAATAGCTCGACGATGCCCTCGCGCATTTCGCCGAATCGTTCTTCGTTCAGCCAGTCGGAAATCCTTCGGCGCACCGTCGCCATGAACGTACACAGGCCCTTGAATGTCTCGAGATCGAGATCGGTGACGTCGTTCTCCATCAGCGCCTGCCGGAACATCAGGCTCTTGAGTTTCACGGCATCAATGTAGCGCTCGATACCACCATGGTCCTCGCTGCCACGAATCATGATCTGCAATCCCAAGCGCAATGCATCTCCTGACAGGTCGAGCACCGGGCGCTCGATATCATGCGGCTGTAGTGCGGACGTGGATGCCATCGGTGCTCCGACTCAGGCGGTCTTGCTGAATTCTTCGATGCCCGAGAGCACGGCCATCGCCGTCCCATGACCCTGGGCAATCGAATCGTCGATGGTTTCGGGTCCTGTTGCGGCACCCGCCACGTAGACGCCCGGTCGTGAGGTCTCGCCCATCGCGCCGTAGCGGTGAGCAACGTCGACGAATCCGTTGACTTCGAGGTCGACACCGAATATTTCCGAGAGCTTGGGGTTATCGACGTTCGGATCCATGCCGATGGCGTGCACGACCATGTCGAACGGTATGGTTATCGGCCGTTTGACCAGTGTGTCCTCACCCTTGACGATCAGCTTGTCGCCGTCCGAGGTAACCTCGGCGATCCGTGCCTTTATGTATTTTACCTTGAACTCCTCCTGGCTACGCCAGTAGTACTTGGTCTCGTAAAGGCCGAACGTGCGGATATCCATGTAATAGATATAAACATGGCACTCCGGCAACTCCTCGCGAATCTCCATCGCGATGTTCGACGACACCGTACAACAGATCTTCGAGCACCATTCCCGGCCGATCTGGCGATCGCGTGATCCGACGCACAACAGGATCGCGACTCGTTCCGGCTTGCGGTCGTCGGACGGGCAGCGCACACCTTTACCGGACGAGATCATCTGTTCCACCTGGGTCGTGGTGACGACGTCCTCAAACGTGCCAAAACCCCACTCCGGCTTGTTGACGGAATCGAAATGCGTGAATCCGCTGCAGAGTATTGCCGCCTCGGCCTCTATTTTCTTGCCGTTTGACAACTCGGCGGTGAAATTTCCGGGCGTGCCGTCGAAACTGGTAACGGTAGCCCCGGTTTCGACCTCCACGTTGGCGGCACTCTCTACGCGCGCCACCATGCCGCCGATTGCGTCTTTCGCCCATTCACCCGTCGGTACGAGCTTGGCGTAGCCCGAGAGGATCGGCGCACCGCCGAGCCTGTCTTCCTTCTCCACGATGATGGCTTTCTTGCCAACCGTCGCGAGGCTGTGAGCAGCGGCAAGACCGGCCGGCCCGCCACCTACGATCAGAATTGGTTTGCTCATGTTATCTGCTCTGTTACTTGTCGGCCGACTGCTGTCGAATCAGCGGTTTGAATCCCGGACCGGAGGTGATCATCAGGCGCGGGTCGTACAGGGTTTCGCCCCGGCCCGCCTCGACCTCCTTCAGGTAGGCCTCGAATTCCGCTTTCTTCTTCTCCCAGTCGATACCGAGCTTCTCCATCAGGGTTTCCGTCGCCGACGCGTGCCAGTGCGACTGCACGATCTTGTAGGGATGCGCGCCGCAGACCAATGCCGCGAACTGGCAGTCGGCGAGCACCGGCATTTCAACGGGCTTGCCCACTGCCGCGCCAATCCACTGGTTCTTGTCCAGCGTCGTGATGCAGCCGGTGTCGTGTCCGACCATCATGTCTGCATGCGCTTCTTCCTGTGCGACTCGCAGCTTGCGATCGATCGCAAAAGAGCGCGTGAACTCACGTTCGGAAATGATGTGGCGGAAACCGAATCCACAGCAGTCGTACCAGGTCGAATAGTCGATGACCTGGGTGCCCAGGGTCTCGAGCAGACCGGTCGTCACGGCGACGCGGTTGCCGTCGAGAACGTCGTCGTCATAAATTGCATCCTCCGGGACCATCTTGTAGACGTGGCAGGCCGGATGCACGGTCGCGCGAATGTGGCTGCAGTCGATGACCTGGTGTTTCTTGATCTCGTTGCGCATCACGTGCAGCCACTCGGAGTAGTGCACGACTTCCTCGGGTATCAGCAGCTTGCCGTCGACGAGACGGCCCAGCTTGCCGAGGATCTTCTTGACGCGTTCCCGCAATTTTGCAGAGTGCAACAAGTAGCCGCGCACTTCCTTGTAGTTGCCGAAGGAGGTGCCGCAGTGCACCAGTGGATAGAAGAAACCGTCCGGCAGGCCCTGCGCTTTCGCCGAGACGTATGCCTGGTGGAAGTTGCGCAAGAACACAGCCGCCAGGCTTTCGAGATTACCGATGCCGGAGCCGTGATAATTCCAGGCCGTGCAAGACGTCTGGTCCGTCTCGTCGAGATAGTCGATGTCCATCTCGTTCATTAGCCACAGTAGCGAGGCCGGGTAGCCCGGGATGTTGCCGCACTGACCACAGGATTTGTGATGCCAGAGGCGCGTCGTCGGAATCTGCTTGTCCCAGCCATACAATGTCTTGACCGTGACCGGCTTGTGCGCATCCGTAACCCGATGCACGGCGATTTCGCCGTCTTTCTCGAGCTGCCACATGATGTCGCGCACGTCTTCGACGCGATCCTTGTTGGTGAGCATCGAGCGCTTGTTTATGATCTGGTCGACCCAGACCGTCGCTACATGCGCGTCTTCTTTCGAGAGGTTTGCATCCGTCCACTCGGCGCCATGGCCAGTAAAGCGCTCTCCGCCGTTACCGTTACCTGTCGTCATAATTATCTCCTGCCCTGCTAATCTTCATCCTGATCGTCGAGTCAGTCCTCGTAGTCATCACGTTTTTCATCCATGATGTCGAGGATTACATCGAACAGGTTTTCATCGATGGTCTCAAGACTGTCGAGTACGCCGGTTTCTTCCCAGATCGTATACAGCTCGACGGAGGTCTTGAGATTGACTTCCCACGCGGTCTTCGTCGTGTGCAGCGTGGGCATTGGAATCGCCTTGCGAAGTATCTCCAGGGGAGCATCGACCTTAGCGACATTGGGCCCCCAGTCGGCGAAACCGTCCGGGGTAATCATATCGGGCGACAGCTGGTTACCCGTTGAAATCAACTTGAGCATCACGCGGCTGAACGGTCGCAGCACGTTCTTCGCGGATTCCATGCCGTGCTTGATCGCGGTCTCACGCATCAGCATGACGAGGCCGCCGGGCGAGTTACCGAATGGGCAGCGCGCGGCGCAGGTATAGCATTGCGCGCATGACCAGATCTTCTCCTGCATGGCATCGTAAATGCCTTCGAGATTTTCGGTCCAGAGGAGCTGCACGATTTCGCGCGGGCTGAAGTCGTAGTAGTGCGCCGCCGGGCAGGTCGCGGTGCAGATGCCGCAGTTCAGGCAACCATTGAGCTCATGGTCATAGCGCATGTCCGCCTGGATGTCCTGAAAGATTTCCTCCAGCTTGTCGCGCCCTACCGGCGGTGCATCCGAGACCGGGTCGCCGATGTGTTCCTGTATTCGAGACGTCGCTGAATGGGACATGAAGAAAACCCTGTTTATCTAGTAAGACAATACCCTTACGTCGCCTTCCATGACTTCCTCGATCAGGTGCGCGCCGCCGACGATACCTTCACACTCGGGAATGAGATCGTCTTTGGTCATGTCAAACAGATCGAGGTTTGGCGAGCAGCAGAAGAACTTTGCGCCAGCTTCATGTGCGTCCTGTATGAAACTGTAAACCGACTTCGGCGAGCCTTCCTTGACGAACAGCTTCTCGGCAACGCCCTTTTTCATCAGGCGTCCGGATGTGGCCGTGCAGATGACGTCCACTTCGTAGTCCATTGCGGCCGCGACGGTCGCCTGGAAAATCGGGGCGCCCAGTTCCTCGCCGTTGCGCGGGTCGGTGTTCGCCATCACGATGATGAGTTTCTCAGCCATTTTCCTTCGTCCTTTGCTGCGCGACACGCGTCTAACAGCGAATTAGCATATACTAAATTACCGAACTGTCCAATTCTCCGTCGGTCGAAACGGCCGCCCGCGGGGAAGTCATCAGGGATGTGCATTGCACGAGACCGGTCATGACAGGCACCAACTCGTCCTCGAGGACGGGTTGCAGGCGACGCAATTCCTCGAGCTTCGCGACCGCATCGTTCGGCACCTCCTCGAATTCCATTATCAGGTCTTCGATCATGCCCAGCTTAATCCCCGGGTTACCCGAAAAACCATAGGCACTATCATCAATTTTCCAGACGAGGGGCCGGCCGGCGGCATCCTCGGCCAGCACCTCGGCGTCGGCCGGCGGCAGCGGCCAGTCGCGCATGTAGACGACCTGGTGAAAGGTCTCAGGGAGGAATCCGTTTAATGCATTGTCGTCGGTCCGCCGTGCCAGCAGCATCTCGAACGTCAGCTCACGGCTCTCCGAGCCGCCTCCCGCGGCAATCGCGAGAATCTGGGCACCCAGGCCGATACCGACGACGGGCGTACCCGCCGCGAGCATAGTGCGCGTGAGCGCGACTTCCTCGGCCAGGGTCGGCAAGTCACGGCCGCCCGCCGAGCCCCACGGGCCACCACCGAGCAAGAACAGCGCATCCGCGGCTACGTCGGGTGCCGGCAACTTGCGACCGCCCGCAAACGGCCGGAAATACTGGAAACGGATGCGGCGACCCTCGAGGTGATCCTCCATGAGCCCGAGGTATTCGCCCGAGGTGTGTTGCACAACCGCAACGACATTCATCGGCGTATTGCCGCGGGCGGCGAGCACAAAGGCGTCCTCGTTGCTTTTGCAGTCACCCATTCGCAGCCCCGTTCGCGGCCACTTGTCCGGACTCGATTGCGTTATTGATCGATGCCGCGAAGTCATCGGCGGTGACACTGAGCATGCCGATGTCGGTGTCGTCGAAGAACTGCTTGATGCGCGCCTCGATGTCCGCCAACCGCGATCCCTGCAGATGCGCCTCGAGATCGAAAACGACCCGCGGCGGCGTGATGAAAAAATCTCCGGTGATGAGCACGCGCTGCAAGATCTGGCGCGTCGGGCCTTCCAGCTTTACGAAGGAATCGATTGTCCCTCCCGCGCCCGTATGAGTGCCCGCCAGGACATCCGCCGCAGCCGCCGGGTTGTCGATTTCAGCGACGAACTCGTCGGTGCCTATCTCGTCGTCAAGCTGCGTTCGTGCGAGCGACTCCTCCGCCTCGCTGATTTCGCCTGGCTCGGCCGCTATGCCAAGCCCTTCCGCGAAGCCTTCCAGCAATGCGGCCTTGATGGTCTGCATGTCGGGAAGACTGTCGCCGAGCAGTTCCTTCAGCGTAACAACACGCTGTGCCGCCGAATCGAGATTATGTTTGGCAAATTTGCTCTGCGGCACGTTTAGCGCCCTGACCATTTGAAGAGAATTCATGTCGATGAGAACGGTGCCCTGGTAGATCAATATGTCGCCATCGAAAAAGCCACCCGTACCGCTGATCTTGCGACCGTCCACTTCAATATCGTTGCGGGGACGAAACTTCGCCTCGACGCCAAGCCGTGACAATCCCGCCGCCGCGGCATTGCAGATTTCGCGCGCCAGATCCGGTAACGCGGCGATACCGAGCGACTTGCGATGAAACACCAGCTCCCAGCCAAGCTGCCCTTCGTCGAGGTAGATAGCGCCGCCGCCGGTGATACGCCTTACTGTGCCGATATCGTTTTCGGCACAGTAGTCCAGATTTATCTCGCGACTGAGATCCTGGTGTCGGCCGATGAGCGCCGTTGGCGGAAAACGCATGAAGCGAATCGTGTCCGGGACCCTGTTCTGCTGGCGCAGCTCGATCAGCGCCGCATCGAACGCGATGTTGGAACGTCCTTCGCGGATTCCGGTATCGATAATTCGGAACGATTTCCCCACGCGATTACCCCCTGCCTGTTGTTATTCGACGCTCACGGGAATATCGAGCTGCTTCCTTATTCGTTTCAGATCGCTTTTCTTCGGCTGAAACGGGTAGCTCGCAATGTCGCTGGGCGGCGAGTCGCCGTAGGGTCGGTCACAGGCCGAGATGTCGTCCTGGAATTTGCCCGGGCACCCTGACGTCCGGAACGCAATGCCCTGATCGATAATGTCGGCCAGCTCGGATTCGCTGACGCCGTAGTCACTGACACGCCCAAGCTCGTCGAATCGCATTTGCGTTACGCGAACGCCCCTGTAATCGATCAGGTAGCGCGCGAGCTGCACGCGGCGCCACTGATCGCGCGGCGTCGCCGGCAAATGGTCCATCAGCGAACCCTGTTCCGGGAAGAAGCAGAACATGTGGCTGTGCCCTCCCAGGTCGACGATTTCCTGCACGACGTTGAGCACTTCGTACTCGGTTTCGCCCATGCCGACGATGATGTGTGCGCCGAACTTTTGCGGGCCGAAAATATCGCGCGCCTCGAGCATGATCTCCCAGTACTTGGACCATTTGTGCGGCGACTGCACGCCCTTGCCGCGCGTTCGATCGAACAGCTCGGGCGTGGCGGCATCCAGCGCGACGGTAAATATATCGGCACCCAGGTCCCTGCAGCGCTGCACGTCGTCACGTGTCATCGTCGTCGGGTTCGACAGTATCGACACGGGGATCGCGTCAGGGTCGATGTGATCGGTCCATTGTTCGAGCACTGTAAACGTATCGGCTTCCGAACGCGGGTGCGTAATCATCGAGATGCACATGCGATGAAACGGACTACTGTCCGGATCCCGCGCAACGATATCGATGATGTCTGCCATCGGCACTGCGGGCCAGTCGACGCGAATGAAATTTCGATCGGCGTAGTCGCGATCGGCTTCCCGGTGACGGGCGAGGCCACAGTAGGCGCAGTTGGCGCGGCAACCCTCCGGGTAGGTCAGTAACAAGTTCAGGCAGCGCGTGCATTCACAGCCGTACATGCGCCCTCCCATGATGCCGAGCGTTATTGCGGCGGCCGTCGACAGCTGCACGTACTCGGGCGATTTCATGTGCGGCGCGAGAATATTGTTGTTCGGCAGGTACACGCCCTGCGGCGGAATGTCGTTGGCCTTTACGTGCTTGCCGTTCTTGCGATCGACCGGCGTTTTTTGGGGCGCCCGCGGCGTCATGACCTCAAACGGATTGAAGTCCCTGTCTCTCGCGTCGCCCGCCGCTGCCGGCGTGGTCTTGTGTTCGATGCAGCTCATAGGATTTTTTCCCGGGTAGAGTTTATTACGCCGCGCACGAGGCCTGCAGCTTCGTTTTCAAATCGCCGCCGAGCTTGATGGAGCAGCATGAGTGTGCCTGCTCGAACGGTCGGCCAATCGTGTGAGCGACGGACACGGCGCCGTCGGCCGGAAACGCGATGCCATCCAGGCCCGCCATGATCGCGTAAGCGTCGGTGATCCGCTTGTGCATGCCCGGTGGTCGCGCACAGCCGAGCAAGACCTGTTTGTCGGGCAGGCGCCCACGTGCTTCGAGGAAGATGCGCCCCACGTCACTGGTCTCCGGCGTAACGAAGGTTCCGGGCTTGGCGTAGAACGGCATGATCACGACCAGTACCAGTGCATTGATGTCATAGCGGCTGACGATATCCAGTGCATTGGCCTCGCCGAGGATGCGGCCGTAATGCAGGCCGATGACGATGTGCGGCGTTACTTCCATCTGCGTGCTGCACAGCGCCGCGAGCGTAGCCTCGAAGTCCCCGACCGGTCTGTCGAGCTTGTACACGTCGCGAATCGTTTCATCCGCACCGATAACGTCCATCATGACCGTATCGACGCCGGCCGCCTCCATGTCTCTGGCGCGCCGCTCGTCGAGCAGCGCACTGTGAACGGCAACTTTCAGCGCGGGATAGTCGGCTTTCAGTTTCTCCACGATCGGCAGGTAACGGGCATAGGCGATCTCGTTCTTCCTGTTGGAGCCGCCCGACAGCAGGAAACCATTGAGCCCTTGCGTATCGACGAGGTGCCGAACTTTTCGATCGAGCATCTCGGGATTGGTCGCCGGAATCATCGGCTCGAGGATCTTCTTCTGACAGTGGTCGCAATTCAGGCCGCAGGCACCCGCGGTGATGGAAAACGCAGGAAAGCTGTTCTTGTTGCAGCCACTCAATTCGCTGCTCGAGTACTCCTTGAAGGTCGGCGTGGAGAAACGTATCGGCCGCACGGGGCTGCTCGCCGCGACTCGCTCGAACTCTCGAACCAGCTCGGCGTCGAAGCTCGCGTCCTCCAGATCCTCGATGTCGGACAATGCGTCAAGCCAGGTCATACCGATATCCTCACAACACGCCGCTAGAGCTGCGCGCGGGCGTTATCAACAAGTGATCTTATCTCGTCGCGAACCGGACCGGGATACGGAGTATCCGCGATCGTCGTTAGCCACTGTTCTTCGACGTCTTCTTCGTCTATCAGGTCGCACTCCATGCTCCGCATGAACGCCTCCGCCTCCGGGCCCAGGCGCTCCGGCATCGGCTTGCCCGAGATGCGCCCCCACAGTCCGGCCCAGTAGCGAGTAACGGTCCAGGGGTTGTAACCGCCTCCCCCGAGAACAACCGTCGCCTTGCCGAGTGCAATGAGCCGCATAACGGCGTCCCAAAGGGCGACGTTGGAGAGCTTCATGCTGGACAGTGGATCGCCCGCGAGGCAGTCAGCACCGCAGCAAATAACCAGTGCGTCCACATCCTCGTTCCCGGCCATCGGCAGCACTGCTTCCTGCATCAGGAAGTCGAATTCGCTGTCGTTGAGTTCGAGGGGCACGCTGAAATTGTAGGCGCCGGCGTGCGGGTGCGATCGCGTACCGCTGAATGGCCAGCGGTTCTTTTCATGAATCGACACCGTTGTCACGCGAGGCTCTTCATAAAAAGCGTCTTCGACACCATCGCCGTGGTGCGCATCGAGATCGATGTACATGACATGCTCGCTGCCCATCTCGAGCAGCTTCAGGATGGCGAACACCGGGTCGTTGAAATAGCAGAAGCCGGCCGCGCGATCCCTTCGTCCATGATGCGTTCCACCGGAGGGATGGAACACCACGCGCCCTTGTGCGGCGAGTTCGGCCGCCAGGATCGAGCCCCCCACCGTCATCTTCGCCCGTTCGAACAGCCCCGGGAACAAGGGGTTCTCGAAAGTGCCGATCTGGTAGCGCTCGCGGCTTGCCGGATCGACCGACCCTGTGGAGTTTGCGTATTGCAGGGCCCGCACATAAGCCCGATCATGAAACTCGAAAATCTGCCTGACGCTGGCGGCGGCGCTTTCCCGATAATCCTCGTCGCCCAGCCAGCCCAGCATCCTGAGGAGATCAACGACTGCCGAGTGCCGGACAATATTGAGCGGATGATTAAAGCCGAACGCCGGTCGCCGGTAGATCTCGCTACCGATGAACAGCGGTGGCGGCCGCGCTGGCGCCGCCGACAGCTCTGCGATCAGCGAGCCGGGATCGTTTCGGTTCATGCTTTCCGGAGATAAGGCCTGCACGCCACCATGCCCATCAAAAGTGTGATTCGAGAATATTATATTTCACTAATAAAGACAATTCTGATAATCTAATATGCGCCGCATACCCTGCTAAAGAGAGGTATTGAGAAATGTCCGCCGACGAAAAGAGCATGTCAATCATTGTGACCAAAGGGTCGCTGGACTGGGCCTATCCGCCTTTTATCCTGGCTACCACCGCTGCCGCGATGGGCCTGCCTGTCACGATGTTCTTTACGTTCTATGGTCTGCCGCTGCTGCTGAAGGATCTCAAACTGCAGCTGACCGCCGCCGGCAATCCGGCCATGAAGATGCCGATGATGGGCGCACACATGGGTTTGCCAAACCTGCTCACGGCCATTCCCGGAGTCGACGCCGCTTGCACCAAGATAATGAAAAACCTGATGAACAAAAAGGGCGTGGCATCGATCGAGGAGCTGCGGGAACTCGCCGTCGAAGCCGAAGTTCGACTGATCGCCTGCCAGATGACGATGGACCTGTTCGAGTATACGCTCGACGATATGATCGACGGTCCGGAGCTTGGAGGCGCCGCTACCTATATTGAAGTCGCCACACAGGCGGACATCAACCTGTTCATTTAGCATCTGCACTGGCAGAGAATACTGGAGTACAACAACATGGCTGACCATACCCTCGATGCAAAAGGACTGAACTGCCCTTTGCCCATCCTCAAAGCGCGCAAGGCGCTTAAAGAGGTACCTGCGGACGGGACACTGGAGATCCTC
>JBFELT010000096.1:0-11978 GCA_041552015.1 Woeseiaceae bacterium
ACGAGCGCAGATATCGGTGCTGAACGCGCGATCGGCGCTAAACCAGTCCTGGGAGACGCTCAACCGCATCCTGCACAAGCCGCAGGGTGCGCGTATTGCACTGAAGGACGCCACCTTTGACGAACCGTTCGTGATGACGCGCAAGGATTTCGACGAGATGGTTCGAAGCCCCGCCGACTACGCGCGCTTCTCGCGTTTCTACATTGACCGGGCGATTCGCCAGGCACCGGAGCTCGAGCAATTGAACGCGCAGATTGCCGCCAAGCGCCGCGAACTGATCAGCCAGCGGCGCGCATTCTGGTTGCCGGATGTGTCGGTCGGCGCCAGTTACACGAGCAACCTGTCGCAGTCGGGACTTGGCGCAGGACCGCAGGCCGGAGCGGATCTGAACGACTGGAGCGTCGGCATCCAGGCGACTCTGCCGCTGTTTTCCGGCGGCCTCAAGAAAGCCAATGTTTCGAAAGCGAGCTACGAACTCCGCCAACTCGAGTATCTTCGTGCCTCGACCGAAGAGCGCGTCGAAGAGGAAATTCGCAGGCAGCTGCACGCGGCCCAGGCCGCCTACGCACAGATCGACCTCGCGGCAAGCGCGGCCGAAGCGTCGCGCAAGAACTTCGAACTGGTGACGGATGCTTACGCCCGCGGCACGGTTACGATTATCGATCTCCTCGATGCCCAGGATTCCAGCCTCGCCGCGTCGGCCGCCGCCGCGGAGTCTTTGTACAACTTCCTGATAACCGTCATGTCGGTGCAACGGGCGATCGGTGGTTATGACTACCTCCTGACGCCGGAGGAGCGCGAGCAGCTCGCGGCCGAATACCGAATGACTCTCACGCGAACCCGATAATGCGCAACCGTTCTTATGCCTTGCTCTTCGCTGCCTTGCTGCTCGCCGGCTGCGGCCAGTCGGACGAAACCTTTGAAGAGCGACTCCGTCCGGTCCGCTATGTCATCGTCAGCGACGCGAGCGCATTTCGAGATCGCAGTTTTTCCGGCACGTCGAAATCGAGCCGCGAGTCACGTCTCAGTTTCAAGGTATCCGGCACGATCACCAAGCTCCCGGTACAGATCGGGCAACGCCTGAACGCCGGCGACCTGATCGCCGAAATCGATCCGGCAGGCTACGTACTGCAGGCACAGCAGGCACAGGCCACGCTAGTCGAGGCGCAGGCGAATGAAAGGCGTGCCGCCGCCAATTACGAACGAACCAAGGGCCTCTATGCCAACAGCAACGCGTCGCTGAACGACCTGGATTCGGCGCGCGCGCAGGCGGAATCGGCCAGCGCGGTGGTCAGGGCGGCGAGCAAGGCGCTGGAAATAGCGCGGCTCAATATTTCATACACGAAACTGACGGCCGACGAAGGCTGTTCGATCGCCTCGCTGAACGCAGAGGTCAACGAGAACGTTGCAGCCGGGCAACAGGTCGCGGCGGTAAGTTGTGGCGACGCCTACGAGGTTACCCTGGATCTTCCGGAAAGCCTGATCGGCAGCGTTGACGAATCGACGCCGGTTTCAATTCGCTTTGGTGCCATACCGAAACAGGAATTCAGCGGCACCATCTCCGAAATCGCCGTGTCGTCGGGTGGCGGTTCCGCCGCGTTTCCGGTGGTAGTAAAAATCAGCGGCAGTCATCCTTCGCTGCGCTCCGGACTGGCGGCAGACGTTACGTTTCAGTTCGACTCGGCCGCATCGCAGGACGGTGGCTTTGTACTGCCCGTCACTGCCGTGATCAGCGATCCCGGCGGAACCTTTGTATTCGTCGCCGAGCCAGACGGGACCAACGGTGAGGCGGTCGTTCGACGCCGGGACGTCATGCTCGGCGAGCTGACGCAGTCCGGGATCGAGGTCACCGAAGGCCTCGAGGTTGGTGATCGCGTGATCACGGCGGGAATATCGGTGATACGCGACGGCCAACGGGTTCTCCTGCCGGCGGCCGAATAGAACCGTGAATCTGACCGCTGCCGCCATAGATCGAAATCGCGTCACTTTGACGATCGTGGGTCTCGTGGTCCTGGCGGGCCTCTTCGCTTTTCAGAGCCTGCCGAAGGCGCAGGATCCGGGCTTTATCGTGCGTACCGCCGTCATAACGACGCGTTTTCCCGGGGCGAGTCCCGAACGCGTCGAACTGCTGGTTACCGACAAGATAGAGAAGAAGATCCAGGAAATGCCGGAGATCGACTCCATCACCAGCGAGTCACGCACGGGCATTTCCGTTATCTATGCGAATTTCAAGGAAAGCTACAAAGTCATGCGACCAATCTTCGATGATCTGCGTCGCAAGGTCGAAAGCGTTTACGCGGACCTGCCGCTCGGCACGCAGGTCTCCGATGTCAACGACGAATTCGGTGACGTATTCGGCAGTGTCTATACCCTGTCAGGCGATGGCTTTTCCTATGCGGAACTCAAGTCCGTTGCGGATGAGCTTCGCGACGAGCTTCTGAAAGAGCCCGATATCGCGAAGGTTTCGATTCACGGCGAGCAGCAGGAGGTCATTTTCGTTGAGTACAACAATTCGCGACTTTCCGAGCTGGGGCTCTCGCCGCAGCGGCTGTCGGCATCCCTTGCGGCCGTCAACATACTTTCGTCGGGCGGCGACATCGTCAGTGGCCGGGAGAGAATTACGCTTGAGCCGAGTGGCAACTTCGAATCGATCGAGGACCTCAGGCGCACCGTCATTCAGCTCCCTGGCGGGGCGCTGGTGTACCTCGAGGATATCGTCGACATCTACAGGGGCTACAAGGACCCGCCGCAAAGCGTAAGTCGGGTCAACGGCGAACCGACGCTGGCGATTGCCGTTTCGATGCGAGACGGCGGCGATATCCTGAAGCTCGGTGAGCGGCTCAATGTGCTGATGCCGGAACTGCTGGCCAAATATCCGTGGGGCATCAATATCGACAAGATTTGGTTCCAGGCGGATCTTGTCGACAACGTCGTAACGACGTTTTCGTCGAGCCTTGGCCAGGCCATCGTGATCGTCATCGCCGTAATGGTCGCGTTTCTGGGCCTGCGCACCGGACTTGTCGTCGGGTCCCTCATCCCGGCAACCATCATTTCGTCTGTTTTCCTGATGCAGGTATTCGATATCACTATTAACCAGATATCGTTGACCGCGTTAATCATCGCGCTCGGCCTGCTGGTCGATAATGCCATTGTCATCGTGGAGTCGATTATCGTTCGGCGAGAGCAGGGCGAGAGCGCGATTACGGCGGCAATCGAGTCTGGCAAGGAGCTGAGCGCGCCGCTGCTGATATCGTCGCTGACGACGGCGGCCGCATTCATGCCGATTGCCATGGCGAAATCTGCGGTCGGCGAATACACCTCTGACATTTTCTATGTAGTCAGCATTGCCCTGCTCACGTCGTGGTTGCTGGCAATGACCTTCGTGCCGATGTTGACGACCATAGCCCTGAAAGTTAAGGCGGGCGGGGGCAAGGGTGAAGCACGCTTCGACGGCCGCTGGTACGCGTTTTACCGCGGACTGCTGACACTATCGCTGCGCTGTCAGTATCGATTCTTCGCGGTGATTATTCTGCTGTTCGTCGTGTCTATACTGGGCCTGGGACTCGTGCGGAAGGAGTTCATCGCGCCTTCCGAGGATCCGATATTTTCTGCAAAGCTCGAGCTGCCGCTGGGTACATCGATCGAGACCAGCCAGCAGGTCGTTGCCGACGTAGACGCATTTATTCGCAACAGTTACTTTGCACCTCCCGACGCTGAGCCGCGCATTCGAAACTGGCTCACGTTCATCGGCGAAGGCGGGCCGCGCTTTCGGCTCAGTCTCAATCCGCCAAACCCGAACCCGGCGAATTCTTTCCTGATTGCAAACACGGTGGAGCCGGAGGATGTCGATGTCGTCATCGCCGGTATCGAGGACTATGTTCAGCAACATCATCCGGACCTGGCCGCGCAGGTGAAGCGCCTGGAAAACGGCCCGCCGGTCGACTATCCGATCATCGTGCGTATTTCTGGCTACGATTTCGAAGCGCTGTACTCTATCGCCGACCAGGTGATTGCCTATCTGTACGGTCTTCCAGAGGTTTCCGATGCCAAGAATTCCTGGGGACGCCAGACCAAGAAGCTGACTGTCGATGTCGACCAGGAACTCGCAAGGCGTTCAGGCGTGACCAGCGAGGACGTCGCCTATTCGCTGCAGGCCGGCCTGACCGGCATCGACCTGACCCAGTATCGCGAGGCGGATGAACTGATTCCTGTCACGATGCGCACGGTTGCGGCGGACCGCCAGGATTTCAGCAAGCTCGATGGCCTGACCGTTTATTCGCAGAGCACCGGAAGCAGCGTACCGCTCAAGCAGGTCGCCAACGTAGAGCTAACTTTCGAGCCCGGTATCATCGAGCGGCGGGACCGCGACAGGACCCTCTCGCTCAACGTGCAGCTGAAAGGCGGCGCGACCGCGGCCGAAGTCGTTCAGAAGCTGGTGCCATGGCTGGAAGACGTTCAGCAGACCTGGCCCGCGGGGCATACGTTCGAAATCGGCGGTGAAACCGAGGAATCCGGCGACGCGAATGCGTCGATTGCGGCGGAACTTCCGACGGCCGGCATGCTGATCCTGTTGCTGCTGGTCTGGCAGTTCAACTCACTGCGCAAGCCAGCGATTATCCTGGCGACGATTCCACTGGGCCTGATCGGCGTCGCCTTCGGGCTTCTCGTTGCCAATTCGACTTTCGGCTTTTTTACAATCCTCGGACTGATTTCGCTGTCGGGCATTATCATCAACAATGCCATCGTCCTGCTGGACCGTATCGCCATTGAAATACGGGATTTTGGACGAAGCGAAGCGGATGCCATCATGATCGCCTGTCAGCAGCGCATGCGGCCCATACTCCTGACCACGGCGACAACGGTGCTCGGCATGACGCCACTGCTCTGGGGCGCAACGACCATGTTCAAAACCATGGCGATCACAATTATCTTCGGCCTGGCGTTCGCCACGGCATTGACATTGCTCGTGGTGCCCGTTTTGTACTCGATGTTGTTTCGGGTGTCCTTCGCGAAGAGCAGCTGACCGTCCGTCCGGCCTGCAGGCCCGGGTCCGCCGGGGCGACGTCCCGCAGACGTCTATTTGCCCGGCAACAGCAGGTCGAGATCGACCTTGAACTGCATGAAGAATATACCGCTGACGGTGTCATCGCTCATTCGTGCGTTCAGCAGGCGCTCGACGGCCTTGACCGGCAGGTAGGTGAAGTTCACGCCGAGGTAACGGTTGCCGATGGAAACGCTCGGCACGGCCCCCGGAAAAGGCCGGTTGTCGTTCACATCCCGTCGCGTCATCAGGAACGCGTTGATGCCGGCGTCCATGTAAAAGCCATTCAGCCGATCCGTCGAGAAAAGGTTGCGGTGCAGGCCGGCGCCGGCCATGTAGGACATGTCGTCGTTACTGTCGCGAAAGCCGTTGACCATCAGCTGTTTCTTCCAGCGGGACGTACCGGCGAACTGATACTCGAGGCCAAGTCCCAGGTTGTCTTCGTTCCAGTTTTGAGTCGCATCGACGTGGATCGAGCGGCCGTTGAGAACGGCGCTGAGGCTTCCAGCCTGCGCTGTGCCGAGCGGAGCGGCGGCAATCATGGCCAGCAGGGCGATTCTTGCGGCGACAATTCTCTTCATGCCTTAGCACGATGCAAGACATATGCCGGCAATAAAAGATATTTAAATACAGCAGCTTACGAAACTAGCCTAAAAATAATGTAAAGAGACCCGACAGTGCGGCTAGCGGTCTATTTCGTGGAGCGCTGCTGGCGCCGCGCATGCAGCGAGATGGGTGTCGATTTATCCCTGGGTCGCTTCACGGGCCGACCGACGAAATAGCCCTGTGCCAGGTCCACGCCGAGATTGCCGAGCAGGTCCAGCGTTGCGGCGTCCTGCACGTATTCGGCGACGGTCTTCATACCGGCCTCCCGGCCGATCTCGGCAATCAGCTTTATCATTTTCTGGTCGACCGGGTTGTTCGGCAGATCCTTGACGAACGCACCGTCGATCTTGATGTAATCGAAGTGCAGCTTCTGAAGATAACTGAACGAACTGTAGCCGGTACCGAAATCGTCGAGTGCGAATTTGCAGCCGAGGTTTCGAATGTCGGCGATCTGCCGCTCGACATGTCGTGGCCGCCGCACCGCAAGGCTCTCGGTAATCTCGAACACGATATTCTCCGGCGGCACGCCATGCTTCTGGAACACCGTATCGATATAGTCGGCAAGATCTTCGCTTTCGAATGCGTTCGCGGAAAGATTGATCGCAAGCTTCAGGTCTTGATTGCTTTTCGATTCGCGCGCGTAGGCTTTCGCGGCGTTCAGAATCATCCAGAAATCGATTTCCGACATCAGGCCGAAGCGCACCGCGGAAGGCAGAAACACGTCGGGCAGAACGAGCTTTTGATCATCGTTGCGGAGGCGAATGAGCACCTCGTGGTGGGTGGTCTCGCCATTATCAATACGGTTTATTGGCTGATAGCGCAATTCGAATTCGTCGTTGTTCAGCGCCTTGCGCAGGCGGTTCATCCAGCCGAGTCCGGTTGCGACCTGTTGCTCCGTGTCGGCCGCCGGTTCGTAAAAATGTACCCTGTTTCTGCCGGCCAGCTTCGCTTCGCGGCAGGCAATATCGGCCTGGTTTATCAGGTCATCCTGATGCATGTCCTTACCGGCAACCATTGTGACGCCTATGCTGCAATGGACGTGAAAGACCCTGTCTTCCTCGATATGCGCCATGCGGCGCATGTTCGTCAATATCGTGTCTGCCGTCGACTGCGCATCGTCGAGGGACGTGCGCCGTACCAGGATGGCGAATTCATCACCGCCGAAGCGCGCGACGGTGTCACTCGCGCCAACGCTGCGCAGCAGTTCGTCCGCTACCTTGCGGATAAGTCTGTCGCCTGCGGGGTGGCCGCAGGCATCGTTGATGTACTTGAACTGGTCGAGGTCGACAAAGAACAGCGCGCTCTCGTGGCCGGAGCGGTTGACGTCGCTGATCTCCTGGCTGAGTTCTTCGAGAAAGCGACGGCGGTTCAACAGGCCGGTCAGGCTGTCATGATTCGCCATTTGCAGCAGTTCTGCGTCTCGCTGGCTGAGCGCCGAAGCGGTGGTCTCCAGCGCCTCGACTATTTCGGCGATCTCGTGGTGCTGGGCCGGGTCAAATTTGACGTCGAGATTGCCCTTGGCCAGTTCGCGTATCGGGCGTTGCAGGTTGGATATGGACGCCAGTGCCGTCTGCAGGGAATGGCGGCCATACAGTGCGAAGACGGCCAGCAAGGCCATGAGTATCAACACGGCGCCCTTGATGTTGGCGAGCAGGCCGTCATGGAAGATCACGAAATCCAGATTGATGCTAACGAATCCCAGTAATTCGGTCTGCACGGGCTGCGGCGGCAAATTCGGGTCGAAATCGAACAGGCCATCGACGGCCATCGATTCTTTCCACACCGGCGCGAGAATCTCGAAGCGCTGTGGATTGAGCAGGCCGGTCTTCATCAGGTACGGTTCATCGAGCCCGACACGCCCGACCGCGCGCCGAAGGGCGCTCGCCGAGAGATCCACGACCTGGTCTGCCTTGTCGTCGTTACCGACAGAGAAAATCGCGCTGCCGTCCGAGGCGAAATAGACGACGCGATCGATTTCCGGGTAGCGCTGTACGAAGCTCTCGAGTCTCAGCAGCGCTTCGCCGTCATCCGTAAGAAACAGTGGCGAGCCAAGTTCATTGAGTTCCTCGGTCCATTGCAGGGCCCAACGACCGTAGTTCTCCTTCAATACCCATTGACCGCCCCAGTAGAGGCTGGCGACGGCCAGGATTCCGATCAACGCGGCACTGAGGACCTGTATCGACAGAATTTCGTTAACGAGCAGGCGCTTGCCGGTAGTCGCCCCCTCGCGATGGACCCAGCGAACGAGCCGCTGAATGGTCTCTGACGCAGCGGTCATCATCGGTCAGCCACCCGCGCGAGGTCACGAGTGACGACCCGGATTTCGCTGAGCGGGCTTATGGCCGGGACCTTCCCGATTTCGCCGGCTTCTATCTGCCGCACGACTTTCGTTATTGTTTCCGCGATGTCCGCAGCGACGCTGCTGATACTCACGCTCGCGCCCATAGCCAGCATCGATTCGCTCGGTACGAGCACCGGAACCTGCTGTTGCCTGGCGCCCGAGACGATCTGCTGTAGCGCACGCGGACTCAGCACCCGGTTGTCGGGGAACAGCCAGTACCCATCGATGTTCCGAATCATGCGTTTGAAAATAAAAAGCGTTTCCTGGTCGGATTCGGCGACGTGCAGCAGCAGCTCGACACCGTTGTTCTCGGCGGCGAGTTTCGCCTCGGCGATCAAATCATCGTGTCCCTGGCCGATGATGGCGCCAATTCGGGAAACGGACGGATCGAGTTCTTTCCATGCGGCGATCTGTGCATCGAGCGGGGCGATCGCGGCGACGCCGCGGCTGTTGTCCGCGAGCAGATCCTGGTAATTGAAGACCTGGCTAAATACGACCGGTTTGTTGGCCATTGCGACCGATGCAACGGCGGCACGATGTCCGATGGCAACAATCACGCCCGAATCGGAGTCGTTGACCAGTCGCAGGATATTGACCGGCGCACGATCATCGTCGGCCAGGTTATAGGTGTCATGGTTTTCAAAACGGAGCGCAAGTTCCCTCGCGACTTCGGCATACGCTGGCACGCCGCTGGTGAGTACGATGGAGAGTGAGGGCAGCGGTGGTAACGGCGCTGCGACCCTGGCCGAGTTCCTGGGCGTCGGTGCCGGCGCGGGTAGCGGCGGCAAAACGGCGATTTCGGGTTGCGGGCTGACCGGCTCGGGCAGCGCCTGGGGCTCCGGATCTGCAGGGAGCAGCGAACAGCCGCCGATCCCAAGCATCGCCAGCAGGAACGCGGGGCGCAAGAGTCCTGTCAACCGCGTATCGATCCATCGCATCCTGAGCGTCCCCAATTCCTGTTGTAAAAGCACTTCGCCCGCCGCCCTCCATGGCGATCCTCATTTCTACCGAATCAGGGGCATCAATTCTGTGCTTCAGGTCCTAAACAAGGAGAAAGGCCCCGGAAATACAAGGGATTTTGTGACCAGATTCGTTCAGGTCCAGGGGGCAGGACGACTAGCGCAGCTGGCTGTCCTTGCTGCCGCGCCGGTTGTAGCCGCTGGATTTGACGGACGCCTTGTCGCGTTCAGTCTGGCAGGCGACGCAGAGCCGTACGCCGGGGACGGCGGTCCGTCGCGCCTCGGGAATAGGAGCGTCGCATTTTTCGCAGCGCGTCAGGCTCTCGCCTTTCGGCAGCTGGCCGCGCGCGAACTCGATGGCGTCCTGAACGGTCGCATCGATTTGTTCCTGAACTGCGCCGTCTTTTGCAAAGCCGCCCGCCATTTCGGATCCTCCAGGTCGCCGATCACAGGTCCACCTTAGTGTAGCGCGGAAAAAGCGCGGCGACAGCGCAGAGCAATCCGGCGGCCATCACCGTGGGCTGCAAGCCGACCACCGCCGAAGCTGCGCCGACGATGACTCCGCCAAGAGCCGTTCCGCCAAATGCGACCATTCCCCACAGGCTGCTGACTCGCCCGCGCACACGGTCTTCCACCAGGCTCTGCAGCAGGATCTGCGAGCCGATACCGCCCAATGACAATAGTACGCCGAGGGTCGTTACAAGCCCGGCGGCGAGCCAGAACGAGGTATTGAAACCGAAAGCGGCAATCAGCAAACCGGCAATGACGACGGCAAGGCGGATCGCGCCGATCGTCAGCCATGTGGTGTTTCGAGCGAGGACGAGTCCGGTGGCAACAGCGCCGACGCCGACGGCAGATGTGAGTATGGCGAGCCCGGCGCTGCCGCGGCCGAAGACCGCGTCCGCAAAGGCCGGCAGCATTTCCAATGCACCGCGCCCGAATACCGAGGCGAATGCGATCAGCAGGAGCAGGCCGCGAATCGTCCGGTGGCGGCGCACATATCGCACGCCTTCGAGCAGCTCCGTCCAGACGTCAGCCGCTTTCTTGTCGTGAGCCGCTGCCGGGCGAACGTCGACAAGCGCTACGGCGGCCACGGTCGCCAGGTAGGAGATACCGTTGAGCGCAAACGCCGCGCTGACGCCAAGGGTGGTAATGACAACGCCGGCAATCGCCGGGCCGACAAACCGCGATACGTTGAATGAAATCGATGTCGTGGCGATAGCGCTCTGCAGCTGCTCCCGCGTGACGAGACTCGGCACGAGCGACATTCGAACGGGCGTGTGCGCGCCGTCCAGCGCACCTTGCACCAGTGACAAGCCGCTCAATACCAAGATGTCGACTTTGCCGAGCATCGCAAGCGCCCCGAGCAGAAGCATGTTCACCGTGCTACCGGCATTGACGACGATTGACGCCATGCGACGATCCACGCGATCCGCGATGACCCCGAATATCGGACCGAAGACGACTGCCGGCGCGAACTGGGTGAAGGCAACAATGCCGATCCAGAACTCGGAGCCCGTTAGCTGCCACGCATACCAGCCGAGCGCGACGCGATAGATCCACAGACCGTGCAGCGACACGCTGGTGCCGACCAGGTAAATGAGGAAATTGCGGTTCGATAGTGCGGAGCTGCTGCTCACCTGGGTGGATCGCCTTCATGATGGATGACGAGATGGTAGACTCGCTGCGCGGAGGATAGCCAGCCAATGAAAAAAATAGTCATAGCCGAGTTGGACAAGTTGAAGGATCGCGAGCCGGCGTACGCGCTCGTGGCGGACGTCGATCTTGTGATCGTTCGCTATGACGATAATGTCACGGTTCTGTACGGGCGATGTGCGCATCGCGGCGCGCTGATGTCGGACGGTCACGTGGATGGCGACAATCTGATCTGCGGCGTGCACGGCTGGGACTACCGCCTCGATACCGGCATCAGCGAGTACAACAACCGCGAAACATTGCCGAAGTTCAGCGCCTGGGTCGAGAGCGGCAAGGTCCTGGTCGACGAAGACGAGATTGCTGAATGGGCGAAAAAACATCCGCAACCCTACAAGCGCGATGCCTACCAGGGTCTCTACCAGGACCCCAACGGCATCGCCATCGAGCCGCATGTCAAATTCATTCGAAAGCTGGCCGATGAGGGCCTGAGTAAAACGGGACATCACGGCCCCTCGGCGGCAATGGGCGTGCCGCGAAACCAGCTGCCGCTGTGGGACGACCTGCAGTTCGTGATGGGCCAGCTGCACAAGTTGCCCTTGCTCGACGACGAAGCGGTTGGCACGGACCTGGTCATCGGCCCGCGGGCGAAGAAACCGCTGCGACTCGACATACCGCTGTTTGTCTCCGATATGAGTTTCGGCGCATTGTCGGAAGAGGCCAAGGTCGCATTGTCGAAAGGGGCGGAACTGGCCGGTACCGGTATCTGCTCCGGCGAAGGCGGCATGTTGCCGGAGGAGCAGGCCGCCAATTCACGCTACTTCTACGAGCTGGCGTCGGCGCGTTTCGGGTTCTCCTGGGACAAGGTGCAGAAGACGCAGGCCTTTCACTTCAAGGGCGGCCAGGGCGCCAAGACGGGCACCGGCGGTCACCTGCCCGGCAACAAGGTGCAGGGCAAGATTGCGGAAGTACGCCAGCTGAAGGAAGGCGAGCCCGCGATATCGCCGGCCCGTTTTCCCGAATGGACGGAACTCAGCCAGTTTCGTGACTTCGCCGAGGAGGTTCGCGAGAGGACCGGCGGTATTCCTGTGGGCTTCAAGCTGTCGGCGCAGCATATCGAGAAGGATATCGATGCGGCGCTGGAGATCGGCGTCGACTACATCATTCTCGACGGGCGCGGTGGCGGCACGGGCGCGGCACCGCTGATTTTCAGGGACAACATCTCGGTGCCGACGATACCCGCGCTGGCGCGGGCACGACGGCATCTCAATACCAGCCACGCATCGCAGGTGACGCTGATCGCAACCGGCGGCCTGCGACATCCGGCCGACTTCGCCAAGGCCCTGGCACTCGGTGCCGATGGCGTCGCCGTTTCAAA
>JBFELT010000097.1:0-11868 GCA_041552015.1 Woeseiaceae bacterium
ATCACGATAAAGGCAAACCTGGCGAAAGTCAGGGACGCAAAGTCGCGGATCCTCGCTTCCTCCGAGAAGCCATCTATGACTCCCCGAAGGATCCCAAGACCGCCGGACTGCCGAATACATACGGTGGAACGGGAACGCAAAGGGGACAGTCATGAAGCGAGCAAATTTTGTCTGCATTGGCATGGCGGCAGCCTTGATGTGGAGCTGCGGCGGCGGAGGAGGTGGCGGTGGCGACAGCCAGTTGCCAAGTGGCGTCGATCCCCCGCTGACCATCTTGCCAAGCTACCGATTCGAGATCGGCGAAATGCTGGAAAACATCGCCTTCTTTATCGATGTGGGCGGCGAACTGGATATTACGATCCAGTTCGGCAATACGCTGTTCGGCAGCGTAGACCTGAATGTCATCAGCACCTCCAATGTAACATTCCTGTCCTACGTCACCGACGCCGGCTCGAGCATGCGCGTCGTCGTCAGGGGCAGTCAGACAGACCTCAACGGTGTCTATGTGTTCAACGTTACGTCCGACGTCAGTGCCAACGTGGGCGACTCTCCCACGAGCGGCGCGTTCGACGTAATGGCGCCCGGTGGTACGGTCTCCGCCGTTCTTACAGGCAGCGGCGTGGAGCTGAGCCTCGACGGCGGGACTGCTGTCCCGTTCACATGGGAGGAGTACGAAGAACTGCTTGATAATCCGCAGGCCGAGACCTGGCAGCGCCAGGCATCACTGGCCGGAGCGACGTTCGGCTTTATTTTCGATCTGGCATTCGAAATTGCCGGTCAACTCGATGAACTCGAGTCAACCCTGGTAACAAACCCGGTCGTGGAGACCTGCGACATGTTTCCGAGTTCTCCGCCGCCCGGAGTTCTGGCACAGGGCGAAAACGTCTTCACGAACGTGAGTTCGGGCAACGAGTTAAGCCCTGGCGATGCCTTCGACTGGCAATTCACGAACTGCTGGGATTCATCGACCTACGATTTGATCGATGGCCGGGCCTATTTCGCGAACTACATTGAAGAGATCAATGCGAGCAATACGCTCACTCGCATAGGCTTTGCGCCGGTCGGAAACACCTACGGTGGTATCGACTTCTTCAATCTGACGATTTCGGCGACGGAAGAGAACCAGGGCATTTTCACGATAGACCCTGCGGATGTGATTACCGTCTTCGGCGGATTCTGGATACTCCTGAGTCAGCCATAGACGAAGCGGATGACGCTATCGGCGCGCAAGCAACGTTACAGCCAGGGCCAGAAGTGCAGGGGCGGCCTGCACAAACAGGATTGACGGCTTGGCTGTAACGGCGCCGAAAATGCCGGCCACGATGACGCAGGCGAGAAAAAACACGCGCAGCGGATAGCCGTCTTCCTTGCGAAACAGGCTCCAGATCAGCCCTGCCGCGAGGAAGCCGTTGTAAAGGCCCTGGTTCGCCGCGAGTACCGCTGTCTGTTCGGCGAACTCGGGCGTCAGCCCGAACGCTCGCAGGCCGGCAGGCCGGGTCCAGAGAAACATCTCGAGAACCAGGATATAGAGATGCTCTATAGCGACGAACGCAACGAGCACGGTAGCAAACTTTTTCATCCGTTCCTGTATATGTAGCTGTAGCCATTGATGGCCGGAACTCCGCCCAGGTGCGCATACAGCACCTTTGAGCCGGCCGGGAAGAAGCCTTTTCGCACCAGGTCGATCATACCCTGCATCGACTTTCCCTCGTAGACAGGGTCGGTCATCATGCCTTCCGTTCGGGCACACAGGCGAATTGCATCATTCGTCTGCGCGGAGGGCACGCCATAGACCGGGTAGGCGTAGTCTTCGTTCAGGATGACGTCGTCGTCGCTTATTGGCCGCCCGAGCTCGACGAGTTCCGCCGTTTTCTGCGCGATGTCCAGAACCTGGGCCCTGGTTTGCGCGGGTGTGCAGGAGGCGTCGATACCGATCACGTTGCGCGCGCGGCCGTCTTTCGCGAAGCCAACGATCATCCCGGCATGCGTGGAGCCGGTAACCGTGCAGACCACGATGTAGTCGAAGCGCACACCCATCTCCGATTCCTGGGCACGCACCTCCTCGGCGAAGCCGACAAAGCCGAGCCCGCCGTACTTGTGCACGGAAGCGCCGGCCGGAATCGCGTACGGCCGCCCGCCGCGGTCCTTGACGTCCTGCAGGGCCCGTTCCCAGCTCTCGCGAATACCGATGTCGAACCCCTCGTCAACCAGATCGATCTCGGCGCCCATGACGCGACTCATCAGTATGTTGCCGACCCGATCGTAAACGGCGTCCTGAAACGGCACCCAGCTTTCCTGGACAAGGCGGCACTTCATGCCGAGTTTCGCTGCCACCGCCGCAACCTGGCGCGTGTGGTTCGACTGTACGCCACCAATGCTGACCAGCGTATCCGCCCCGGACGCGATAGCGTCAGGCACGATGTACTCGAGCTTACGCAGCTTGTTGCCGCCAAAAGCGAGACCGGAATTGCAGTCCTCTCGCTTGGCGAAAAGCTCGACCTCACCGCCCAGGTGAGCGGAAAGACGACTCAGTTTTTCGATCGGAGTCGGACCGAAGGTGAGTGGATAGCGCTCAAATTTTTCCAGCATGTGACTGCTCTTCAGATGGTTTCGGTCTACCCCGAGGGTCTTCGCGGTACAATCATAATGTATCAGTTGAACGCGGTATTTGCTTTCCCGAATCCAGTTCAACACGACGCAAAGCAGCCACCGGAGTATTCAGGCTGTCGAACAAGACGATGGAGCCCGGAATACACAGGATCGTGAACCGCGAGCGGAAGGACAAACAGATCGCGACGATACAGAGGCCATAATGGGACGATGGAGACCGCCACGCCAGGCAGGATCGCCGTACATAACCCCGGCGGGTTACCGGGCGCTTCAGGACGAGCTGGAGGCACTGTGGCCGCAGCGGCGGGAGGTCGTCGCCGCATTGTCCGCAGCTGCTGCGGAAGGCGATCGATCCGAGAATGCCGAGTACATTTACCGCAAGAAAGAGCTGGGCGGCATCGACCGGCGCATACGCTACCTGCAAAAGCGTCTGCCCAATCTCGAAGTCGTTCGGCACTCGACCCCGCCGGACCGCGTTTTTTTTGGCGCAGCGGTAATGCTCGAAATCGGGGACAAAGAGCGTGTTTGCTATCGCCTGGTCGGCGAGGACGAGGCCGATCCTTCCAAAGGCAATATCAATATCGACTCGCCACTGGCGCAGGCCTTAATGAAAAAGCGTGTTGGCGACGAGGTGTCGATCAAGACGGGCGAAAAAGAGACGACGGCCGTCATCGAATCCGTTGACTATGAACTGGATAGTAGCAACGACTAGTTCACCATGCGCCGGGCAGCGTTACCGTAGCAGGCGTTGACTCGGGGAAGCCCTTGACGGGAGTCAAGCGGACCGCCAGGGAGCCATCCCGACAAGTGATTCCCCGAGTCCCGGCCAGAGCATCGGCCAACTGCCCCCGATTGTCGAGTGATCGGAAATGCCTACCTGTTCAAGCCGGGCTTGTCCTTCATCATGTGCCCAGTGTGCGCGTCCTGACTGGCACCGCCGGAGTATTTCATGACCGGCATCGCGAGGGTGAGCACACCGATGAGCACGATCAACAGTCCCGCCCCGAGTCGCTTGCGACTCATGAACCGGGCGAGTTTCGACGCGCTGATGCCCGTCATGATCATGGCGGGCATCGTGCCAACGCCGAACGCCAGCATGACGAGGCCGCCGTTGATCGCGTTGGCGGTGGTGGCCGCCAGCAGCAGCACGCTGTAGACCAGTCCACAGGGCAGCCAGCCCCATAGCAGGCCGAGCCCGAAAGCTTTCGGAACATTCGTGACGGGCAGCAAGCCCTTGGCCGCCGGGGCGATACGCTGCCATATTCTTGCGCCGGCGTTCTCGACCGGCGCCAGGAAGCGCCAGCCGAATGCGACCTGCAGGCCGACGATGACGATCAATAGTCCGCTGGCCAGCCGCACCGGCGCGGCAACATCCGGGATCGCCCTTACCACGGTCTGGCCCAGTGCCGCGACCGCGATGCCGAGAAACGCATAGCTGGAGATGCGCCCGGCGTTGTACGCGAGGGCCATCGGCATCTGCGAGCGCAGGGAGGCGGCCGTCGCGTTTACCGCGAACAGGCCGGAGAGTCCCGCGCACATGCCGAAACAGTGCGCGCTGCCGAGCAGGCCGGTAACAAAGGCCGTCGCGAGCAGGGGAAGCGACTCGTTCATGAGCCGTCGCCGTCGTCCGGCTTGGTGTCGTCATCCATGATGATGCGCACGGCGGGCGTATCGAGATCGTCGAACTGACCGCTGCCGACTGCCCAGAAGAATGCCCAGACGGCACCGGCAAGCAGCAGCAGTGCGAGCGGAATCAGGACATAGAGAACGGACATTATTGAAATCGACTCAGGCGAAGGGCGTTAAGCACGACGATAAGCGAACTCGCACTCATGCCGATTGCAGCCAGCCAGGGGGGCACGAGTCCGGCGGCTGCCAGCGGCAGTGCCAGCGCATTGTATACGATTGCCCAGGCGAGATTCTGGCGCACGATGCGCATGGTCCGGGTCGACATCCTGAGCAGGGTAGTCAACGGAGCAAGCGAATCGCCCAGCAGGATAACGTCGGCACTGGTTTGCGCCAGCAATGCCCCCTGGGCCGGTGCAACCGATGTGTCCGCGCCTGACAGCACCGGCGCATCGTTGATGCCGTCGCCCACCATAACGACGCGTTCGCCCTTGTCTTGTGCCGCCTCGATAATCGCGAGTTTCTGTTGCGGGCTGCACTCGGAATGATGCTCGGCGATGCCGAGGCTTGTCGCCAGTCGCTCGACCGCGTTCCGGTTGTCGCCGCTCAGGAGCGCAACTCGAAGCCCCATCCCCTGCAGTTGTCGCAAGGTCTTGTCGACATCGGGCCTGAGCGCGTCCTCCACGGTGAACCAGGCCACGGCCTCGCCGTCGACGCCCAGGAAGACGTCGCTCATGACATCGTCGCCCGGCTGGGCCTGGCTGGCGGCAACGCCACCAACGAAGGCCGCGCTGCCGAGCCGCCACGGCCGGCCGTCGATTACCCCGCTCACGCCCTGGCCGATTTCGACCCTGTGGGATGCGACCCCGGGCAGCGTAACGTCCATTGCAAAAGCGCGCGCCAACGGATGCGCAGAGGCCGTCTCCAGCGCGGCGGCGATGCGCCGACAGTCGAATTCGGTCAGGGTGCCGTCGAACACGACGACCGTCGCGATGCGCGGTTGTCCCATCGTCAGCGTGCCGGTCTTGTCGAACATGACGGTGCTCGCGCGCGACAATGCCTCGATTGCGTTGCCGTTGGTGACCAGCAGCCGGAGCTGGGAAAGCCGGCTGCCGGCGGCGGCGAACGCGGCCGGCGTAGCCAATGCCAGCGCGCAGGGGCAGGTGACAACCAGCACCGACAGGGTGACGACGAAAGCACGTTCCGGCGCGATGAGAGACCAGGAGACGGCGACCACGACTGCAACCAGCAGCAGTGCGACTACGACATAACTTGCGATGCGGTCAGCGAGCGTTACGAAAGCCGGGCGCGTATAACGCGCACGCTCACTGAGACGCGCAATGGTGCCGAGCGTGGTATCGCCGCCGGTTCGAAGCACCCGCACGGTGATCAGGCCGTCAAGGTTGACGCTGCCGGCGGCAACGCTATCGCCGGCGGTCTTCCGCCGCGGCGTGGCTTCGCCGCTCAGAAGCGCCTCGTCGACGGATGATTCGCCGCTCTCGACGACACCGTCCGCCGGAATCGCGTCGCCCGTGCGTATCAGGATCCGGTCACCGACCAGGAGCTGGCTCACCGGGACGACCGTCCTGTTGCCGTCGTCGACACGCGTCGCCGTGTTCGGCAGGACTGATGATAACGCCGTACTTCTGTCGATGGAGCGGTGGCGTGCCCGCATCTCCAGGAAACGCCCCAACGTGAGGAAGAACACGAACATCGTCACGGAGTCGAACCAGACGGCCTCGCCGTCGGTGAGGGTCGCGTACACGGATGCGACATAGGCGCTGCCCACGGCAATAGAGACCGGCAAATCCATGCCGGGCTTTCTTGCGATGACGCCGCGCCAGGCCGCAGAGAAAAACGGACGCGCCGCATACAGCACGACAGGCGTCGTTACGATAAGACTGACGATACGCAAGAAGCGCCGCATGTCCTGGTCAATGCCCTGGAAATCTCCGGCGTACAGGCCGATGGCGAACATCATGACCTGCATCATGCCCAGTGACGCGACCAGCAAACGCTTGAGCGCCGTGCGCTGTTCGATCAGCTCCGGGCGGCTCGTATTCTCAGGCGCCAGCGGTTGTGGCTGGTAACCGAGCTTGGCGAGCGTGCCGAGAATGAGCGAGAATTTTGCCTCCGACGGGCGCCAACGCACGCGCAGCCGGTGTGTCACCGGACTGACCTCTGCCGTATCGACGCCGGCCTGTTTGCTCAGCGTCGTTTCAATAAGCCAGCTGCACGCAGCGCAATACATGCCACCGACGTAAATCGTTGCTTCGGCCGCATCGCCATCACGCTCGGCAAAAGCGGCGAGCATGTCGTCGCGATCGAAAACCCGCCATTCGGCGGCTTCCTCGCTGGGGCGGCCCACGCCCGGATCGGGCGCGTCCCGCAGTGCGTAGTAGCGGCTCATCCCCGAATCGCGAATGAGTTCGGCAACCGCCTTGCAGCCGGGGTAGCATACCGGGCGGGCACTGCCATCGAGCTCGACGGTCAGCCTGCAGCCGGCCGGGACGGGGAGCGCGCAGTGAAAGCAGGTGCCGGTATCGTGCCCCGCGGGACAGGGCGCGCTAGCGGTCGCCGGCATGTGCTGCTTCGGCCGGGCGTAGCGTTATCTGCGACTCGCCCTGCCACTCGCCGGAAAGCCGCCACCCATCGTTCGACGTCAGCGACACGTACCAGCGTCCGCCGGGGATACTGACGAAGTGCCCGGACCAGACCGGATTGCCGGACGCGTCGTCCGGTGCCCTGCTGAGCCCGAGAAACTGGTCGCGATCGGCGAAGGCCGGATGGGAGAACTCCAATTGCAGCATTGTCGGCGCGGGATCGAGGCGGCCGGCGCGAATCGTGGTCGTGATGGCACCCGAGTCGAGATCGATGTCGACCAGTGCCGCGAGCTGCAATTCGGCGGCAAGCTGTTCGGCGCCGATGCGGCGCTCCGCAACGATCTGCACTCCTTCGTCAGACCGGAGAACGAGCGAGTCCGTAGTCTGCATCGATATCCAGACCGTGGTCAGGCCGCCGACAACCGCGGACGCTGGCAGCGCAATAATGAACCACGGCCAGAACTGCCGATACCAGGGCTTTGTGTCTTCACGAAGCATCGTTGTGTCAGGTCCTTTAAGGCGTCGGGCCGATGAAACGGCTATCTTCGTCTATCGCGACCGACGCGTCATCCAGCGCCACGATGCTGAAGACAATGGTGTTGACGCCCCGAGCCTCCTCGCGCTGTGCCCTGACTCGCACCGGCAGCGACAGGACTCCACCGCCTTCGACGCGCACGCGATCAGTGACACCGTCGAGCTGCAGGTTCTGCATGCCGCTAACCTGCAATGAGAAGTCTCGCGCGTCATTGCTCTGATTGATGATCTTCAGCGTATAGATATTCTCGATCGCATCGTCGGGCAGTTCGCGATAAAGGGAATTTCTGTCGCGGATGACATCGAGTATCACGGGCGTACGCGATGCCATCGCTGTAACCAGTCCGAAAATCAGTACCAGGAGCAGCGTTGCGTAAACAAGCATCCGCGGCCGCAACACGCGCGTGCCTTCATGGTGCAGCGCATGTTCGGTCGTGTAGCGAACCAAACCGCGGGGGTAATTCATCTTGTCCATGATCGAATCGCAGGCGTCGATGCAGGCGGCGCAGGCGATGCACTCATACTGCAGACCTTCGCGGATATCGATGCCCGTTGGACAAACCTGCACGCAGAGCTGGCAGTCGATGCAGTCACCCAGGCCTGCCGCTTTCGGATCAGCAGAACGTTTGCGGCTGCCCCTGGGTTCGCCGCGCTGTTCGTCGTAGGAGATGATCAGCGTGTCCTTGTCGAACATCGCGCTCTGGAAGCGCGCATAAGGACACATGTACTTGCAGACCTGCTCGCGCATGTAGCCAGCATTGCCGTATGTCGCGAAGCCGTAAAACAGACCCCAGAACAGGGTCCACCCGCCAACGTTTAACGCCAGGATGTCGATGCCCAGCTCGCGTATGGGCGTGAAATAGCCGATGAACGTGAAGCCCGTCCACATCGAGAACGTAATCCAGAGAAACTGTTTGGATGCTTTCTTGCGCAACTTGGTGAACGACCACGGCGCTTTGTCGAGCTTCATTCGCTGCGAGCGCTTGCCCTCGGTAAGCTGCTCCATCCAGATGAAGGCCTCGGTCCAGACCGTTTGCGGGCAGGCAAAGCCGCACCACAGTCGCCCGGCGAGTGCGGTAAAAAAGAACAGGGACAGGGCCGCGATGATGAGCAGAACGGCAAGGTAGGGAAAGTCCTGCGGCCACAATGTCAGTCCGAGCAGGTAAAATTTTCGCGCCGGCAGGTCGAACAGAATCGCCTGGCGGTCGTCCCAGGGCAGCCACGGTACGACATAGAAAAGACCCAGCAGGGAGATCGTCGCAAGTTTGCTCAAGCGGTCGAATCGACCGCCAATTTCTCGCGGGTAGATTTTCTTCGCGCTCTCATACATCGAGGCGGCTTTCGGTTCGTTCATTTCCTGCGGTGCTTGGCGTCGCGTTTCGGTGCAGTGCGCACGAGGAACGCGGTGAGACCTGAACAGAGTGCGCACAGCAGCCAGAACAGGAAGAAGCCGGCAGCGTAGCCGGCATCAGGACTGAATGCCAGGTCGTCATCGACGAGCCCACCCAGTTCGACCGGATCGAAAACGGCAAAGAAAACCATGGTAGCGACCGCCGCGCTCAGAAAGGAAATCCAGATGACCGTGAATATCGCCTGCTTGTTACGGCCCCACTGCTGTGCGCCACGGTATTCTTCGCTGATCATTACTGGTGCTGTCGCATCACTTCGACAGGCTGTAGACATACGCAGCCAGGATCTTGGTGCGATTCTCGCCGAGCAAGTCGCCGTGCGCCGGCATGATGCCGTTACGCCCTTGCGTGAGCGTGGTTCGAATCGCCTCATCCGACGATCCGTACAGCCAGATGTCATCGGTGAGGTTGGGCGCACCAAGCATCGGGTTGCCGGTACCGTCCGCCGTATGGCAGGCGCTGCACAGTGCGACGAACATCGGTTTGGCGCTGAGGGCATCGGCATCCGCCTCGACCAGCCCGCTCAGGCTTTGCACGTAGCTGATCATGTTCTCGACACCCTGCTCGCCGCCCAGTGCAGGCGCCAGTGCGGGCATGACCGCATTGCGGCCGTTCTTCAGCGTCGCCGTGATCGCCGCCTCGGAATCGCCCCACAGCCAGTCGTCATCGGTGAGGTTCGGGTAGCCGCTTGCGCCGCGCGCGTCGGAGCCGTGACAGGTTGTGCAATAGCTGGCGTACAGGCTCTTGCCGAGCTTGTTCGCATCGGGGTGCTTCGCGAGTTCCTCGAAGTCCATCGCCGCGAACTCTTCATAGATCGGCTCGTAGCGACTCGCCGCAGCCTGCATCTCGGACTCGTACTGGCCCTGCTGCGACCAGCCCAGCGTGCCGTTCCATGCGCCAAGACCCGGGAAAGCAATCAGGTAGCCGATAGCCCAGGCGATCGTGATGAAATAGAGATACAACCACCATTTGGGAGCGGGGTTGTTCCATTCCTGCAGGTCGCCATCCCATTTGTGGCCAACGACCTGGTCGTCGGCAACGTTTTGTGGGCCCTGTTTCGCCGACCATGCGATCAGCCATGCGCACCAGAGGACGAAGAGTATCGTGCCGCCAGCAACGAACCAGTGCCAGAATGCAGGCATCAGATGTTCTCCCGCTCGTTATCAGAATGGTGGTGGTCTTCTTCCAGCGGCAGCGCCGCCGAAGCTTCGAAATCCGCTTTGCGTCGGCCGCTCCATGCCCATACCCAGATGCCGATGAAGGCAATGAAGATGATGGCCGTCAGGATGCCGCGCAGATCGTTGATATCCATCGATGCTTACCGCCGATCCCGACGATTGGTGCCCAGGTCCTGGAGATAGGCAATGAGCGCTTCCATCTCCGAGCGGCCCTGTACCGCCGCCGCCGCGCCGGCAATCTGCTCCTCGGTGTAGGGATCGCCGAGGAATTTGAGCGCTTTCAGCTTGGTCGTGATCAACTCCGGGTCGACGCTGTTGTCGAGCAGCCACGGGTAGCCCGGCATGTTCGATTCGGGCACCAGTGCGCGCGGATCGACCAGATGCAGTCGGTGCCAGTCGTCGCTGTAGCGCCCGCCTACGCGTGCGAGGTCAGGACCGGTTCGTTTCGAACCGAACTGGAAAGGCCGATCGTAGACCGTCTCACCGGCGGTCGTGAACGGGCCGTAGCGTTCCGTCTCGCTGCGAAACGGGCGAATCATCTGCGAGTGACAGTTGTAACAGCCTTCGCGAACATAGATGTCGCGGCCGGCGAGCCGCAAGGGGCTGTAAGGCTCGATGCCCTCGGCGGGTTCGTTCGCATCCGCGCTGAACATCAGGGGCACAATTTCGACCAGGCCGCCGATGCTGATGGCAACGACGATCAGCACCATCATCAGGTTCAGGCTTTTTTCAATCGTCTCATGACGCATTACTTGGGCTCTCCTGTTACGCCGGTTCCAGCACCGCAACGGGTACCGGTTTCTTATCGCTTACGGTCTTCCAGACGTTGTAAGCCATGATCAGCATGCCCGTGAAGAACAGCAGACCACCGAGGAGCCTGATGTAATGGTAGGGCTCTACCGCTTTCAGCGATTCGACGAACGAGTAGGTCAGCGTGCCGTCGTCGTTCACCGCGCGCCACATCAGGCCCTCGGTAACGCCGGCGATCCACATGGAGACGGCATACAGAACCACACCGATCGTCGAGGTCCAGAAATGCACGTCGATCAGCTTCGTGCTGTACATGGCCTCGCGGTTGTAGAGCCTCGGTAGCAGCGAATAGATCGAGCCTATCGTCATCATGGCTACCCAACCCAGGGCGCCCGAGTGCACGTGGCCGATCGTCCAGTTAGTGTAGTGCGACAGTGCGTTCACCGTCTTGATCGACATCATCGGCCCTTCGAAGGTCGACATGCCGTAGAACGACAGCGCCACGATCATGAATTTCAGGATGGGGTCTGAACGCAGCTTATGCCAGGCTCCCGACAGGGTCATGATGCCATTGATCATGCCGCCCCAGGACGGTGCCAGCAAGATGATGGAGAACACCATGCCCAGCGTCTGTGCCCAGTCCGGCAGCGACGTGTAGTGCAGGTGATGAGGACCGGCCCACATGTAGATGGCGATCAGGGACCAGAAGTGTATGACCGACAGCCGATACGAATAAACCGGCCTGCCCGCCTGCTTCGGCACGAAGTAATACATCATGCCGAGGAAGCCGGCGGTGAGGAAGAACCCCACGGCGTTGTGGCCGTACCACCACTGCATCATGCCATCGACGACGCCCGTGTATATCGAATAGGACTTCCACATCGAGACCGGGATCGCCAGGTTGTTAAATATGTGTAGCACCGCGATCGTGATAATGAAGGCGCCGTAAAACCAGTTGGCAACGTAGATGTGCTTCACGCGACGCTTCGCAATCGTGCCGAAGAAGACGATCGCGAAGGCAACCCAGACGACCGCAATGAGCAGGTCGATCGGCCACTCGAGCTCCGCGTATTCCTTACCGGTGGTGATACCGAGTGGCAGGCTGACGGCGGCCGCGACGATGATCAGCTGCCAACCCCAAAAATGGATGCCGGATAA
>JBFELT010000098.1:0-11827 GCA_041552015.1 Woeseiaceae bacterium
TCGATGTCGACTCCAACGGCGGCGACGGCTTCCTCCTGGCTGGATCCTACGAACTCGATGGTGAGTGGATTCTCGTCGGCGCCATGACCGCACTGGATTTCAACGGCAACGTCGATTCAACACTGCTTGAGATTGGCGGCGGCTACGTGTGGAAATACTCGGACGATTTCGACCTGGTCAGCACACTGCGGCTGGTTCGGGCCGAGGTGGATACCCCGGGCGGTGACTTCGACGATTCGGGTTTTGCGTTTTCGGCGGGCGCTCGCGGTTTGCTCGCACCGCAATTCGAGATTCGAGGATCAGTGAACCATCTCAACCTCGACAACAGCGACACGTATCTGCAACTTGCAGGTGACTATTACTTTACGGAGCAAATATCGGCCGGAGTAAGCCTGGACTTCGCCGGCGATACGGACAGTATCAGTATCGGCGCCCGGTGGTACTTTCGCTAAGCCTGCCTTCGCTGCAGAGATCTGGCTCAATAGCGGATTTCTTCATCGAGACAAGTCTCAATCTGTGCGATCCGTCCTTTTTCGTACTGCTGGCCAACGTCATACTGACGGGACCGAAAGCTGTGTCCAAATTCGGCATCAGGAAGAACTATGGACGGCTCGTCTTTTCAGATCGCGTTGTACGTACTCGGCGGCTCCATCGTCGGCGCCGCTCTTGCCTGGTCCATTCACGCCTTGATCACCAGGCGTCGCATCGCTCGGCTGAGCGACGACGCCAGGGCCAAACTGATCGAGACCGCGAGTCAAAGAGACCAGTTGGCCAACAGCAATGCCAGATCGCAGGCGAAAATCGAGCAGCTTCAATCGGCCTACGCCAGGCGCAGTTCGGAGCTCGAGTCCGAACTCAATAGGTCAAAGCAGTTGGCCAGGAATGTGCGCACGCTCCGTACGGAGCGCGAGAACACCAAGATCAAGGTCAGCACCATCCAGAATGCGCTCGTTTCACTACGAAGGAAATCCAGCGCGCTGCAATCGGAATTCCAGAAGACACGCGAGTTCTACAAGCGCGAACTAATGAAGTCGCTTGAGAAGCGCAAGGTGCTGCAGGAAGACGTCAAGGCGGCAATGGCGGAGCAAGAGGCGTTTACCAAACGGGTGGAATCTTCGGTCCTGGAACACGGCTCCGCCGAAAACATGGTCATGGCCGCCCAACTCAGGTTAGGGCAGCTGGAGGTGCTTGAGCGAAACGTCAACAAGCTGGAGGCCGAGAATGCACAGCTTAGACATGACCTTATGCAGACAAGGACCGAGCTCGACGCACGGGAACGGGATCTCAGGGATCTGGAGGAACTCAAACTACACAACAAGCAACTGGTGCGGTGCGTCGAAGCACTTGAGAGCAGTCGCCAGGAATATGAAGCTGACGCCGAACGATTTCGCGAGCAGGCGGGTCAATCCGAAAAAGAATCCGACACGCTGCGCCTCAAGCTCGAAGATCTCGAGAAAAACTTCGCCGATATTGAAAAGCAGCAGCACAGCGCGCTTGAAGATGCGCGCAACGCAACAGTCGTTCCGATATTGAGAAAACAGTCCTGAGTAGTATTGTCGCGATTCTGCGATTGGTATGTCGCCGCAATTACTGTCCTTTTTCTTCCACCATTTGGACAACACGCTCACCCAGCCAGCGCATCGCATCTTCAGTGCTGCGACGCCAGGGATGGCCGAAACTCAGGCGTATGAAATTCGTATAGCAGGCGCAGGGCGAAAAGATGTGACCCGGCGCGATGCTGATACCTGCCGCAATGGCATCATCGAAGAGCTGCTCGGCGTCTACATTCTGCGGCAATTCGAGCCACAGGACCGACCCGCCGACCGGCCTGGATGTGCGTGTTTCGCTCGGAAAATGTTCCGCAACCAGCGCGCTCATGCGCTCGGCGTTGCGTTGCAGGACGGGCCGCAAGGCCTTCAAGTGGCGTGCGTAGTCACCCGATGCCAGGAACTCGGCGAGTGTCAGCTGTTGCAGCAGTCCCGACGAGCATGAGAAGGCACGCTTGAGCCGTGCAACCTCGTCGACATGTCGTGTCGAGACGACCCAGCCTATGCGATAACCGGGCGCGGCGGTTTTCGAAAACGACCCGCAGGTCAGAACATTGGCGCTGCTGCCGAGAAACTGCGCCGGCACCGGTCGCTGGCCATCAAACCGCAGGTCGCCGTAGACGTCGTCCTCGATGAGTGCGACGTCATGCTCCTCGAGTAAGCTGACCAGTTCGCGACGATCCCCGTCTGGCATCGTGACGCCGAGCGGGTTACCCAGGGTCGTCGAGAACATGCAGGCTTTGACCGGATGCGCTTCCAGCGTGCGCTTGAGCTCCGAGAGCGTTACGCCCTCCTCCGGGCAGGTTTCCACTTCGACCGCCAACATGCCGAGACTGTCGATGAGTTCCAGCATGCCGTGATACGTCGGCGTCTCCACCGCAATGACGTCACCGTGTGACGCGACGGCCATGGTCGCCAGCAGCAGCGCTTCCTGCCCACCGTTGGTGATGCAGATCTGCTCCGGTTCGACCTGTGCCCCGACGGTATCCAGGTAGTGATACGCGATCTGCCGCCGCAGTGCCGGCTCACCCAGCGTGGACGCATAGGCAAGGCTGCGTTCCTCGGCTCTCGCCATGATGCGCTTCATCGCGCGATGCAAGGTCTTGGCGGCTGGCTTCGCCATGCATGGGTTGGCGATACCGAGCGGCACCAGGTCCGGGCGATTGACGCCGTCGTAAACGCGCTCCATCAGCGGCCGGCAGCGAAGCGGGGCCGGCTGCACGGCCGCCGTGGGGGTAGGCAGGACAATATCGTTCGCCGCCTGATGCCGGACGTAGAAGCCCGACTGAGGTCGCGATTCCACCCGGCGCTGCCGCTCGAGCTCGACATAGGCCTGCCGCACGGTAGGGATACTGACGCCCGCGGTTTTGCTCATCTTGCGCAAGGACGGCAATCGGTCGCCCGGCAGCAGCGTCCCGGTGGCTATGTTTTCCGTTATCAGGTCAATGACCTGGCGATACAGGAAGGTGTCGGACTCTCTGTTGACGTTGAGCATAACTGTATAGGTACTATTTCGAAATAACTGTGTCTGTTATAGCGCCAAAAAAGCCGTAAAGTCAAGCTCACACGTCAGCAAACCGGAGGTGAACATCATGAACTCAGACAATCGACAAAAGCACCTTCCTGGCGCCGAGCCGGCAACGCGGCAATACCGCACGGCCCGATTCAATTTGCCGATCAGGGCCCCCGGCGTATGGCGCTTTCTGTTTGATCAGCTGATCACACCGGCGATGCGCCTGCACCGGTTCCGGACCAAGAGCACACGAATGATCGAGGAGGCACTCGACCAGGTTGACGGGCGTCGTTGCCAATGAACAACGCCGTGCTTTACACGCTAACCGTCCTGATCTGGGGCTCGACCTGGTTCGCCATCGAGTTCCAGCTCGGCGTTGTGGCGCCGGAGATATCGCTCGTGTATCGCTACGGCAGCGCATCGCTGCTGCTATTCGCGTGGTGCCGTTTCAGGGGTCTCGGGCTGCGCTTTCCGCTCGGCAGCCACGCGCGGTTCGTGTTGCTCGGGCTGCTGCTGTTCGGCATCAACTACATCGTTGCGTACCGGGCGCAGCTCTACATCACGTCTGCGCTGACGGCGATCGCGTTCTCGACGTTGGTATGGATGAACATCATCAATGCACGCCTGTTCTTCGGTGTCAGCGCCAGCCCGCGGGTATTGTTCGGCGCATTGCTGGGCATTGCCGGCATCGTCATCTTGTTCGCACCGCAGGTCAGTGAACTGTCATTCAGTGACGCTACATTCATCGGTTCCTTCCTTGCCGTGCTCAGTGCACTGCTCGCCTCGCTGGGCAACATCGTCTCGCAGGCCTCGCAGAAAGCGCGCTTGCCCGTCGTGCAGTCGAATGCGTGGGGGATGTTTTATGGCTCGCTGATTACGGCTGTCATTGCGCTCGCGAGCGGACAGGAGTTCCGTTTCGAATGGTCGGCTGCCTACGTCGGATCACTGTTGTACCTGACGGTGTTCGGATCGATCATCGCGTTTGGCGCCTACCTGACACTGCTCGGCCGTATTGGCGCGCACAAGGCCGGCTACGCAATGGTGATGTTCCCGGTCGTGGCGTTGATACTGTCAACCCTGTTCGAGGGACTCGAGGTCACGGTGACCATCGTCGTCGGCATGCTGCTTGTGCTCGCAGGAAACCTGTTTGTCCTGAATACACGCCGGCCCCTCTTGCGTGAGCGCGCACGGACATCGATGAATGAGGGGAGGAACGAGGTGGCGAAAGCCAAAGCTGGTTGACTGAGCCATGGATCGGAATTCGCCGTTGCGATGCTAAGATGTGCAGCAGGTCAGAGGGCATCTCGATGAAATTGGTTTCTATCTGCATGACCGTGCTGTTGGCTCAGCTCATTTTCATTCAGGGAGTCATTGCCGACGGCGCTTCGATCGAACAAAGTGCGCTGGAGTTTCAATCAGCGCGCTTTCAGGCCATGGTGGACGCGGACGTGGCTAGCCTCGAAGACTTCCTGGCCGACGAATTGACCTATGCACACACAACAGGCTGGACAGAAACAAAGTCTGAATTCCTGGCCACCGTCGAATCCGGAAGACTTGACTACATGTCGGTGACGCCAAGCGATGTAAATGTGCGGACGTACGGCGACATAGCGGTCATGACGGGCCTGGCAAGAATGCGGGGTGCGCTCGGCGGCAAACCGGTCGAATTCACGATCAGGTTTCTCGATGTATCCCGACGAGCTGGCGACTCATGGCAACTCGTTGCCTGGCAGTCCGTCAGAATCCCGGAAGACGAAGACTAGCGGATGGGTGCGACGCGTATCTGGCGTCCAAACATACTGGATCGATCTCGACTTGCTAGGCCAGGGACTGGCCGCGGTTTTCTCTGCCCTGGTAAAGCCCTGCACGAACATGGCTGAGCGGTTACGGATTGCACGACACGCGGTTCCGGGCTAGTGCGGGTTCTCACAGCCAGAGATGTCATCCGGCGTCAGGCCAAGGTCTTCCGCGGCCGCTGCGATATCTTCAGCTGAGGCACCGACTGCGTAGACATCGTTCGTAGTCCGCGCGAGGTCGTAGCCGCCAAACTGAACGGCGGTCCTGCCAACCGCATTCAGCAAGCGCCCAAGCCCACGTTTCTTTTTCTGTTTTGACTGCTTTTCATCGATGATTTTCTGCAAGCAGGCCTGTTGTGCGGCCTTGAGTTCGTCCGAGCCTGGACTCGCCGCCGGGCCCGCCACGGTGCTAGTCGCAGCGTGCTGCTGCGATGCTTTGGCGGAAATCAGACCGGCGAGCTGCGGGGACGCTTCGCCTGTGACCTCGAGGCCGTTTTCGGCCTGGAATTTCGAGATCGCCACGGCCGTCTTTACCGAAGTCTTACCATCGATTTTGCCCGGTTCGTAACCCAGTAGCACAAGGTCTCGCTGGATCATCTTGGTAAGCTCGTCTGCGGTCGCCGTGGCGGCCGACAGACACGCAAGAAGAGCAATACTCAGAAGCACAAATCGTCTAGCTTTCATGATCTTTCTCCATGGTTCATGTGTCGCTCTATCAATATCTCTTTCGCCATCATTGCGATACCTCATGAACGGCCGGCAGGAAGTCCACAAGCTGCCGGGCGATTCGCAGGGCGAGATCACGGGCGGACGCCTCTTCTACGGGCCCATCATGTATCTCAAGAAAAAACAAACTGTCGTCGCGGCAGACGAGCAGTTTTGCCCATGCAAACGACTCCAGGAATTCCCACTGCGCTTTGCCGCCGAGCAGTGCCTCGGTGGATTCGTCGTCATTGATACCGTTGCAACTCACCCGGCCGTCTTCAAAATGCTCCGGCATGCTGACCCAGACATAGAGGCTGGCTCCGTCGTCCCGGGCACTCCAGGTACACGCCTCTGCCTGCCAGGAAATGCTCTCACCCGTATCGATGTCGTTGGAGCGCTTGAACTCATGTGCGTACATCGGTGGCTCAACATCGCCATCCAGGAGATCGCTGGCCACCGTCTGCTCATAGAGCGTGCACGGAAACCTGACTGCGCTGCGGGCATCCTCTTTGGCCAGCTCCTCATCGATAATTGGCTGCGCCTCCTGCCAGACCGCCTCGAGTTCTGCCTGCGTAGGCTGGTGTGCTGACTGAGCGTCCTGATCGCTGCCGCCACAGGCACTGGACCCGACGAATATCAACACGCAACAGGCAACAGTTATTTTTCTTGCTGGACGAGGCGTCATCACAGGCTGTCAACGATCAGCTGCGCCAGTTCCCTGCGGGCGTCCGACACCTTGCTGTCAGCATTGCCGAAACTCAGTATTGCCAGGTGATAGTGATCGTTCCAGTGGACGACGAGTTGCTGATAATTGCCCTGGTCGTCGAATTCGTAGGCAACGTCGCCCAACCCTGCGATGTCGGTTCCTGCCTCTATTGCCGTAGCAACGTCCTCACCAATGCCGAGCGAGTCTTTCTTTTTGCGTGCGAGGTCGGCGTCCGCCTGCCGGGACAGGCCGATCTTCTCACCCGAACGCCTTATCTGAACGGCAAGCCCCATTCCACCTCCTTCGAATCGGTAGGTGCATTGCGAATAAGCCGACTCGCCGTTGGCGGATTCCATCGAAGGGCTGGCATCGGTGACGGCATTGCCGAATATGCGCGACACCTCGCTCGCCGGCGCAATTTCACAGGCATGAATCTCGCCACTCAGCCCGGACGCACCGCTACTGTTGGAATCACAGGCCGCGACCACGAAGAAAACCGCTGTCGCCGCAAGGGCACGCCAGGTAGTCATCGAATTCTTGATCATTTTCTTCCCCGTTTTCACTAAAGCTGCTACTCAGCCCACATCACGCACTCTTGTATTTTTCCGGATACCTTTTTCTTCCCGACCTTGATTTTCTGCCCAACCGAGAGAATGGCCGGAAGTTGAAATGACCCTTCCGTGGTCCAGGTCGCAGCCTTGGGTCCGTATACACTTGAGGTCACGGTGACTCCCTCGGCCTGCCAGACTACCGTTCGACCAGGATTCACGGCCGTAGCCGCCGTGTTCTCCACCCAGAACTCATAAGTCGTCGTTTTGGCCATCGCCGAACCGCCAACCGCATATAGTTTGCAGGTGAGCGGGGTTCGCGCGGGCGTCACGGCGGCGGCGGGAGAAATTCTTTGCGCGCCACCCGAATTACGATTGGCAGGCCTCGTGATCGCAGCGGCTGCTCGTGCTGTCGTCGCTGGTGTTGCCGAGTTCCCGGCACCGTTCATGTCGTTGTCCGTTGCAACGTTGCCCTGCACATGACGAACCTGCATGAACTGAGTCTGTGGATCGAACGACTGACTGGAATTCTGTCCTGCGGCGCCGGTGAAATTGTCCGGCGTATGGTTGTCGAGATTCGGCGACGGCGGTTCCGGCAGCGGGGCTGGCTTCATGGTCGCGCCATCGGGGTCAAGCCGCCGCGAAGGAACCTCCGGCTGCGGGTTCAAAGACGGATTGATCATCTCGTCCGTACCAGGTTGCCTGGCAGACGGAACCTCGGGTTGCGGGTTCAGTGATGGATTGATCATTTCATCTGCCCCGGGCTGACGCGCAGACGGCACTTCCGGCTGCGGGTTGAGCGACGGGTTGATCATTTCGTCCGCTGCGGGTTGCCGTGCAGACGGCACCTCCGGTTGCGGATTGAGCGACGGGTTAATCATGTCGTTGCCACCCGGTTGTCTAGCCGAAGGTACTTCCGGCTGCGGGTTGAGCGACGGATTAATCAGGCCGCTATTGCCGTCCACGGTTCGGGTGTCTCCTGAAAACCTGATGCGGCCATCTCGAGCGAGGGGTGCAAACTCCGTTTGCCGCGATGTCGTCATCACCTTTCTCGCCCTACCCGGCTCGAAGGCACGAAACTCCTGCGGGCCGCTTTGGCCGCCTACCCGCAGAGAAGCAGCTGCCTGCAGGTACACGGGCGATTCAGTTCCGGCAATGTGAAGTCCATTGTCAACCTGGCAGGTGACTTCATGGGACCCCGCTTCGTTGAAAACCCAGGTGCCAGTATTGTCGAAACTGGAACCATCCGTTGGTGAAGTTGCGATGCCGACATTGGTATCGTCGACAATCATCATGCCGGAATAGCGGCTGCCGGATTCCTGGCTGAACTTGAGCGAATTCATTGCAATTTTTGCTGCATCGTCGCATTGCTGCCATTCAAGCTGTCGGCTTCTCTTCTCAAACCCGCACTGGATCTGAACCTGATCACCAACCTGCAACGACGGCGACGATGACTCAATGACCGGCGCGTTTGGTACGTAGTAGGTCACCTCCAGGCGACAGGGATTGGGTGGTGCTTTTGATTCGCCTTGTTGTGCGCTCATGGCGCGAATTGCCGGAGCGGCAGTCCTGGCCGGGGCTGCGCCCGGGCCTGCTTCAGGTTGACTCGACGGTGCCACTGCTTGGACTGCCATTGCTGGCGGCGTTTCTTGCGCCACCGGCGCGGATCGAGGTGTTGCGGCACGTGACGGAGCGGCCTGCGGCTGCACATTGGCGGAGCGTCCTGGTAGCGGATCCGTGCGCTTCGGCGTACCGACAGGTCGAGCGATCTGCGGCCCAGGTGGTGTCAAAGTGCCGTCCGTCGGCCCTGAGTTCAAAGCCGCGTCGGACTCAATCAAGTTGTCGGTTGGAATCAGCTTACGATTTGGCTTATCGAGATAGCACGGAGCATCTACCCCATCTCGATTGGGATCCTGTGCACAGTAAGGCAGGGGCCCCTCCTCGGTAGTCGGCGCCTCGTAGCGCCCCCTGCAATCGATAACGAGTGGGTCGGGGAGTAAGTAGCAGGCTCGGTCGATTTGCATTGCCGTCGTAGGGATTGCCTGCCCTTGCGGTCCGATCTCAAACTGCCCGCTGCCATTGAGTTTGTTAATTATCGAGCGCGCCTTGAGCTTCGCCGCTTCGTATTCCGGCGTAGAGCGATATTGGCAGTCCGGTCTGTAGGTACTCGGCGTCCCGGCCAGTTCCTCACCTACGCGCGCCAAACAGGCCTGCACCTTCCACTCCCTGGTGCACTCAACAGTCAAATAATTTAAGGAACACCTGGCAGCTCCTAGCTCCTTGACGATCTGGCTGGCAAGGGTCTTGGCGGCGGGCAATCCGAGCCCCTCCAGCTTGCAATTCGGGATCTCCTTGTTTTGGTCAATGCCCAGACCGTTGAAAATCGTCCCGCATTGGCGATAGCTTTCGAACGTCTTGCAGGAAACGTAGAGCTTCGGCCGGTGTGTCGGTGTTTCCAGTTTGCACATACCGGGAGCGAGCTTTAAAGATCCGGGTGGCGCTTTCGTCAGCGGCTTCAGGATTTCATTTTGCAGCTGTTGCTTCGCGGCTGGGAGCCGCGGATAGAATTGCTTGAGAATTGCGTTGGTGCAGATCCAGTTTCTGGGGTCGGTTGGCGGATCGCTACTCCAGTACGGTTTGATGAGTCCCGGTGCCGCGGCCATTCGCGACAATGCGTAGGCACATCTATTCTCCAGGTCCTTGTTGAATCCAGGCTCGGTCTCTCTCCAGTTCTCGACAACCATCGCGAACTTGCGCGGCTCCAAGGCGCCCTCAAGATATGCGGGTATTGAATCCACCAGGAATTTCTTGTAGGCAATCGCCTCCTGCATGAAGCGCTGCTGCATTTGCTGGCACAGTTTCTTCGCTTGCTCCTCGGACAACTGATGATTGTCATATTCCGTCACGCAGTCGCCGTACGCGTAGGGTGGCGTGACCGTCACGTTGTAGTTGATGCCGTCCTTTTTGAGACTTTCGACGACCACCCAGTGCAGGTTCCCCAGCCGCCAACTGGATGCGTAGTACTTCTGTGGATCCTTCGGCGGATCCTCTGCGCCGAGGAACAACTCTACGAGGTCGTTGCCGATTCCCGCGAAGAACGACCCGATATCCTCAGCAAGTACCAGGATCTCTTTCGCGACTTGCAACAGCCCGCTGCACAGCACGGCCTTCACGTCTCCCGGCATCAACTCGCAGGCAACTGTTGGATCAGCCAGGGTCAAGAGCTTCCACCAATCGCCCTCGAAGATCGCCGCATAAACCGCCGCGACCTTATCCTGTGCGATCTTCGCAATGCCCGAGCAAAAGAAGTCTCGCAGCGCTCCACCGGGCACCAGCTGGCAGGCGAGCATGGCACCGTTCTTGCCGCCCAGCTCCAGTGCCTTGAGCCAGCGTTCGCCGCGAACGGCGTGTACCAGATCGACGATCAGCTTGATATTGGAGTCGGTGGGCGGCAGCATCCCGACAGCTTCCTCGCGCAAGTCCAAAGCAGCGCCCGTACAAGTGGCAGCGTTGCCACCGCCGATCATGCACTCGATCACCGGCTTGGATTTCGCCAGGTCCTTGTTGACCAGACCAACACTGACCGCGACGTTGAGGATATCGTCCAGCGAGTCGGCCGTCGCCGGCGCCGAAACTGCAAGCAGTGCGAGAAATACGATCACACATCGTACTGGTTTCTTGTTCTGCCGCATCTTCTCTCCCTGGACGCCAGTCGCTGCGCCCGAAAAATGACTGCCTGTAACAGAAGAAACGTATTTGGCCCATGCAAGGGGCCACCGGTGCTCTGAATTTCGGGAAAGATTTCTCGCAAAGCGCTTGCTGCTCACGATCGCCGGGCCGACAATGGCAGTCGGTGGTTGTTCGGACTAAGCGGGATGACCGATAAGAATGCGGGACAAGACTGGGAGCAGGTTGAATCCCTGTTTCACGAGGCGCTCGATAAACCGGAAGCGGAGCGAGCCGCCTTTCTCGATGCGGCCTGCGGCGCGAAACGGGCTCTTCGGACTGAGGTCGAGGCAATGCTGGCCGCGGACGGAAGTCAGGACGGCATGCTCGATCGCCCCTTGCCGGTGACAGACATCGGCCCGGACGCGGCGCCGATGATGCTCGCGGACGGCCAGGTAGTCGGGCCCTGGCGGATTCTCTCTGAGCTTGGTCGCGGCGGCATGGGTGTCGTGTATCTCGCGGAACGCGCTGACGGCACCTACGAGCAACAGGTTGCCTTCAAGGTAATCCGCGGCGGCGTCTTTGCCGCGGACATGGAACCGCACTTCGTGCGCGAACGGCGTATCCTTGGCCGGTTGCAACACCCCGGTATCGCGCGACTGATCGATGCGGGCGCCACGGCGGACGGACTGCCGTTCCTCGTGATGGAGCTGGTGGAAGGCAAACCAATCACGGAATGGTCGAAGAATCACTCTGTCGGCATCGCCAGGCGATTACAGCTCATGCTGCAGGTTTGCGATGCGCTGCAACACGCACATCGAAACCTCGTTGTGCACAGGGACCTGAAGCCTGGCAACATCCTCGTGACCGATGATGGCGATATACGGCTACTCGACTTCGGCGTGGCGCGCCTCCTGGCCGGTGAGGACGGCGAACAGCCAGCGCTGACGCGTGCCGGATTCATTCACATGACACCGGAGTACGCGGCGCCGGAACAATTCAGCGGCAATGCGATCACCACGGCAACCGATGTCTTCTCGCTCGGCGCAGTACTCTATGAACTGCTAACCGACTGCCAGCCACGAAAAAAGACTTCGGGATCGCCAGCGGACATTTTGCGCATCCTCGAGCAGGCAATTGATCTGCCGAGCAACGCGCCCGGCCTTCCTGCAGGATGGCGATCGCAGCTACGCGGCGATCTCGATGCGATTGTCGGCAAGGCGACAGCACCGGATGCATCGCGACGTTACGCGACCGTCGGCGCCATGGCCGAGGATATCCGCCGATACCTCGCCTGCGAACCGGTACTGGCACGACCCGAAAGTGCTGCGTATCGCGCTGGAAAA
>JBFELT010000099.1:0-11816 GCA_041552015.1 Woeseiaceae bacterium
GTCGAGGACCGCGACAACCCGGGGTTCCTCCGGGTGCACGACCAGGTTGTCGAGACGAAAGTCGCCGTGCACGACACTGGCCGACTCGTCGTCAGGCACGTGGCCCGGCAGCCAGTCGATCAGGCGATCCATGGGTTCGATGGTCGCGGTCTCGGACGCCCGGTACTGGCCCGACCAGCGCGATATCTGGCGCGCGAAATAATTTCCCGGCTTGCCGTAGTCTTGCAAGCCGACCGCACTGTAATCGATGTTGTGCAACGTGGCGATGGTCCGGTTGACGTCGTCGTAGATCGCCGCGCGTTCCGCAACTTCCAGCCCCGGCAGGTCCAGATCCCAGAAAATTCGACCATCGACAAATTCCATGACGAAAAACATCGTGCCGATCACCGCGTCATCCTCGCAAAGCAGAAGCGGCCTGGGCACGGGAAAACCGGTGGCATACAGTGCGCTGATAATGCGGAACTCGCGATCTACGGCGTGCGCAGACTTCAGCAGTTTTCCGGGTGGCTTACGCCGCAAGACATAGCGCCCGGAACCTGCAGTCAGCAGGTACGTCGGGTTTGATTGCCCGCCCTTGAACTGGCTGACGGACAGCGGGCCGCGGAAGGATTCGACGTGAGACGAGAGATAGTCCCGCAGGCGCTGTTCATCGAAGCGGTGCGCGGCGCGTACCTCACGGGTGCCAGTATTCTGTTGCGAGCGCCGGCTCATCGCATCGAGTCGTTGGCGAGAACGCCGCGTCCGAAGCTGCGGCTGGCGCGGCGGCAATGTACCGTAGGCAAGATCATGCGACCGAAGTGTACAGCTACATGCGGAAAATACCGAACGGCCGCTCCTCATCTCTCGGGCGATTCATGGCAGCTGCCAGCGCCTGCGCCAGGACGGAGCGCGTGTCCGTGGGGTTGATAACGCCATCATCCCAGAGGCGCGCACTGGCATAATAGGGACTGCCCTGTGTCTCGTATTGCTGGCGGATCATCTCTTCATAGTCGGCTTTCTTCCTGTCCGGCCACACTTCGCCACGCGCCTCGTAGCCCTCGTTCTTGACCGTGGAGAGCACCAGCGATGCCTGCTCGCCGCCCATCACGGAAATTCTCGCATTCGGCCACATCCACATCAGGCGTGGACCGTAGGCACGTCCACACATTGCATAGTTACCGGCGCCAAAAGACCCGCCGATGACTACCGTGAACTTCGGCACTGTCGCGGTGGCAACGGCATTGACCATCTTGGCGCCATCCTTCGCGATGCCGGCATGTTCGACACGCTTGCCAACCATGAAACCGGTGATGTTCTGCAGAAAAACCATCGGGATGCCGCGCCGATTACAAAGCTGTATGAAATGGGCGCCTTTCTGGGCCGATTCCGGGAACAGTATGCCGTTGTTAGCGATTATGCCGACAGGATAGCCATCGATATGCGCGAAACCGCAAACCAGCGTAGCGCCGTAAAGTTTCTTGAACTCCTGGAATTCCGAACCGTCGACAATTCGCGCGATGACCTCCCGCACGTCGTACGGATAGCGATACTCGAGCGATACGATTCCGTAGATATCCTCCGCCGCATGAATCGGTTCCACAGGCTCACGCCGTACGACGCTGACCTCACGCTTCCAGTTCAGGTTCGCGACGATGTTGCGGGCAATCTGCAGCGCATGGTCATCGTCGTCGGCCAGGTGGTCGGCGACACCGGAGATCCTCGCATGCACGCTGCCGCCGCCGAGCGTCTCGGCGTCGACCACTTCGCCCGTCGCCGCTTTCACCAGTGGAGGACCGCCAAGAAAGATCGTGCCCTGATCCCGCACGATGATGGACTCGTCACACATGGCAGGAACGTAGGCGCCGCCGGCGGTGCAGGAACCCATGACCACGGCGATCTGCGGAATCCCCATGGCGGAGAGTCTCGCCTGGTTGAAGAATATTCGTCCGAAATGATCCCGATCGGGGAATACCTCGTCCTGGCGCGGCAGAAACGCACCGCCGGAGTCGACCAGGTACACGCATGGCAGGTGGTTTTGCTCCGCTACTTCCTGGGCCCGCAGGTGCTTTTTCACGGTCAGCGGGTAATAGGTACCGCCCTTCACCGTCGCGTCGTTCGCGACAATCATGCAGGAGACGCCGTGAATGCGGCCGATTCCGGCGATCATGCCGGCGCAGGGCACATCATCGCTGTAGACCTGCCAGGCGGCCTGGCGGCCGATTTCGAGGAACGGTGAGCCCTCGTCGAGCAGCGACCGGACGCGATCACGCGGCAACAGCTTGCCTCGGGACAGGTGCTTTTCACGCGATCGTTCCGTGCCCCCCTGCATGACGTAATCATCGATCTCGCGCAGTCTCTCCACGAGCGACAGGTGCGACTCGGCATTCTTCTTGAATTCGTCCGACGATCGATCGACTTTGGTTTTCAGGATTGGCATGTTTTTCTGTCCGGACAACGGCTACCTGGTCGCTTCGAACAGCTCGCGACCAATCAACATTCGACGGATCTCGCTGGTACCCGCGCCAATCTCGTAAAGTTTCGCGTCGCGCCACAGTCGTCCGGCCGAATACTCGTTTATGTAGCCATTACCACCCAGCGCCTGAATTGCTTCGCCAGCCATCCAGGTGGCTCGTTCAGCGGCGACCAGAATACATCCGGCGGCGTCGAAACGGGTAGTCTGGCCGCGATCGCAGGCTTGTGCGACCGCGTAAACGTAGCTGCGGCTGGCGTTCATTGTGGTGTACATGTCGGCGACCTTGCCCTGCATCAACTGAAATTCACCGATGGGCCTGCCGAACTGCTTGCGATCGTGAATATAGGGCATTACGAGGTCCATGCAGGCCGCCATGATGCCGAGCGAGCCGCCGGCGAGAACCACTCGCTCGTAATCGAGGCCGCTCATCAGGATCCTGGTACCCTTGCCTTCTTCCGCCAGCAGATTCGAGGCCGGTATTCGGCAGTCCTCGAAAAGAACTTCGCTGGTGTCTGAGCCTCGCATGCCGAGTTTGTCGAGTTTTTGCGGCGTCGACAGGCCGCTTGCGCCGCGCTCGACGATGAACGCACTAACGCCGCGCGAACCCGCTTGTGGATCGGTCTTTGCGTAAACGATCATCACATCGGCGCCGGGCGCATTGGTGATCCACATCTTCGAGCCGTTGAGGACATAGTCGTCGCCGTCCCGCACCGCCGTCGTCCGCATGCTCAGGACGTCAGAACCGGAACCGGCCTCGCTCATTGCAAGGGCACCCAGGTGCTCACCGCTGACGAGTCTGGGCAAGTACTGCTGTTTCTGCCCGGCAGTGCCCCAGCGCCGCAGCTGATTGACGCAAAGATTCGAATGCGCACCGTAGGACAGGCCGACTGAAGCGGAGGCGCGACTGATTTCTTCCATCGCTATTACGTGTGCGAGGTAACCAAGCCCGGAACCGCCATATTCCTCTTCCACGGTAATGCCAAGCAGGCCAAGCGCACCGAACTCCGGCCACAGTTCTCTCGGGAACGCATTACTGCCATCGACGTCGGCTGCAATCGGTGAAATTCGATCGGCCGCAAATCCCCTGACGGTTTCGCGCAGCAGGTCGAGATCTTCTCCGTGAGCAAAGTCAAATTCGAACATCGGGCAGGCACCCTTCCACTGTCAGTTACAGTCCCCTGATATTGTCGGCCGGCGGGGTCTCCAGGTGAATACCAATCGCAAGGTATCCGGAAAATTCAGAGTGCGGACAGCCTGTCGATAAACAGGGAGAAGAGTTCGTACTGCGACGTGATTCCGAGTTTCGAGAACAGGTTGCGCTTGTGCACCATCACCGTACCAGGCGCAATACCCAGTTCCTTCGCGATTGACTTCGATGAGTGGCCGCGTAACAGCAGCTGTGTAATCTGACGTTCCCGTTGCGTCAGATTGGATTCGCCGAATCGTTCGAAACACTGTGTCAGGCGCTGATGCATACTCAGGTCGCGCTCATCCGCGGAGTGACGTGCAGACCATTCCTCCCAGATCCGCGACATGGCCGCCCTCACGATCGGCTCTATGGCAGCGAACCTGGCGACATCGGCACGGGAGAACCTTGTCTCCCAACGTCCCACGACGAGCACCAGCGTCGTCTTGCTATCTGCGTCCAGGAAAAAATCCATTTCATCCGCGAGGTGCGTTCGCTCGTAATACTGTCGGTAGTATTCACTCGAACGAAAACGATCAGGCGTTTCGTCGCGACAGCGACACATCGTCGCCTTCTTGCTTCGCAATGCCAGCTGGTACAGCGGATCCAGAAGATACGGCCCCGCCAGGTACCGGTCCAGGTAGTGGCGCGCTCGACTTGGCGTCATCGTGTGGTGCAGTACGTTGGGCGGCGCATCCCGGTAAAATGCCAGCAGACAGGTCGCGTTGTGTTCGACAGTCGCCGCGATAACGCTGACCAGTGCCGCCGCGATTCCGCGATCGTTGTTTGGCCCGACAAGTTTCGCGACCGCGCGGTACCACTCCGGATTGTCGATACGCTTCGTCAATGTGTACCGATCAGGCCTGGTAGAGAGCGGCAATGGCGCCGCTGGGGTCTTCAATGACGCAAAATTGTCCACCTGCGAGTTCGCGGGGCTGCACGACGACGGTGCCTCCATTGGCGACGCAGGATTTGGCACTCTCTTTGACGTCGGCTACCGTGATGTAGATCAGCCAGCCGCCCTTGAGCGCCGCGTTGCTGCCTCGTGCATGACAAATGCCGGCGACCACGTCGCCTGTCGCAGGCATCGCCATCGAGTAGTCCGCGTAGTCACCCATACTGACGTCTTCGCTGGTCCAGCCGACGACGTTCCTGTAGAAGTCGCGAACGCCCGTCGCATCATCAACGCTGATATCGATCCAGCCGATCTTGCCCACTTCTTTGTTGTCGGACATGTTGCTGCCTCCCTGGCGCCAGCCTGGCCGGCGCGTGCCGTGCGTCAAAACGACGTAAGAAAAGACGCTGCGTTACCACCGATTGGGCCCGATCCGGATTGCGCGACTGTCAGGTACGCGGCCCCCGTGGGATAGCCCTCTGGCTGCGGATTGAATACACGGCTCACGCGGTTGCGATGGTACAGTCTTAGCTGCGACGCGAACGGTATGACGTAGTCAGGATCGTTGCCGCTCAACTCGTAGTGCAGCTGCGGCAGGCGATACCAGGGAAGGTTCATATTCGCGTGGTGCGCATTGTGGTAGCCAAAGTTCAGTGTGAGCCAGTTTAATTTTGGAAATCTCAGGCTCAGCGGATTGCTGAAGGTGTGCCGCTGTTCCCATTCCGCGTCGCCCTTGTGTGGCGGCGGCTCGTAATCGAAAAGCGTAAGGTTGTAGGGGTAGTCATGCTGAACACTGTCCATGAATCGCAGTATGTGCATCATGATCAGGTACGCTATCACGTAGAGCAGTGCAACTTTCGGCGCCAGGATCAACAGCGCGACGAACACGCCGCCGCGAATCACTATGACGGAAACGTTGCGAAGGCGCTGCTTTCTTCGCTGCGGAATGACGAACGAGGTGAAAACCATGACCGTGTGCATCAACAAGTCATGCGCGGGAATGTAGGCCCACTCCAGGACACGCGTGATCCTCGTAACAAGAGGGTGCGATTCGAAGTACCGGTCATAGTCGAACCAGACAGCATCATCGTTATCGACATGATGGCGGAAATGTTTGTAGCGCATGTCCTCGTAAGTGCCGTAAGCGGCGCCACACAACCAGCTCATGAAGCGACCGAGTGCCGCGTTATGGCGGCTGTTGACGAATACCAGGTTGTGGCCGCACTCGTGAATCAGGTAGGCCGCAATCGTCATACCGTGCGCCAGCAGCAATGTCGCGACGGCATTGACGAGCAAATTGTCGTGAAACAGGCCCGCGAAGCCGACAAGGTACGCGAGCACGGCGTAGCCTGACGCGCCACCATAGTAGCGAAGACCGTCCGGATCCCTGATGAGCGCCTTTGTCACCGCCATAGTATCCCGCTGCCTCCAATCGTTTAGTTGTACACATGAGCAACGCCTATTGCTAGCATACGGCCCTGACCCGACCGTTCCGGAGACCTGGACGCATGAAGCTTGTAACCGCTATTGTAAAACCCTTTCGACTCGATGATGTACGCAACGCGCTGAGCGAAGTCGGCATCCAGGGCATGACTGTCAGCGAGGTGAAGGGCTTCGGCCGGCAGCGCGGCCACACGGAACTCTACCGCGGTGCAGAGTATGTCGTTGATTTTCTTCCGAAAGCGAAGATTGAAGTCGCCGTCTCCGACGACATGGTAGAGCGCGTCGTCGAAGCCGTGGTGGAGGCCGCAAAGACGGGGAAAGTTGGCGATGGCAAGATTTTCGTCACCGGGCTCGAGCAGGTTTGGCGAATCCGAACCGGCGAGACCGGCGACAGCGCCCTGTAGCGCGTCGCCGAAGCAGCTATGCGGCAAGGATGTCGATCGCCGCTCTGAGCAGCAAGACCCACAGCGCCAGGGATGCTGCCAGGTAAGCCAGGAAGCGCGCCATGACGATATTAATCGTGACGTGAATCAGGCTGTGCATCGCGCGAAATCCCACAAACAACCAGGCAGCCAGAACATCTGTTTCGTCGACGTTGCCGGTCACGTACAGCAACAGGCAAAGCGCGTAGAACAGGACCGGTAGTTCGAACAGGTTCTTCAGATTATTCGAGGGATAGCTGGCGGACTCGGGCAACAGATCGGTCGTCTTGTCCGGCGTCGTGTAGGTCTGCGCCGGCAGCCTGGCCGCGCGCATCGCCGGAATTCGTTTCGCAAACAGGACTGTCCAGACGATTGCCGTCAGCAGCATCATGCCGATCATCGGCTGCAGGATCAGATCGTTGCTCATCATGGGTCAATCTCCGGTCATGCAGAATGCGTTCAGCTTGTTACCGTCCCGGTCGCGAAAATAGCCGGCGTAAAAGTTGCCCCCGCGCGGCCCCGGCGCACCCTCGTCCGCGGCACCCAATGACATGGCCTTGGCGTGAAATGCGTCGACCTTCCGAGATGAATCCAAAACGATCGCTACCATCACGCCGTTGCCAACGGTCGCCGCGTTGCCATCGTAGGGCCTGATTATCGACACCGCCGGTGCGCCCGGCCCCGTCGACCACGCAATAAAGTTATCGCCTTCCATCAGGCGCCCGGCCCCTATGGATGCGAACAACTCATCATAGAATTTTGCCGCTTCGTCAAACTTGTTGGTTCCCAGCGTTACGTACCCGATCATCGTCAACTCCTGATTCGAAAGTATCGGCTGCGGACGCGAGCACGTCCCGCCAGCGTTCGAGCTTAACCGAGAAAGCCATTGCCGCGTAAGCCGGGCTGGTCGACGGCAGGCCCGCGCGGCGAATATCGTGGAATTTTGGCCGGGTGCCGAGAAACCGTGCGAACAGTTGTTCGGCCTTTCGACCATTGAAGGCGATGAGCTGAACGCCCCGGTGTTCTCGCAGGAAGGCCTCGAAGTCGTTGGGCCGCGCACTGTCCAGATTGATGTCTGCATCGAGACTCCCCGGGCGCAGCGAACCTCCCAGCACATCCCAGAGCGCAATCCTCTTATCCAGCAGCTGCGCGAGGCGATCATGGTATCCGCCCTGGATGCCGAACAGCGCTTTCATGATCGGCCAGAACGAATTTCTCGGGTGTGCATAGTACTGCTGTTCGCGTATTGAGCGCTGCCCGGGCAGGCTACCCAGGATCAGAATTCGCGCGTCACGCCGCGCAACTGGTGGAAACCCCTCGGAAACTTGCCCGCGCATAGCTCAGCCGCGCCGCTGCAAGTGCCGGATCATACTTCCTGATACGGCATGGACTGCATGATCGCGAGCTGTTCGGCTTCGGATATGCCGCGACCCAGCCAGTTGGCATGCGGCCGAAATGCCTCTCTCGCGGTGATCGCAGGCACGTCCGGCAAATTGATGTCGCCGCGCAGGAAGAACGCGTTGGTACCGGTCGAATCGCATCCGATCAAGTCGTACCCCTTGCGTTTGCCGAGGGACTCCAGCGCCGCGAGTGACGCGCCATGAAAAAAACCGCTGGGATGCTTGCTGTAGCGCTCGAAGGACGGGTCGTAGGGTATGGTCAGAGACAGGTCCGGGCCGAGGCCGGCGTTGTACTCGATGCAGACGACACGCGGCGACACGCAGTTGAGCTCCTGCCAAAACCAGTAATCGTTGCCGTCAACATCGAGAGAGAGGAAATCAATCTCCCCGGGTACGCCATTGCCGCGGATGAGGTCCTCGAGATTATCGAGCGTAATGAAAGCCTGGACCGCTTTCACACCGTCGATCCCCAGCTTGCCGGCGGTGTAATTGAAGAAGTCGACGTTCTCGCTCGAACCGTCCATCAGCAGGCCGCTGAAGCCTTCGTGCATCATCAGGCGCAGGCTGTTGCACTGCACGGCACCGAAGCCGAATTCGACGAACCAGCGTGACTCGAAGCCGATCTGATCGAACAGGAAACGAATTACACCGTCCTCACCGTTTTGCGACAACCAGCTGTACTCGTATCGGGCCAGGCCTGGAATTGCCGCTTGCGACGGCGGTGGCCATGTATCGCTGTCGGACTTGCTCCACTTGAGTCGGACCTTGCCCGCGCGTATACCAAAAGGTATCAGCGTGCGCTTTAGCCATTTCTTGGCACGACGCACGCGATATTTTTTTACCGGCACATCAGCCATGAATTCTCAGTATCCTCTCTTCGGATCAACGACGTTCAGCAGCGGCTCCCCGGCGATGTAGCGCCTGAGGTTCTCCCTGAGCAGGGTCATGTGTCGTTCTCGCTCGCCGCCGTAACCCGCGACGTGCGGGGTGATAATTACATTATCGAATTGCCAGAGGGGGTGATCGACGGGCAGAGGTTCGGGTTCCGTGACATCCAGCCCTGCACCGCCGACCTGGCCACTGCGCAGCGCCGCCACAAGGGCGTCGGTACTCACTGTCGCGCCGCGCCCGACATTGACGAAGAGCACGCCCTTCCTCGCCGCCTCGAAGAACTTGTCGTCCAGCAGGTTTCTGGTGGTACTGGTTAGCGGCAGCGCATTGACAATGACATCGGCCTGCCCTGCCAACTCCAGCAGTTCATCGGCCAGGCCGACGTATTCGACGAACTCCGGGCCTTCCCGGCTGGAATTGCGGGTGCCGATCACGCGCATGCCCAGGGCCGCAGCACGCCTGGCCGCCTCCGTGCCGATGCCGCCGAGCCCTACAACAAGCATGGTCTTGCCCGCCAGCGGCATCATACCCTCGGGTGCCGCATACAGACTCGCGCGTTCGTCGCCCCGCATTCGTTTTGCGAATACAGGCAATGCCCGAGCCAGCGCCATCGCCATGGCAATCGCGTGTTCACCGATGACCGGTGCCGACATCTTTTGCATATTGGTCAAAACGATGTCGCCGCTGCCGACGCGCGGGACACCGAGGCAACTCTCGGCGCCTGCCCAGGCGATCTGTATCCATACAAGTCGCGTCGCCGCGGCCACCAGGCGCTCGTCACACAGCCCGACAATGGCATCCACGTCACTTGCGCCGGAAACGTCGATGGAATCCGGTCGCACGGGGATAAACTCCGTTTCCGGATAAAGGCGTCTCAAGGCGTCGAGATCTTCCCGGCTGACGCGGGCGATCATGATCTTTTTCGCACCTCGCCAGTTCGGCAAGTCCCGGGAAGCGACGTCCCCTTCGACGATACCCGCCTGAATGATGAGCTCGTCGACAGTGACCTCGGCGGGCACGGGTGCCGCCAGCATTACGACCAGGATTGCCGCAAGTTTACGATTTCCGTTCATAAGGCTCCTCGCTGAGCGCACAGTTTACGCAGTCAGCCGCCGTAGCAACAGAAAAAGGTCTCGGGAAGAAGTACCGGTCACGTCTATCCTGCAGCGTCTCGCCGCCCGGCTCAGAGCCGGGCTCACGGGAACAAGGGGATATGGCGCGATCAGGCCGGGAAAAAGTCGATCGGTTTGGTGGTCGTTATCGCCTCGACGTCGCGCGCCTCGAATCGGAACAGCTTGACGCGCTGCACCAGCTTGCGCTCCAGATCCGGGTCGCCGAGCTCACTCGAGACGACCTCGCACATGGTGACCTGGCCGTTCGGCGCAATAGTCAGCCTTAGCACCAGCTTGCCCTCCAGCGAGGGATCGGCGCGCAGTGCGCGGTTGTAAAGGGCGAAGATCGCGCCCTTGTTCTTGTCGAAGACGAGTTCGATTTCTTCGCGCGAGCGTGATGCCTTGCCGCTGCTGCCGCTTCGCGAAGCGCCGCCGCCGGCCTGGCCGATGTTGGCAACCGGGCTGGCGACCTTGGTCGTTGAGCGGCCGGCTATTCCCGTGCCGCCCGTATTTCGGCTCATTCCGGCGGTATTGATTCCGGTCGACGCGGCGCCGGCCTTGGAGGTAATCATCGAGCGTTCGTTTCGGACTGCCTCGCCGACCGATGCCGACAGCGGTCGATCGTCGGCGATCTGTTCGACGAGGTTGGTATCGACCAGGTCGGCCAGGTCCTCGGCAAACGGCATCAGCGCAGCCTGTGCCTGTTCACGCGCGATTTCGGCGCGATCGGGCTCCGGCTCGGGTTCCGGCACGGGTTCGGGCTCCGGCTCCGGCTCGGCTTCCACGACCTGCTCGGGCTCGGCTTCTTCGGGTTCCGGCTCCGGCTCTTCTTCCTTCGGCGGCGGTGGCGGCGGCGGAAGCGGCTTCTCTTCCAGCAACAGCTGCGCAATCCGCGGCGGAATTTCCGTGACGTCGTAGGGATCGGGCTCCGGAACGGGAATGAACGGCCAGATCACGCCGAGAACGACGCAAATCAGGAATACGATACCGAGCAGGCGCCTGAACTTCCGGTCCTGGCCGGCGCCCAGGGTCCATGGCAGTTCATACTCTCTGTAAAACGGTAGATCCAATTCCGCGACTCCTGTTCGTCCCTGTTCCTAGAGCGCTGCCTGCACGTCGGCCAGCTTGTCTGAACTCTTTTGCAGCACTGCCAGCGAAATCTGGCCATAGTCGGATTCCGTGCACGTCGCCATGACCTTCTTCAGAAGACGATAAGGAATGTCCTTGTCACCCATGATCGTAACTTCGCGGCCGGCAATATCTTCCTGTGCTTCACGGCGTAGTACCCGGTCATTCTGCGACAACAGCGCCTCGCGCAATTCCGGAATGTCATTGCCCTTCCTGGCCAGGACCTTGGCAACTTTCACAACAGGTGTTCCCTGCACGATGATGTCTGTTTCACCGATCAGGATGACGACGGTCTCCTTGGCCTTCTTCTCGGCGATGGATTCCGGCAACTGCAGATCCTTGGCGTTCGGCAGCGTCTCCACGTCCGAGGAGTTGACCAGCAGGAAAAACACCAGGATGGTAAAGATATCCATTAGCGAAACGAGGTTGAGCGAACCGGCACCCTTGTTGCGCTTGTGGTGCTTGTCCATGCGTTTGGCGCGTGCTGACTTGACCATGGCTTAGGCTCCACCGTCCAGGACCGGCGCGTCGCCGATCGAAATGTCGGGGAACAGGTCGGAGCGGATGATTGATTTTTCATCAATCTTTTCCGCGACCCGGACCGTGTCCATGACCTGCACGAGCGTGTCGTAGGGTATGTCCTGTTCGAGCAGTATCGATGCGTCCGTCTTGGACGGATATCGTTTTTTCAATTCCGAAAGCTTGCTTCGTAGTGCCACGAAATCGTAACCGTCATCGCCGTTCGGATAGACACCGAGCAGCCCCTGGTTACGATCACCCACTTCGATCTTCTCCTGACGTACGATGACTTCCAGTTGAAATACCTGTTCCTGCGGTTCCACGGGCTCAGAAGAGGAGCCTGGCAGATTCAATTCGAGAATCGCCAA
>JBFELT010000100.1:0-11610 GCA_041552015.1 Woeseiaceae bacterium
CGTACCTGTCATCGAGTCTGATCGAGTCCTGGAACAGCCTGACGGCCTTCTCGAGGTTCTCACCCTCACCGCGATGGTCGAGCGCGTACATTCCCCGCATGTAACGATTGTAGGCACTCGCATTGGGTGTATGCACGGCGACCGGCGTCGCTGTTTTCGAGTTCGTCAGTTCCCTGCGCACTTCGTTTGCGAGGCGTTCCTGCAAGGCAAATATGCCAGCGAGGTTGCCGTCGACCTCGCCCGACCCGATGGTCACATTGTCACGGCCTCTCGACACGAGGTAGGTCACTTTCAGCGTGGCATCCTGTAGCTGTACCGCTCCGGACAGGACACCGTCGACATCGAGAATCCTGGCAATCCGCGACGGTTCGCCGTCGTAGCGGACGCGCGTATTCTTGATCGCAAGCCCCGGGACTTCCGAAAGTCGCCGGGCAAGCACGTTCTTGATGCCGTCGACGATATACTGGTTCGCCGGGTCGCCGCTCAGGTTGTCGATCGGCAGCACCGCAATCGAGCGTATCTCGTTTTCCGTCGCCCAGGGCCGCAGGGTCAGCACCGCCGTCGCCAGCAAAGCCAGCGCCATTATCAGCGCAGCGACCTGCCAGACCCGCAAGCCAGGGGCTGGCGGCGCGATCTCCCCGGGCTCCTGCGGAGCGGCGTCCCCGTGCAATTCCACCGGCTTCATCAATCGGTAGCCGCGTCGTTGCAGCGTCTCGATATAACGGTGCGGCTTGGCGCGATCGTCCAGGTGACCCCGAAGCTGGGAAAGGCAACGGTTGATCGGTTCGTCCGAGGTCGGACGGCCGTCCCACACGTCATTGACAAGATCGTCGCGAGTCACCAACTCGCCGTCGCGACATGCCAGCGCCAGCAGTACTTCGAAGACCTTGGGCTCCGGCCGCTCTTCCTGGTCGCCACGGCAGAGAACGCCGCGGCCCGGATAGACCTCCCAGTCCCCGATTGTGAATCCCTTCAAGAGATCTTCTTTGTTGTGCATGGCACTGTGACTATATCCGGAAACAGATGCCGGCATAGCGAAATCAGTTGCAGGCGCAGCGCACGGCCTGGGCGCTAGAACAATCCTTCGATGCGGCCCTCGTCGTTCACACGAATGGCGTTTGCAGCCGGCACCCTCGGCAGCCCGGGCATGGTCATTATAGCGCCGCAGACTACGACAACGAATTCAGCGCCCGCGGCCAGGCGAATCTCGCGAATCTGTACGTGATGCCCGGATGGCGCGCCGAGCAGGTTCGGGTCGGTGGAGAAGCTGTATTGTGTCTTGGCCATGCAAATGGGGTAATTGCCCCGCCCCTCACGCTCGAGCTTGGCGAATTCCTCGCGCACTTTCTTGTCCGCGATAATGTCTTCAGCGCCGTATATCTCCTTGGCAATCGTCGCCGTCTTTTGCCACAGCGTGAGATCGTCGTCGTAGAGCGTGCGGAACTGCGCCGAGCCGCTGTCACAGATGTCGACGACGTGCTCGGCAAGTTCTGTCGCGCCGGCCCCGCCATCCGACCAGTGCGTGCAGTTGATCGCACGAACCCCGAACTTGCTGCAGAAATCGCGAACGGCTTGCACTTCCGCATCGCTATCGGCCGTATAGCGATTGATCGCAACGGTGACCGGCACCCCGAATTTGCCCAGGTTGCGAATGTGGCGCTCCAGGTTCTTGCAGCCCGATCTGAGTGCCTCGACGTTTTCTGCGCCGAGGTCAGCCTTGTCGACGCCGCCCTGCATCTTCAGGGCCTTGATCGTTGCAACCAGGACCACCGCATCGGGTTTGAGACCTGCCTTGCGGCACTTGATGTTGAAGAACTTCTCTGCGCCGAGATCCGCGCCGAAACCGGCCTCGGTGACAACGTAGTCAGCCAGCTTGAGGCCCGTCTTCGTCGCGACAACCGAGTTGCAGCCGTGCGCAATGTTGGCGAACGGTCCGCCGTGCATCAGGGCCGGATTGTTCTCCATCGTCTGCACAAGATTCGGCTGGAACGCATCTCGAAGCAACGCCGTCATCGCGCCGTCGGCCTTGAGTTCCCTCACGGTAACCGGCTCGTTCTGGCGCGTATAACCGAGCACGATGTTGCCAAGCCGCGTTTCCAGGTCTTTCAAGTCCGTCGCGAGACAAAATATCGCCATGATCTCGGAGGCGACCGTGATATCGAAACCGGCCTCGCGAACAACGCCGTTGTGAAAGCCGCCCAGTCCTGACGTCACCGTCCTGAGCGCACGATCGTTCATGTCCACCACCCGGCGCCAGGTAACCCGGCGCGGGTCGATGTTCAGTTCGTTTTCCCAGTGCATGTGATTGTCGATCAGCGCGGCCAGCAGGTTATTGGCTGCACCGATCGCGTGGAAATCGCCGGTAAAATGCAGATTGATGTCCGCCATCGGTACGACTTGCGCGTATCCGCCGCCGGCCGCGCCGCCCTTCATACCGAAACAGGGCCCCAGGCTGGGCTCACGCAGGCAGATCAGCGCATTCCTGCCGATGCGGTTCATCGCATCGCCCAGGCCCACCGTGGTCGTCGTCTTACCCTCGCCGGCGGGCGTCGGTGATACCGCGGTGACCAGTATCAGCTTGCCGTCCCCTGCACCCTGCTTCGACTTTATGAAGTCCGCGCTGATCTTGGCCTTGTCGTGACCGTAAGGAATCAGGGCATCGATCGGGATACCGAGTTTCCCGGCGATTTCCTGGATTGGCTTTACGTCGGCTTCCTGAGCAATCTCGATATCACTTTTGACGGCCACGTTGTTTCCTCTCTGGTCGGCGCTTTGGATGGCGCGAATTCTATATCAATCAGTCAGGCAGGAGGCCGCCGCCGCCCTGTGGATTATGCCTACACCATTGGCTTCCGCCGGGCCACTCGTCGGGGGTGTAACCCCCCGAGGCATTGGACGTCACAACGGCCGCCCGTCCGCGTTGCCCGATTCGCCAAGTGCATCACGAAATCGGCCGGCGGTTCGGCCTATACTGCAGATATGTCGAAATTTCCTTAAAAAATCGACATGACGTGCAAACATGACGATGCGATCGACAGGTTTCGGAGATATGTCGATAAAATGATCATTTATCGACATATCCTCGGCATACGTCGATCGTATCGACATCACTGGCGAAAGTGTCGAAATTTCTGCACTTTATCGACATATTGACGCCCATTGTCGATACCGTCGACACGACCTGAGGCTGACAAGGACCCCCCAAGTGACTGATTTTGATCCATCTGTACCGTATGACGCGCTGCCGGAGCTGCCTCCGCCGGCCAGCAAGATCGAGACGACGGAAATCCTGAAGCGCTGCATCAACGCGCGTGTCGCGCTCGCCGAGCTCAAGCAGGCGGCCGAGCTGATTCCGAATTCCGCCGTGCTGGTGAACGCACTGCCGTTGCTCGAGGCCAGGGCCAGCTCCGAGATCGAGAATATCGTCACGACAACGGACAAGCTGTTCGAGTTCGCGGACATCGCCGAGGACCGTGCCGACGCGGCCACCAAGGAAGCACTGCGTTACCGAACCGCGCTGTACGAGGGTACCAAGATGGTCCAGCGGCGCATGCTGACGACGGACATGGCTATCCAGATATGCAGCACGATCAAAGGACTGGAGCTTGATATCCGATCGGAGCCTGGCACGACCCTGAAGAACCGCATGTCGGGCAAGCTCATCTACACGCCACCCGTTGGCCAGCAACTTCTGATCCGGAAGCTCGATAACTGGGCGGACTTCATGCAGCAAAACAGCGAATTCGATCCGCTGGTTCGCATGGCGATCCAGCATTACCAGTTCGAGGCGATCCACCCGTTCGCCGACGGCAACGGGCGTACCGGGCGGATTCTCAATATCCTCTTCCTGGTACAGCAGGGCCTGCTCGACTCGCCGATCCTGTACCTGAGTCGCTACATCATCCAGAACAAGGCCGCCTATTACCGGCTGCTGCAGGAAGTGACCGAGACGCAGGAATGGGCGCCCTGGATCCTGTTCATGCTGGACGGTGTTGAGGAGACCTGTACCTGGACGACGGAAAAGATCAAGTCCATTCGCGAGCTGATGCAACACACCGCCGAATTCGTGCAGTCGCGGCTGCCGAAAATTTACTCGTGGGAGTTTCTTGAACTGCTGTTCAGGCAGCCGTACTGCCGCATTGGCAATCTCGTGGAATCAGGTATCGCGAAGCGTCAGACCGCCTCCGTCTACCTGAAGCAACTGTGTGAGCTCGGCGTTCTCAAAGAGATCAAGTCGGGACGGGAGAATATATTCGTGCACCCCAAATATATCGAATTGCTGAGCGGCGAAGAAAACGTCTGGGTGTACTACGCAGGCGTCGAAACGGAGACGGCCCAAGCCGACTAGATCGTGTCTCAATGATCGCCGCGGGCGTTAAGGCCGCTTCAGGCGAAATGCCGCGACAGCCCGCCGATGGGGTGAAGTCCGCTACGCCGTTGCCAATCGTGATTGGACAGACATAGAATCGGACAACGCCGGATCGGAGCGACGTCTTGAACGTCAATAGCAGCGCGCTGTTTCAGTTATTCAAATACGTTGTTTACGTGCTGCTCGGCATGAACATCTATTGGTTCTTCGACGAGGAAAGCGCGGCGGCCGCATTGCAATTCTCCAACGGCATCGCCTGGGCGGACATCATCGAGGGCTACTCGGCGACGATCGATACGGCAGCGTGGGTCGTGCTGCTGCTGATGTTCGAGCTTGAAACGTACGTGCTCGAAGACCACCATTTCACCAGGCCCGTTCGATGGAGCCTGCATGGGCTGCGCTTTCTGTGCTACGCGTTTATCGTGTATGCCTTCTACGGCTATCTTGAGAACCTGGACTTCGTCTACGACACGATCGCGCTCGCCGGCGTGACCGACGTTTGCGCCCTGCTTCCTGCTGAATGGTCCTGGGCGATGACGCTCGATGAGTATGCGACGATCTCCGCCGCCAATTGTGCAAGCCTGTCCGATGCCTCGGCGTTCTACCAGTTCAGGGAGATGGCGGCGATCGTCGACGCACAGGGATTGAGGGATATCCGCTATCTCGCCTGGGTCGATGTCATTAACGCGGCCGTCTGGCTCGGTGTCGTCGTTGTGCTCGAGTTTGACGTACGAATGCAGGAACGCGACCGGCTCGAAGGTCTTATCCTTCGGCTTAGCAACGCAGCCAAGGTAGTGCTGTATTCCCTGCTGTTCCTTGCCGCCATTTACTGGGGTCTCAAAGGCGATTTCATCGACTTCTGGGATGCGTTCCTTTGGCTCGTGGCCTTTATATTCATCGAACTCAACGTCTTTGAGTGGCGTAAGGAAGAACTCGCCGAGGCTCAGGCGGAGGCTGACGCCGCCGCGATTAGCTGAGAGCCGCGCGTCAGGGCAGAATTTCCAGGCGCGCATCGCCAGCGGCCTCGCTCGCGAGCGTCGCGTCTTTCGCCTTGAGCCGCACGAGATCCAGCTCTTTGTTAAGCGTCATCAGGTACGGGTGCCAGCTGTCGTCGTCGTCGCGACGGTAAAATCCCGACACCGCCCACCCGGGACCTTCCGCGTAGACGTAGGCTTTGCCGACTTTCCGGTTCGGTGACAGCGGGTCGACGAGTTGCAGCGCGTCCGCCGACAGCAGCGCTTTCAGCATGGACCGCGAGGTCATTACCACCTGCTCTTCCTTCGCTCGCTCTGCTCGCGGCTTCGGGCTGCTTATCCATTGGTAGGAATAGACAGCCAGGGCGAGGCCGACGGCCAACGCAAAGACCAGGCGAGCAATGCGGTGATTCAAATCATAACCTCGGCAACGATATCAGTTGGGTCAAAGTGCATCAGTCAATTCCGACGATCTTGTGCGTCTGCAGGCTGAGTTTCCACTGCGGATTGGAGAGGCAATAGTCTATCGTTCGCCGGGTATTTTCGGCCCGCTCGGGGCTATCGAGTGGCTGCAGGAAAAAGTGTTCGAAGCGCATGCCGGCGAACATCGGCGGCTGCGCCTCCGGCTCGGCCTGCGGGTATACGAGTTTGAGCTCGTTGCCCGTCGTTTGCACGACCGCGGCGCGGCCCTTCGGGCTGATGCACAGCCAGTCGATGCCGGCCGGCGCTTCGAGTGTGCCATTGCTCTCGACGCCGATTTCGAAGCCCGCGGCATGCAAGGCACTGATCGCAGCCGGATCGAGCTGCAACAGGGGTTCACCACCGGTGCAGACCACGTAGGGAGCCCCCTGATCGCGACCTGCAGGCCACGCCCGACCTACCGCGAGCGCAAGGTCCCTTGCCGTCTCGAACTTGCCGCCGCCGGGTCCATCGGTGCCGACGAAATCCGTATCGCAGAATCGGCAGACCGACTCCGCGCGATGCATTTCCCGTCCGGACCAGAGATTGCAGCCGGAGAAGCGCAGGAACACCGCGGGTCGCCCGGTGTGTGCGCCCTCCCCTTGCAGCGTGTAATAGATTTCCTTGACCGAGTACGTCATTTCGAACCGAGCAACGGGTCCTCGATCCCGGCCTCCCGAAATCCCCTGGCGCGCAGCTTGCAGGCCGCACAGGTCTGGCAGGGAGGCCGCGCGCCCTCGTAGCAGGTGTGCGTCAATGCCATGGCCTCGAGCCCGCCAAGATCGCGGGCGAGTTCGACCGTTTGTTTTTTCGAGAGATGCATCAGTGGCGTATGAATCACCACGCGGCTCTCCATGCCGAGACGAAGTGACGCCTGCAGCGCGCGCATCGTTTCCTCGCGACAGTCCGGGTAGCCGCTGTAGTCGGTCTGCGCGACCCCGGTGACGAGGTTATCGATGCCGCGTTGATAGGCGAACGCCGCCGCGAAGGTCAGGAAGATCAGGTTGCGGCCGGGCACGAACGTATTGGGCAGACCCGTGGGCGACGAGATGCCGGCTTCGATCTCGATCGCGCTGTCGGTCAATGCATCGCCGCCGAGCGCGGCAAAGGTATCGATAGGCAGGCGGGAATTCGCGACCCGCGCGAACCGGGCCACCTGCGCGGCGCATTCCAGCTCGACCCGGTGCCGCTGGCCATAGTCGAAGGTGAGCGAGGAAACGTTCTCCGTTCCGAATCGATCGATTGCCCAGTACAGGCAGGTGGTCGAGTCCTGGCCACCCGACAGCACGACGAGCGCCTGCGCGCGGGGTACAGTCATATTAGCTAACCGTCCTGTCTATGCGCATGGTTGCAGCGCGCCGATCGCTTTGCACGGCGGCCTTCGGGAAACCCGATCATCGTTCGAATCGAAGAAGCGGGACACTACTCCTCCCCTCCCGGGGCCCGTTCCGGTCGCCGATCGGATTTCGTCGGCCAGCCGTTCTCGAATTCGCTCCAGTCCGGCCGTTTCTGCTCGACCAGGTAATCGGCCGTCAGCTCCTGCGAGACGCGCATTAGCTCCTCCGCCATGGCCGTGTCGTGCATGTGCCCGGCTCCCTTAATGGTCACGGCGTTGCAGTCTTCGAAGTACTGGCCGCTGGTCGCGCCCAGCGCTTTGCTCGTCGCGACATAGCAACTGGTGGCGGCGCCTTCTTCCAGCGACTTGCCGGCGAACTTCGTCAACAAACCAAAACCGAATCGCGTCAGCGGATTGAGGTTGCGATCGATGTCCGTATTGATGACTCCCGGGTGCAGCGAGTTGCTGGTAATTCGCGTACCGCGCAGCAGGTCCCCGAGCCTGAGCGAGAACAGCACGTTGGCAAGCTTGGACTGACCGTAGGCCAGCGAATCGCTGTAGTTGCGGGCCATGCCGAGGTCGTTGAAATCGATCCCCGTCGCCGGCGCGCCGCGGTAGGCCGCGCGGCTGGCCACGACGACGATCCTGCCCTGCCTGGCCAGATAGAGGCGATCGAGGAGACGATTCACGAGCACGAAATGACCCAGGTGATTGACAGCGAAATGCTTTTCAATGCCGTCGACGAGCTGGCGCTCGTTGCCACCGCCCCGATAGCCCGCATTGCAGACCAGGATGTCGACCGGCGTGCGCAGGCCGCGTATCGCTTCGGCGCAGCGAACGACAGAGTCGAAATCCGAGAGTTCGAGCTCGATTGGCATGCTCTGACCTGTGACACGGGCGCAGGCGGCATGTGCCTTGTCGATCGAACGACTCGTGCCAATAAGCAACGCGCCGCGCTTGGCCAGTACGCGCATGGTCTCGAAGCCGATGCCGGATGTGCAGCCGGTGACAACAGCGAGCTTGCCGCTCAGATCCACATCCTGCGTAACCTGCTCAGCGGTCGAAGTCTCGTCGAAGTTACTGCGAGGCACACCGGGGGTCGCAAGCTTTTCGACGTCGCTGCAGGCGCTCACCTGGCTGGCCGTCAGTGCGGCCCCCGCGATACCCAGGAATTGCCGACGGTCAATCGTCATTTCGGCCTGCGTCGCCGAACAGCGAGGCCAGGGACGCGGCTGCCGCATCCGCCGCCGACTTGGCGTGTGGATCGAATGCGGCTGGTGACGGCCTGAACCAGTCGCAGAAGTTGACGCGTTCCTTTTCAGTCACGTCCTCGGCACCGTCCTCGCGACATTGACGGGGAACGGAGCGATCGAAATACACGCACATCTTGCAGACATGCAGGTCGGCCGTGCACTCGGGACACTGGTCGCGCCGCGACAGCGGCAAGGTCAGCGCGCTGAGCGAGGCTCCGCAACGAAAGCAGGCAATGATCTCGGACATACGGCCTCCCGGGTGTCCCTGACCACTCGTTCGCCTGCAACCGAAACAGCGACGAGGGTAAGGACGGCTGCACAGAAAGCTCGCAGTATACCGTCTCAGTTCAGCTGGCTTGGCACGAACTCCTTCATGACAGCATCTTTCAGGATCTCCGGCGGCAGCATCCCCTGCGCCAGAATGTAGTCGTGGTAGGCTTTTTGATCAAAGCGGTCGCGCAACTTGAGTTCCGCCTGGGCGCGCAGCGCCTGCATCTTGTTGTATCCGTAGTAATAGGCCGTTGCCTGGCCCGGCATGCGGTAGGTGTAGCGTTCCACTTCGTTCTGCGCCCAGGTCTCGCCGATGGCCACGTCGTTGACGATCAGGCTCTTGGCCTCTTCCGGCGTAATCAGGCCCAGGTTGAGCATCGGATCGAGGAACATGCGCGCCGCACGCATCAGGCGGTATTGCAGGCTGATCAGCTGGCCTTCGAGCGGCAAATAGGGACGTACGATTGCCTCCGCATAGAGTCCCCAACCCTCGACATTGGCACTGTTGAAGGCGAACACGGCACGGGCGATCGAAACGCCCGATTCGATGATGCTCGAGAACTGCATTTCGTGCCCGGGTCTGGCCTCGTGTGCCGTCAGCGTCCATGCGCCGGCCTCGTAGGTATCATCCGTTTGCTGCCAGCTGCCGTCCTCGTTCTGCGTCAGCAGCGGAATGACGAACGACGGGTACTCGCCGGTATTGCCCAGCAGCCGGGGAACGTCCAGGTGCGGGGCGGGCTGCGCGGCGGTTTCCGCGGCCGACGCGATACGAATTCCCGCGTCCCGCTGCGGCAGGGTGATGATCTTCTCACGGACAATAATCTCTTCGATGTCACGCAGCACCGAGTGATAGTGGTCCAGCAGCTTGTCTCCGTCGATTGCACCGTCGCGCTTCAAAAGCGCAATCACTTCACGGTAGTCGTTCGTTTTATAGCCTTTTTCGGCAGCGATTAGCGGCGCGAGCGATTCCATCTCGTTGCGGATATCCATGTATCCCTTGGTAGCCTGCTCAATCAAGTCCAGCGGCGACGATTCGACACCCCAGTTACGCAGAGCGTCTTCATAAAGCGCCGCCGGCAGGCGGAAGTCGTCGCGACTTCGCGGCAGCATCTCGGCCCGCAGCCAGTCATTGTAGTCGCGCAGCTGCGCCGCCAGCGTCGCATAGCTCTCTTCCCAGCCCTCGAGGTCGGTGCCGGCAAGCAGTTCCTCGATTCCCGTCACGAAGGTTTCGGCGCGCTCCAGATCCTGCTCAACCTCGCCCCGATACGGCCCGACGAGTCCAGCCACGTCGAAGCGTTCGCGCGTGCGGTCTTTCGCCAGCTCGGTCAGCGGCTTGGCGCCATCGGCGAGGCCCGCGTACTTTTCTATTCTCGCCACGGCCGCCGGGTAGCGTTCGCGCGGAATCTGCGGATCGATCAGGCCGCGCACGCCGAAGAAGACGGTTTGAGAGATATTGAAATAGGGGAGTAACAGCTCGTGGTTCAGCCGTGACGAGTGGATGTTGTCTTCGACGGCCTTTATCAGGATACCGATATCCTGCCGCACCTTGGCGTTGGTCTCGCCTTCGAGTCTTCGCCTGAGCTCGGCAAGCACCTTCTCCGACTCGGCGATGCCCCGTTCGTGTATACCGGGACCCAGGTCGAGAATCTCTTCATCAAGCCCGTCGACGCCGAGGCTGCCCGCTCCTTCCGGGCTGAATTTCGCCAGCACATCGAGAACGATCTGGGCATGTTGGTTACTTTTTTCTACCCAATCCGCATCCTCCGCAGCAGCGGCCGTGCTGACGAGTGTGAAGACGAGGATGAATGGCATCAGCTGTCGCATGGGATGATTCTCCGTTTTTTCTGCATTGAGGGGATGGAACGCCGGTTCATTAGAGATTAGATGCGCGTCGGGCCGAAAAGGATTCAGCCGCTTGCGGCTATTTTGAGTACTTTTGCACCGCGAACATGTCCCGAACGCAATTCCCGCAGCGCGCGATTGGCATCGTCCAGCGAATACGTCTCTACCTCGACGCGCAGCGGGATCTTGCCGGCGATGGGCAGGAAGGTCTCGATATCCGCGTGCGTGACATTCGCAACCGACTTGATTTCTTTTTCCATCCACAGGTGGCGCTCGTAGCTGATATCCGCCATCAGATGACGGTCCGCCGGTTCCTTGCGGATGGCATTGATGACCAGCCGGCCTCCCGGTCGCAATTGTTGCAGTGCCGCAAGTACCGGCTTCCAGGCGGGCGTCGTGTCGATGATTGCGTGCGGGGCTTCGGGCGGCGTGTCCGAAGTATCACCGCTCCAGGCCGCCCCCAGCTCGAGCGCAAACGCCCGCTCCGCCTCGCTGCGCGCGAATACGAAGACCTTGCCGGCGGGATAAAGGTACCTCGCCAGCTGCAGCACGAGGTGTCCGGAGCCGCCAAAACCTGTCAAACCCAGAACCTGGCCATCCTCGAGATTTGCAAGCCGCAGCGAGCGAAAACCCACCGCGCCCGCGCACAACAAGGGTGCCGCTTCGACGTCCGAGAAGCACTCGGGTATCGGGTACGCGTAGCGCTCGGCCACGGTAACAAACTCGGCATAGCCGCCATCAACATCGCGCCCGGTCGCGACGAATGCCTCGCTGAGGTTTTCGTCGACGTCGCCGCTCGAGGAATGAATCCAGCCGACACCGACGCGTTGTCCGATTTCGTGCCGGCTGCAATCCTCACCCAGCTGGACCACGCGTCCGACTATTTCGTGCCCGGGCACGACAGGGAAACTCGCAGGTCGGGTTCGGCCTTCGATTTCATCGAGTTCCGTGTGACAGACACCGCATGCTGCAACGCGAATCAGGATCTCGCCGGCTTCCGGCACCGGCCGCGGCAATTCCGCCGGCCGCAGCGCTGTGCCGGTCGCGTCGAATCCGCCGCTCGAGGTCAGGACCATCGCGCGCATTTCGCTACTCCTTTACGCCCTC
>JBFELT010000101.1:0-11557 GCA_041552015.1 Woeseiaceae bacterium
CTGCCGATTGCACTGGCGCTGCTCTTCGCGGCGGGCGCCGGCGTTGCCTACCAGTCGCTGGACCGGGAGCTGATCCCGCCCGAAGACCGCGGCCTGGTGCGCGTTTTCGCCAGCGGTCCGGACGGAGTCGGCCTGAATTTCATGGACCGCCAGACGACCACGATAGAGGATATCCTGCAGCCGTACGTAGACCGCGGAGAGGCGAGTTCGATCTACAGCATGATCGGAATGTGGGATCCGAATCGAACGTTCGTCTCCCTGCCACTGGTCGACTGGAGCCAACGAGAGCGTAGTCAGCAGGCAATCATGGACGAACTACGCGAACCGCTTGCGGCGATTCCCGGGGTGCGCGCCAGTGTCTGGAGCAGCAACAGTCTCAATCTGCGCGGCCAGGGTGGCGGCATCCGCATCGCGCTGCTCGGCAATGACTACGACGAGATCTTCGAGGCAACGAAGACGTTTGCGGCGGCGATCGAGGATCGCCTGACGAATCTGACACGCCCGAACATCCGCTTCGACCCGACGCAACCTCAGCTGTCGGTCGAAATCGACCGGCGACGTGCCGCGGACCTGGGCGTCGACCTGCAGGCGCTCGCGGCCACGCTGCGCGCCATGATCGACGGCGACGAATTGATCGACCTCAACATAGACGACGAAGCCGTACCTATCCTGCTGGAGTCCGCCAGCGGTGAGATCAATGATCCATCCGATCTTGTGAATCTCTATGTCAGCGCCAACAATGGCAAACTGATCCCGCTGTCCAGCATTGTTACGCTGAAAGAGGAAGGAGTTGCGACGGAGCTTAACCGGCAAAAGCAGCGCCGCAGTATCGAGGTCAATATCGAAATGGCAGAGTCGTACGCGCTGCAAAGAGCCGTTGACGACCTCCGAAGCCTGGGCGCAGAAGTCCTGCCGGACAACGTATCGCTCGTCTTTCTCGGCGAAGCAGCGACCCTGGAAGAAACCTCGCGCGAAGTCGCGCTCACCTACGTCCTGGCGATCCTGGTGATTTTCCTGGTGCTCGCGGCACAGTTTGAAGGGTTCACGAGCGCACTCGTTGTTACCCTGATCGTACCGTTCGGCGTCGCCGCCGCGATTTTCGCACTGTTGCTTACGGGCACATCGCTCAATATTTACTCGCAGATCGGCCTCGTACTGCTGATCGGGCTGATGGCCAAGAACAGCGTACTCGTGGTCGAATTCGCGGACCAATTGCGCGACAGGGGTCTCAATGTGCGCGACGCCATTGAGCAAGGCGCAGCGCGTCGTCTGCGCCCCGTCATGATGACCCTGGTCTCGACCGTGCTGGGCGGTCTGCCATTGATTCTCGGTACAGGCGCCGGCGCGGAGGCGCGACATTCAATCGGCTGGGTAGTATTCGGCGGGCTCGGTATTTCCGCGCTGTTCACCTTGTACCTGACGCCGACGCTGTACCTCCTGATCGCGCGCTTCTCGCAGGCCCGCGTCGCGGAAACTACACGTCTATCTGAAGAGCTTGAACACGCGGAACTTCATAGTCCCGGCTCCCACGGCCCCTGATCGCCGCTTCAGGCGCCGGACATTTCCAGGTACGCCTGCTGAACTTCGTCGGCGCCGTGCTGCCTCTCCAGTCTCCGGATGGCGAAGTGCGCACGCGCCATGTCCTGGAAATGCGATATGAATATCGTATTGACAAGGCCACCGCCGATCGCGCCAATTACGGGAATGGTCTGGGCCATTGCTTTTTGTGTCACTACGACACCGAAGCGAGCGGCGATCGCTGAAACCAGGCGCAGCAGCGCTGGCGCGCTCGCGCTTCCCATACCATGGGATGCGACGTATTGCAGTGCATCCGTGACAGCCTTGCTCAATGCGATGCGAACACCGTAGTACGACGTTTCTGCGGCGTCGTCTTTGTCCGACGTGCGGCTGCCCAGCGCAAACACCTGCATGCAGTTCAACAGCGTCTCGGGATCCTTGGGCGACTCGCCCTCGGCACGCGCAATATCCGCAATCGACCGGAACATGATCCCGGTGGTCACCGGCAACTCTACGATCAGCGTTTCGATGCCGAAGAAGCCGGCGACGGCGCCTGTCGTCATGGCTGCCGCAGTATGAAGGCGGGGACGCGCCTTTGCCTGCTGCCCATCCCGGAGGCTGCGCATCGAGCTTTGCAGCACGATCTCCAGCGCCTTGTGACTCGATTTGCTGACCACCTCGACGACGGCCGCTGGCGCCCGCTTTCCAATCTCGCGGCTTACGGCCTCCACCGGCATGCCCAGCGCAGAACTGATGCGTATGGCGAGCGACGGGTTTTCCAGCTGTTTGTAGGCCGCTTTCAGCGTTGCCAGGTCGGCGTGGTCCACGGAGGAGCAGCTCCTGCGATTCCTTGAATCAGGCAGTGTATCCGCTGGGCGGCTGGATCGCCCGTCAATGCCGCTATTTCCGCGACCTTGCGCACGATGGCTCGCGCGTCGCTGCCAGTCCCGATGTACGCCTGTCGCGGGCGGGCGATCCTGCATGTTTCTGACCGCCTCAGGAGTTCATCAGGTAATCATCGGCGATTCCGTATTGCCACCGCGGCCCGCGGGCGTAAGATCAGCTTTGCCGCGATGATGCGGCGCGGAGGATTAATACGATGAAAACCGCAGGAAATCTGGCGCTGTCTGCACTGGCCGCCTTGCTCGCAGCCGGCTGCAGCGCGACGCACCATGCCGCCGACGTACGCGAGGCCGACAACATCGACCGGGTCACTGTCGGCACCGTTCAGAAAGAGATTCGTCTCGGCATGTCGGCAGCCGATGTGGCAACCGTACTCGGCTCGCCAAACATCGTTACAACCGATGACCAGCGACAGGAAACATGGATCTACGACAAGATCTCCAGCGATGTCACCTATTCGCGAAGCAGCGGCACCATAGTCGGATTGCTTTTCGGGAATTCGGGTGGCGGCGCGGGCGTAGGCTCCACCAGCGCCGGGTCCACGTCGAGTTCGCAGCGAACACTGACTGTCGTCATAAAGTTTGACGGCAACAACATGGTGCGTGACTTCTCTTACCATACGTCGAGGTTCTAGTGAGCCGCGTACACTGGGTACTCCTGCCGATCACCTTGCTCGGCGGCTGCGCGGCATCGATTCCCGAGGCGGCGCTGCGGTTGCCGGAAAGCACGCTCGAAGTACGATCGATACAAACGCGTACTCTGGCCGCGCCGTCGGAAATCGATATTCTGTCGGCTACGATCGCGGTATTGCAGGACATGGAGTTCAACGTCGATCGGATCGAAAAACCGCTTGGCGTTATTACCGCCTCGAAGGTTACCGACGCCGATTCGGCCAGTGAAAAAACCGGACTGTTCTTCCTCGACTTGCTGTGCGCAATGGGCGGAGGCGGCGGCTGCGACGCTATGTCGACCGCGCAGGACGACCAGCACATCACGCTTACGATGGTGGTGCTTCCAAGCCTCGCGCGCAGCGGGGAATACACAGCACGCATCACGATTCAGCGAGTCATCTATGACAAGATGGATCGCATCAAGGTTCTCGAGCGTGTGGAAAATGCCGAGGCTTACCAGCAGATCTTTGACAATCTGCGCAAGTCGCTCTTCTTACAGGTAGGTGACGTATGAGTCGATCAACAGCGCTGCTGACAGTTCTCGGTCTGTTGCTGCTCGCCGGCTGCGCTACAACACCGGCAGACGTGGCCGGTCCCGGCACGCAGCTCGAGACTCGCCAGATACAAACGCGTGAGTACGACACGCTCGACAAGGCGATGACCATGCGCTCCGTCATCGCGACCTTGCAGGATCTCGGTTTCACGATCGATCAGGCCGACGCAGAACTCGGCACGGTCACGGCAACGCGCCTGCATGACTACACCATGCGAATGACCGTTACCGTCGTCGAGAAAGAGGGCCGACGGGTGTCTGTTCGCGCCAACGCGCGCATTGGCGAAAATAGCGTGACGGACGCCAAAACTTACCAGGACTTTTTCGTCGTGCTCGACAAGGCCATGTTCCTGACACTGCACAAGGTCGACTAGCAAACGCTTCAAAGGGCGGCGCCGGGGCGATCCGCTCGTACCGTTGGGAACGGCCATCGACGGGCGCGGTGATGTCAGCCGGAACCGGCCGCCGGAAAAGCCGCCAGGCACCGCCAATTTCGACCGCCCGCGCGCAGGCAGCGCCTCACGCTCTTGACACTCTTGACCCACGGGATAATGATTGAAGCGTTCAAACGCTGTCGCAGTCATGCAACGGCGCAGCCAGTCGGTGTTTGAATGCGAAGAATTCCCGCGATTTGCCTGACGCAATACGCGACTTTTGTCTCATCCATCGCCGACCAAGTGTCCGAAAACAGGAGAGAAAAGTGAATTCTAAATCCCGGATAGTAAAAGGGGCATTGCTGCCCATGGCCGTGCTGCTTACTGTTGCATCCCCGCAACAGTCATTTGCGCAGTCGGACGAAATGATCGAGGAGATCGTCACAACCGGCACGCGGCGCGCCGCGCGCTCTGCCGATGACACACCGGCACCCATCGATGTCGTGTCCGCCGATGAGTTGAGAAACCAGGGCGATACCGACATGAGCAACCTGTTGCGCACCTCGGTCCCCTCTTACAACGTCAACACGCAGCCGATTTCAGACGCGGCAACGCTGGTACGACCCGCCAACCTGCGCGGCCTGGCTCCGGACTCGACGCTGGTGCTGGTAAACGGCAAGCGCAGGCATCGTGCCGCCGTGATTTCGTTCCTTGGTGGCGGCATATCCGACGGATCTCAGGGTCCCGATATCAGCGTTATTCCGACCATCGCTTTGAAACAGGTCGAAGTCCTGCGCGATGGCGCCGCATCCCAGTACGGGTCTGACGCCATAGCGGGCGTCGTCAACTTCATCCTCCGCGATACCCAGGACGGTGCTTCCGTCGAGGCGCAGTGGGGTGAGACCTACGAAGGCGACGGCGCTCAGTACAAGATCGCCGGCAACATCGGTCTGCCGCTGGGCACCGACGGCTTTATCAACCTGAGCGGTCAGTACGCCGAGGTGGATGCAACCAGCCGTTCGATCCAGCGCGATGATGCCGCTGCCTTGATTGCCGGTGGCAACACGGCCGTGGCAAACCCTGCCCAGATCTGGGGCCAGCCCAACGTCAATGACGACATCACGATATTCGTCAATTCGGCTGTGCCGCTGTCAGACAAGGTGGAGCTATACGCCTTCGGCAACTATGCCGAGCGCGAAGTGGAAGGCGGATTCTTCTTCCGTAACCCGACCAACCGCGGCGCCGTGTACTCCAATGACGGTGGTGCCACGCTGCTGGTTGGTGACCTGACCGCAGACGGCTCCGGCAACTGCGGCGTCTACGCGGTTGACCCCAACGACACCGCAAACCTTGCCGCGGTTGCCGCAGACCCCGATTGCTGGGCATTTACCGAGCTCGAGCCCGGCGGTTTCACGCCGCGTTTTGGCGGCAACCTCGAAGACAGCTCGCTGGTCGCCGGCCTGCGTGGCGAACTCGAATTCGGCGGTGGCTTGTCCTATGACGTGAGCTATACCTACGGCAAGAATGAGGCCTCGTTCTTCATCAACAACACCATCAACGCGAGCCTTGGTCCGAACACACCCCGATCCTTCAAGCCCGGCACGTACATCCAGACGGACAACAACTTCAACCTGGACCTTGCCTACGGAATCCCGGTTGCGGCCTTCGCGTCGGACCTGAACTTCGCCTTCGGCTACGAGCACCGCGATGAGGAGTTCGAAATCATCGCCGGCGACCCACAGTCCTACGAGATTGGCCCGCTGGCTGCACCGTCGGCCGCTTTTCCCGCCGGACAGGGCTTCTCGTCAAGCTCGAATGGTTTCGGTGGCTTTACACCTGCGAGCGCCGGTGCGAAGTCGCAATCCAACGATGCGTTCTACCTCGATGCCGAGGCTGACGTAACCGACCGCCTCGTCTTGCAGGCTGCCGTGCGCTGGGAGGACTTCGATTCCTTCGGCAGCACGACCAACTACAAGATCGGCGGGCTGTTCGCACTGAACGATACCGCCAAGCTTCGTTCGACCTTCAGCACGGGCTTTCATGCGCCTACCGCCGGGCAGGCCAACGTGACCAATATCACTACGGCCTTCAGCGGTACTTTCCTGGTCGACCAGGGCACCATTCCCCTGTCGAGCGCCGCGGGGCAGTTCATCGCCGACTTCATCGTCTCCGAGGGAGGTGTGCGACCCACGCTGGGACCCGAGGAGTCCGACAACTTCACGATCGGCGCGGCCTTCTCAATCGGCAGTTTCGACGTCACCGTCGACTACTTCAACATTGCCGTCGACGACCGCATCTCGATCTCCGATCAGCAGGATTTCGTTGCCGCGCTACAGACCACCGCTGACAACAATGGTGTCGCATACAACCCCAATGACACGACCAGCCAGCTCCTGAACCTGCTGGACGGTGCGGGTATCCTGAACGCTGCGGACTTCGCCGGATCGGAAGACCTGACCAGTTTCGGGTTCTTCAACAACGCGTTCGATACCGAGACCCAGGGTATCGACATCGTTGCCAACACCGACGTGGACTGGATTCCGGGTGGCAATACTTCACTGGCAATCGCGTTTAACTGGACCGATACCGAGGTCACCAGCGGCAAGCTGAGCGACGGCACCGGCACGCTTTCGTTCACGCGTGAGCGACAGCTGGAAGAGAACCTGCCCTCGGTTCGCGGCAGCATCACGATGAATCATGACCGGGGCGAATGGCGAGGCCTGGCACGGCTCAATTATTTCGGCAGCTTCTGGGAGTGCCATCTCGATGCCGTCGGCAGTGACGCCATTGGAACCTGTGATCTGCCGATCGATGCGGATGCTGAAGTAACGGTCGACCTGGAAGGCGCCTATCGCTTCCAGGACAACTGGGAAATCGTCCTCGGAGCCCGGAACGCGTTTGACTCCACACCCGATGACAACCCGTATGCCGGTGTCGTTGGCGCACAGTATCCGCCGACCGCCCCGAACGGTTTCAACGGCGGTTCCTACTACCTGAAGGTCAAGGCTGAATTCTAGGTGGAACGCACGGGAACCTGCTTCCCGCGATTGACCAACGCACTAGTTGTGCGCATAGGCCCCGCTCTTTGAGCGGGGCTTTTTCTTACAGGAGACAACATCGCGAAATCCCTGGACAAGCGACAAACATCTCCTGTTTCGTTTCAACGCAAAAAAAAGCCCCGCACTTGGCGGGGCCTTTCCTGGTAACGATTGCTCGAAACCTAGAATTGCATCCGGGCTCGCAGGTACCACGCGCCGCCATTGAAGCCGAACGGGCTGGCCTCTGAATATAGCTGGCCCAAATCGCCGGCTGCTGGATTCTTCTCAGGATAAGCATCGAAGACATTGGCCAAGCCGCCAACGACCTCAATATTGTCGCGCACCTGATAGGCAAGCTCTGCGTCGAACAGGACTTCGGCACCAATACCGTCAACGCCGTTCCCGGTGTCGTCCCACCCACCATAGTAGTTGGCGCGCAGCATCGTACGGAATTTGTCCTGCACATGCGTCCAGGTGACACTGCCCTTGACGTTCGGCAGCAGATCTTCAAGTGCCCGTACCCGATCGGCATCGATTGGATTCAGCGTACCGACACTGTCCACCTCGGTCTTGTTGTAGTTAGCGGCAACTGCGATATTCGACTCGCCACTGCCGAGTGCGAACGGGAAGGTGCCGACCACGTCGATACCGGTGGTGCTGGTATCGAAGCTGTTGGAGAAGAACCGGAACTGCGACAAATCATCGAGACCGATGAAATCCTGCCGATTGATCACGCCATCTGCATCAAGCCCCGTCAATGCTGCCGAAACGCTCGTGTAATTGTTGACGTTGCCATCCACAAAGTTCAGCGCATCGAGGAAATCCACGTCGGCGCCGAGCGCAACGCGATCTTCAAGTTTGATGTCGTAGAAATCGACTGTCCAGGTTGAATCGCCCAAGTCGAACGCGAAGCCCAGCGCGAGGTTGCGCGCATCTTCCGGGCCCAGGTCCGGGCGACCATTGCCCTGGCTTTCAATGAAGTCTGCCGCGAGCTGGCCCGCCGGAGAGAACAATGGCAGCGTGCCCTGGTCAATGAGGACACCGCCAACGTTCTGCGTGGTTACGTTGGTGATGTTCGCTTGTCCGGCGGTCGGTGCATGGAACCCTGTTGAGAATGCGCCACGAATCCGAAAGGTATCAGTCACGTGAAACATACCGGCAATCTTGACATCCGTCGTATCGCCGAACTCACTGAAGTCCTCGTAACGAACGGCCGCCTGCAGCGTGACCTTGTTGGAAATATCGGCTTCCAGGTCGACATAGACGGCGACGCTGTCCTGGTCGGCAGACGAGCTGTTCGGGAATCCGCCAAAGCCGTTCGAACTGGACGAGAATCCCTGATCAGCGAGCGGTCCAAGCGCATATGACGCCGGGTCGCCTGCGAACAGGTCAAACTCTTCTTTTCGATACTCGGTGCCAAACGCGACGTTCAGATCCGAGGCGAGGCCGGCATCCACGGAGTAGACAAAGTCTGCGTTAACCATGGTTTCCGTCTGCTCCTGTCCGCCAGGAACGAAGTCTCTGGGCGTGTTCGGGCCGAGCGATGCATTGACCGTGTTGCGAATGAAGAAATCCGTGCGGTTAGAGCCGTTCGACACACTGAAGTCGTAGCTCAATCCCGTACCCAGATCGAACTCACCTCTGATACCCAACGCAACGGCCATGTCTTCGTTGTCGCCGCCGAAGCGAGGAACAAAGCCACCCGGAATCGTTTCTACGAAGGAGAAACAGTTCGCATCGGCCACAACCTGGCCGAGAATTGCTGCATCGGGAATCAAGCCGTCAGTGCCGGTCAGCGGAATGCCCGCAGGGCACGCACCGCCAACACCGAGGCCGTCGAGGTCACCAACGCGCACAGAGGCTACGCCATTCGGATCCAGGGCACCGGTAAGCGGATCGACCAGGGGGCCGGCGTACACGCCGCCACGATTCGTCGGGTTGCGGTAGAAGAAGCCACCCTCCGCCGTTCGTTGTGCGAAGTTGCCGAAGAAGTAGAGCTCCGCTTTTTCATTCAGGTCGACGCCCGAATTGACGAAGAACTTGATGTCATCGGTTACATCCGGCTGGCCCCAATACTGCGGGACTTCATTCGTGTAGGAATTGATGGTGCGAAAATCCGCCGCGTCGGTATTGCCCGCCGCAATCAGCGCCTGGACATCGTCACGAACAACCGAGCGAACCGTGCCGTCGGTCTCGTTGAATTCAGCGGTCAGGTTGATGAAGCCGGAGTTGCCAAGCGGCAAGCCAATGTTGCCCGCTATACGATAGTTGTCACCATCGTCTTCATACGTCGAACCATAGTTGACCGCCACTTCAGCGCCTTCGGACTCGTCTCTGAGGACGAAGTTGATCACGCCGGCGATGGCGTCGGAACCGTATTGCGAGTACGCACCGTCACGCAGAACCTCAACCTGCTTGAGGGCGAGGGACGGGATGGCCGAAATATCGACACCCTGGGCTCCGTCAGAGATACCGCCGCCGAGGAACGAGATAACGGAACCGCGATGGCGCCGTTTTCCGTTGACCAGGACCAGAACGTTATCCGGTGACAGGCCACGCACATTCGCGGGCCGCACGATCGTCGCTGCATCGCTGATGGGCTGCGTGTTCACATCGAACGACGGAACCGCCGTGCGCAACATGTCCTGGACGTCGGCAGACGAGTTCTGTGAGAACTCCGTGCCCGAGATGACATCAATCGGCACCGGTGAGTCGGCGGCCGATCGGTCGGCTCGGCGAGTTCCCGTCGTGACGATCTCTTCGATCAATTCATCCCCGCCCTGCGCAAAACTCTGTTGCGGAACTGCAACAGTAAGCGGCAGAAAAAGGCTCAGGACCACGGTCCTGCGCGCTGCTTTCACATAACTTAGGTTCATTTTATTGAATCTCCAACGAAGTATTAGGTCCGTAATCTAGTGTAATACATTGAATAAACAGTGTATTTTCTTGTTTCGTGCGCAGCGCCCTGTTCCCCCTGGAACTGCGCTCAACGGACTCCGGGTCTCTGTTGCTCTGCGGCAACAGTGGTTTCACCTATTGACTATCTCCGCATCCGAGATTCCAGTCAAGCCGGTTCTGACGGGGCGAACCCTGCGGTGCCCCGAAAGACCCGGCTGCCTACCGGCTCACGACCGGTTCACCGAAGACCTGATCGGTGAAATCGCATCGCCCCCAACGCCGACCGACGGCTTGACCGGGCGTCTGGGAGGACTGCACATATCACGTATATTGGCGGCCCCATCCGCGTGCTAGTTTTTTTCTGCAACCCAGAAAGGAGCGAATGATGGGTACGATGTACAAGGCCATCGGCTTTCTATCCTGCACCGCCCTGCTTCTCGCAGGCTGCGCGAGCGCGCCTGACTACGCGGCTCGACGGCAGGCGGTAGAGGCAGACATTGACGAAATTCTTAGCGTGCAGCTCGACCCCGCCGAGTTTGGCGACACCAAGCGCTGCCTGTCCGACAACGAGTACCGCAGCTTCCGACCGCTCGGCGACCGCCACATTCTCTTTGAGGGTCGCCGCGACAGACTCTGGATCAACACGCTGCGCGGGCGCTGCCAGGACCTGCGCCGTGGTGACGTCCTGGTCCTGCGCTCGTTCAGCGGCACACGCATGTGTGATATGGACAGTTTCCAGGTCGCCGACTGGTTCGACTGGCCCTGGTACCGCCGCTGGCCATGGCATTGGGGCGGTTCATGGACGACCGGCATGCGCTGCTCGCTGGGGAAATTCCAGCCGGTTACAGAAGGCCAGGTGGAAGAAATCGATGCCTTGCTGGATTCACTGTAATCGCGGCGCGTAGTGGCCGATCCCATGAGTTGACATAATCTGCACGTCGCGAGAATTGTGACGCAAGCCCCGTCGTGAAATCCTGCTACCGCTAGCATTTGCGTTCCTTGGGCCAGTGAATCGGGAGAGCGCCATGTTGCGTTCAGCATTTGTACTACTCACCCTCGCGTGTTCGGTCTCGGCCGCCGCGAAAGACTTCGACTACAGCTATATTCAGCTCGGCTATGGCAACGTCGAATACGACGACGTCAATGTCGACGGCGACGGCTTCGGGCTCTCGGGCTCTTACTCTATCAACGAGGACTTTCATGTCTTTGGCGGTTACGAAGCCGCCGGTCTCGATTTCGGCGTTGACGCGACCTCGCTAGGCGCCGGTATCGGCTGGCACACGTCACTGTCGCCCGCCGTCGACCTCGTTGCCAGCGTGTCGTATCAATATGTGGAACTTGACGCGCCTGGCTTCGGCAGCGTTGATGACAACGGCCTGGGCCTGGGTGTTGGCCTGCGTTTTGCGGCCAGCGATCTGCTGGAGCTGAACGCGGGAATCAACTATGTCGACTTCAGCGACAGCGGCGGTGACACCGGCTTCGGCGTTGGCGGACTCTATAGCTTTACGGACGCCTTTGCGCTCGGTCTCGGCGCCAACTGGAGTGACGACGCTTCGTCTTACACGCTCGCCGGACGATTCTACTTCGGCAAATAAGGAACAG